>JAFSFY010000061.1 GCA_017434985.1 Clostridia bacterium | reverse complement strand
TAAATGCCAAAAGCAAAACAGAATCCAAAGGAAATGTAACATCTGACGCAATTATTCTATTGACGAAGATAGCCTCACTAGTGCTTGTAGTTATTCAAATTGTCAAGGCTCTTCAAGGAGTATAAAACAATAAGCAAACCGCTCCCGTAGGGATATTACCTATGGGAGCGGTGCTGTTTTTGGGGGTATAATTTTGCGTATCTCGGGAGCGCGCTTGAATAGCATTCAAGCGGGATTGACGGGGTTTTTAGTTTCTCTACTGTCGCGAGAGCGCGACGCTTCTTCTCTACATTTCCATTCCTCATTTGTATAGTGCCAATATCAAAAATTAGTTTGAAAAATTTCCAAAACGCGTGTACACTATTCTTATCATTCAAGTCACGAAAGGATACCCCTTATGAAACGAACTCCGCTCCCCCATCGTTCATTACCGAATTATACCAAAGGTGAGGAAATTTTTAATATGGCCTCCCACATCGTGGGCGGTGGTTTCGGCGTGATCGCCTTGGTCACCTGTGTCATTTACGCCGCATTGTACCGCGACGCGTGGTCGGTGGTGAGCGCCGCTATCTACGGCGGCTCAATGGTACTCCTCTACACGGTTTCCAGCGTATATCACGGGTTACACGCCTCACTTGGAAAAAAGGTGATGCAGGTCATTGATCACTGCACCATTTATCTGCTCATCGGCGGCACATACACCCCTGTGGCACTGTGCGCCATTCGACCCCACTCCCCCGGATGGGGTTGGACGTTGTTCGGTATTGTGTGGGGATGCGCTGCTTTGGGGGCTGTATTCACCGCCATCGACCTAAAAAAATACGCCAAATTGTCGATGATCTGCTACATCGGTATGGGATGGAGCGTGCTGTTGGCGGTAAAACCCGCCATCAATTCGATTCCCCTCGGCGGCCTTTTGTGGATGCTCGCCGGCGGCGTTTCCTACACGGTCGGTGCGGTGATTTACGGATTTGGCAAAAAGCACCGCTATATGCACTCGATTTTTCACTTATTTGTCGTGTTGGGCAGTATTCTGCAATACGTTTCCGTCCTATTCTACATCTTATAAAAAACGGCTCTGTCGCACAGACAGAGCCGTTTTTTTATTGGTTCAGCAACGTGTGATAATAATAAATCGGTAGTGCACTCCAGCCGTGGCACATACTGCCCGCCGCATCAAACGACTGACAACCGCCTTCGTCTTCCCAGACGGTGGTGCCGCCATATTCGACAATGGGCGTATAGGTCCTTTCGATATCCTTCAAAACAAAGGCGGCGTTCGCGGCATTCAGTTTGAGCAAGGCATCGTATTTGAAGCAACGCATCGACAATGTGACGGGCGTTTTGTCACAGTCGGTAAGCAAGAATTGTTCAATGGCCGCCAAGTCTTCCTCTTTGGCCGCACCGCACAACACCGCCAGCGCGTTGCCGAGTTCGCTCTTCGTTTGGTGCGAACCAAAATCATAGAAAAGGTGATCGTCACCGAGATATTCCCGACGAACCGCTTCGTTGATCGCATCGGAGAGAGATACATACTCGCTGCCGTCTTTCCCCAATTGTTCAGCCATCGCCGCCATGTGTTGCAACGCCTTGGACAACAAGGTGTTGAGGAGCAAATCGGGCAATCCGTCTTTCGCTTCGGGGCCGCAACCATCGAGACCTTCGCGCCATTCGTAGAAGTTGAAATAGCGACTGCCGCCGGTGTATGCGGCCGCCTTGCACTCGGTATCCACAAAACCGGGAACCAGTCCGTCATCACCAATACGGTCAGTAAAGGCGCGCAAGATGGATTGTAATTTCGGGAAAATTTCTTCAATGAAATCTTCGTCACCGCTATATTTCATATACTCGTGACACGAGGTGAAATAGTGGAGGGAGAAACTGGGAATGAGGAAATCCATCGACATCGGATAGCAGCAAGAAAGCAAACCATCTTCGCGATTGTCTTTGGACATCAGTTGCAAGCTGGCACGAGCGAATTCGTATTCGCTGAACGCATAGTAGCCGCACAACATTTGATTGCGGCTGTCCATCGCGTACAATCCCTGCTCGCGCCACGGGCAATCCTCGTAGTGTTCGTGCGCACACAAAACAAGCGTGCGCACGCACATATCGTACAATTTATTTTGGAACGATGTCAATCCCTTCGGGCGTGGTTTTTCCTCAAGCGGGTACATCGTCGGGCGCAGAGCGATTTGCATATCGTCGATGGGCAATTCGCTATGTACCTCCAAGTAGGCAGCACCCAAACGGCGGAAAGGATTGAGAAACACGTTTTTCCCCGCTTTGGCGCGGTAGACAACACTGAAATCGCGACCGTCGATCAAGCGACGAACGCAGCCGTCTTCCAAATGCTCACCGTAAGAAATGATGACCGATTGTTCATACGGAGCGGTAAACTCCATCTGCAAGAAGCCGACCTCTTCCCCACCGAGATCATAAATGACGCCGCCGTCGCGAAAACGTTTGCATTCTTTTCCGACAACGGGAGCGCGCAATTCAAGACGCTTGCAGGGGCGCACACGAAGCGGCAAGGTTTGTTCCACCACCACAGACGGGGCAAACCCCTCACAATCGGCAGTGAGCCACGCGTCTTCTTTGTTGGCGTCGTAGGTGTAGGAAAAACCTACTTGATTGGTAATGAGCTTGCAACGATGGTTTTGATAGGCACGGCTCATACGAGAAAGGGTGGTTTCGTCGCTTTGGCAACACACGTCACCATCGACGGCCACCGTATACATCAGTGCTGCCTTGCCCAGATAATAGACAAGCGACGTATCGATACCGTAGTACCACACGATGATCGCCAAACGGTTTTCACCCGATTGGCAATGGGCGGTAATATCGATCTCATCGTACACTTTATCGTGCGGAAAATCTGCGTATTGGCCGAAGGCAACCAATTCACCGTTCAGGTAAGCGGCATAGTTGCTGTCGGCCGAAATTTTCAATACGGCTTTACCACCGTTAAAGAAAAATTTGTCCACAAATTCACCGTATTCGTCGGCTTTCGGGTTTGCATTACACCAAATCCATTTGGCGTTACAGAGGAGCTGATTCATTGTATGACCCCTTTCCTTTCTTTTGTTTTCATTATACCAATTGCGCGTTCATTTGCAACAGTTTTTTGCATTTTCTTTGCGTGAATCTCTTGATTCGAATCTCAAAAAATTATATAATAAAGGACAAAGTTTAGAAAAAGGCGTGAATGGAATGAAAACATCGGGAAAAATCCGTCGTTTTTTACCGTACTATCGTAAATATTGGGGCATCCTACTGCTGGATCTGTTTTGCGCGTCGCTGACCACGTTGTGCGAACTCGTGTTGCCGATGATCGTGCGCCGCATTACCGATGCCGCCACCACCGACATAGCGTTGCTCACCGTGTCACTGATTGCCAAATGCGGCATCCTTTATTTGGTGCTCCGCATCATCGACACAGCCGCTTACTATTATATGGCAACCGTCGGTCACGTGATGGGCACCCGCATCGAAACCGAACTGCGGCGGGATATGTTCGATCATTTGATGAAACTGCCCTTCTCGTATTATGACAACGCGAAGGTCGGCACCCTGATGTCGCGCATCACCAATGACCTGTTTGACGTGACGGAATTCGCTCACCACTGTCCCGAGGAATTTTTTATCGCGGGAATCAAGATTATCGCCTCGTTCAGCATTTTGTGCACGATGAACGTATGGCTCACTCTCATCGTATTCGCCACCATTCCGCCGATGATTTTGATCCTCTCCTTCTTCAACCGCCGTATGCGGGCGGGATTCCGCGAATCGCGCAAAAAGGTGGCGGAGCTCAACTCGCAGGTGGAAGACAGTCTGCTTGGTATCCGCGTGGTGAAATCGTTCGCCAACGAGGAGATCGAGCAAGCCAAATTCGAAAAAGGCAACCAGGGCTTTTTGGCCATCAAGAAAAAAGTGTACCGGTATATGGGCGGGTTCCAATCCACCACCCGTTTGTTTGACGGAATTATGTACATCATCATCGTGGTGGTCGGCGCGTTGTTTTTGCGCAACGGCACCCTCACCACCCCCGATTTTATGGCGTATCTGTTGTTTGTCAGCACGTTGCTCAATTCCATTCGCCGTATCGTGGAGTTTGCAGAACAATTCCAGCGCGGTATGACCGGCATTGAACGGTTCTTCGAAGTGATGGACGTGGAGCCCTCCATCGTCAACACCGAAAACGCCAAAGAACTCACAAGCGTTTCCGGCGATATTCGGTTCAAGGACGTTACGTTCCGTTATTCCAGTGAAAACGAAGAAGTTTTGCACCATATGGACCTCACCATTGAACCGGGTAAATGTGTGGCGTTGGTCGGCCCGTCGGGCGGCGGTAAAACCACCATTTCTGCCTTGATTCCCCGTTTTTACGATATCCAAGACGGGACGGTGGAAATTGACGGCGTGGATATTCGAGACCTGTCGCTTGAATCGCTGCGCAACAACATCGGCATCGTACAGCAAGACGTGTATCTCTTCTCGGGCTCGGTGTACGAGAACATTGCCTACGGCAAACCGGGTGCCACGCAGGAAGAGATTCGCGAAGCGGCAATACTCGCCGGCGCCGACGAGTTTATCCGCGGCTTACCAAACGGCTACGACACCTACGTCGGTGAACGCGGCGTAAAACTGTCGGGTGGCCAAAAGCAGCGCATTTCCATTGCACGTGTCTTCCTCAAAAATCCGCCGATCCTCATTTTGGACGAGGCGACTTCGGCACTGGACAACGAAAGCGAACGCTTGGTTCAGCAATCCCTCTCCCGTTTGGCGAAAGGGCGGACGACCCTCATCATCGCACATCGTTTGACCACCATTAAAAACGCTGATAAGATCATCGTCATTGGTGACAACGGCATTGTGGAGCAAGGCAGTCATCACGACTTGATGGCAAAGAAAAACGCCTATTACGAGCTTTATAACACCTATACGACTGAATAAGAAACGACCGCTTGAGCGTTTGCTCAAGCGGTCGTTTTATGGTTAACCGTTGAAACTTCCGTCCCACGTCGTCACATTCAAATACCGCGCTTGCACGGCAGGCACGTAATAGGTACCGTAGTCCTTAAGAGGAGCGCGGTTGCCGCTGTCGGGTATCTCCACGTAAAAGCGGTAGTATGGTAAATAGTATTTTTCATTCCGACCGGTTCGATAGACCAGCTCTACCTTAGCGACTGTTTCTTCTCCCGTCAAATCGTGCGGGACCGATGTGATGTATTCTCCTCGCAACAAAGCTTGCTTCGCCTCGCTTGCCGTTATAAGCGGATAATCGCCCATTTTTTTCGAGAGATCATACCGAAACAGACGAATAAAAGACAGTCGTCCTTCATCATCACAATAAAAACCAACTCTCTCAAAATGATAGTTTTGCAACGCTTCGGTAAGGGTAGCAGCATTGTTAAAAAACTCCAAATGATAGCCTTGATCGCCATAGATGGTATAATTGCCGCCGTAAATGTTGACCTGCGGATCGGCAAACGCAATCAGCGTGCGGTATTCGTGTTGCAAATAATCGGCGACAGCGCACATTTCTTGATAGGTCGAGTAATGTGAAAAATGATAGTCACTCGGTAAAGCAACCCCTTCCTTGAAATGAACGGTCACGCCTAACGAGGTATCCACCGCAATGTGCACCGCATCACTCTTCCCTACCAAGGTGATCTCAACGCCGTCGTCTTCCACATGACCGTTTTCAAATTCGCTCGTATTCAACGATAAGCGCGACGCCGTTTCTGACAGTACCGCCTGCATCTCGTTGAGAAGCGGCGCGTCACTTTCGCGAAGCGAAACATTTTGGTAAACGGGTAAGGTCGCCACCTCTGCACCTTCGCGCCAAGGGTTTGCGCTAACAAGATCGGCAATATCGTAAGCCATATACCCTTCGTAGCCCCAACCGCCCTCGCTTGCACTCGATACTGTTATGATCGGCAAAGTATCGTTTGAGGACTCAACGCCCCATTTTACCACCGCATAGCCCAACAACAAAACCATAGCGGCGGCCATCGCCGCTAACCGCGCAAGCGGTACTCGTTTTGCACTCGACCGCACCGATACACATCGTGCGGCATCGACGATCAAGCGGTCATCAATATCCGTCATCGCCATCAATAACCGTTCGCTATTCATAGGCAAATATCCTCCTTTTGTAATTGTTTTTTCAGTTCTTTGCGCATACGGAACAGAACCGACGTCACCTTGCTCTCCGTTATACCGAAACGGCGAGCCAGATCCGTTATCGAATCCAAATACCAATACCGGCGCAGAAATAAACGTCGTTTGAGTGACGGTTGATCGTACAGAAAGCGTTCGATCACCTCTGTTATCCGCTTATCTTCCACCGCCTGTTCCACACGTTGTCTGTCGGGAATGCACTCCTGTAGTTCGGCAAGTGCCAGATCTCGTTGTCCGCATCCGCGTTTTGCGGCGTTGGCCTGTTTCAGGCGGTTAAGAGATAGATTGCGCGTGATCTTCCCCAAATACACAGACAACCTCTCGGGGATCTGCGGCGGAATGCTGTCCCATGCTCGTTGCCACGTATCGTTTAAGCATTCTTCGGCATCTTCCCAATTGTGCAGAATATTATATGAAATACGAAAACAATAGTTACCGTATTTGTCTTTCGTTTCCGATAGGGCCGTTTCGTTTCGCTCTAAATACAGGGCAATGATCATTTCATCTTTCACGGTATCCTCCTTTCTTTGTAAAGGCCTTTCATCTATATAGACAATTTTTTCTGAATACCATTGCAAAAAAGCCGCCTGCATTTTTGCAGACGGCTTTTTCTTATTTGGTTGTGGTAGTGGCAGATGCTGAGGTGGCGGCTGTTGTCGTGGTGGGGGCTTTCAAATTTTCCTCATCCCCCATCGACAACTGCGTGTTTTCGCGCACGAGCGAGATTGCCTTTTGCAGCTGTGCATCTTCACTGTCGTTAAGCAAGTCAAAATACAACAGTGTTTCGTAAGACAAGTCCACCATCGCGTCGGGATAAAGGCCGGTATCGGCCCATGTTTTGCCGCTTTGCATCAGTGACAACTTGCCCACCGTTAAGCGAACGGCGGCTTTATCCGAGTCGATGGAATAGTAGTTTTGCACCACGGCTTTGCCCTCGGTGGAGGTGCCGACCAATTTGGTCTTGGAACGGTCTTGCAAGGCGGCCGCAAACAATTCCGCCTCCCCCGCTGTACGACCGTTGATGAGGGTTGCCGAAGCCCCTGTGATCTCATAGGAATCTTCCGCCGTAAAGGTTTCTTTGACGTTCTTTTCCTCGCACACGGCATACGGACCGCGCGGCAAGAGATAATCCAAAATCTCTTTCACCGCATCGAGCGAGCCGCCGCGGTTGTTGCGGACGTCAAAAATGAAATAGGCAGCGCCGTTTTGGGTCAATTCGTTGTAAGCATTTTTGAATTGAAGCGGCGTCAAGTTGTTGAAATCCGAAATGCCGATATAGCCGACGTTGTCGCTGATGATACGGCTTTCCACGCTGACGTTGGTGTAGGTGTTAGCCGTCAATTCCACCGCCGACTGCAAGCCCGAATGGCTGACCGACAACACGATCTTCTCGGAGGAATTGAGTTTGGATTGCACGGTGGAATACAACGCACCGGTGAGTTCTTCCCCGTCGATCGCGAGCAAAATATCGCCTTTTTCAATGCCGGAAAGCGCGGCAGGCGAGTTGACATCGACCGAGGAAATGACCAATTGGTTGTCACGCGAAAGCGTAACTTGAATACCAAAACCCGTGCGGTTACCCGCCAAGGTACTTTGCACCGCTTGAAACTCTTCGGCAGATAAGTATTCGGCATACACGTCGCCCAAACCGCCGACGTATCCTTCCGCCAAAGCGGTGCGCAATTTTTCTTCGTCAATGGTATAGTATTGCCGCGCCGAAGCGTCGATCTCATCAATGTAATCGTACATAGCCTCACGTTGTCCGACGTTGCTGACCAGCGAACTGAAATAGCGCATCGACAACACCATCGTTGCCGACAAGGTCAACGCGACCGCCAAAATAATGACGGTGATCGCAATACCCAATGAAATCTTTTTGTTCATATACTCACCTCTACGGTTTGGCAATATAGCCTTTGGCAATGGCGTCCACACGGCGCCCGTCTTCGTATACTTCAAAATGCAGGTGGGCACCTTTGGAGTTGCCCGTATTGCCCACGATACCGAGCGGGGTCTTCCCTGCCTCAACCGTTTGCCCGACCGACACGAAAGCCGGTTGATACATATGGGCATACAACGTCATCACGCGCACGCCGTTACTGTTGACACCGTGGTCAATCATCGTATACCAACCCCAGCTATCGTTCCACTTCGCTTTCACGACAACGCCGTCGGCCGCCGCGTAAATGGGATCCTTCACAATGCCCGGGCCCCAAATATCGGTGCCCCAATGAAAATAGTCGCTCTTTTGTCCGTACGTGCAAGAGATTTGGTTGACGGAGGGAACCGGCCACACCATCGTGCCGTTGTAGTTGCCCACCGTCTTCCCGTCTTCTGTGTTGAGCATCTCTTCGATCTCTTTCAACACGGCTTCTTCCGCCTGGCGCAACCGTTCTTGTTGCTTCTCATAGGTGCCGAGTTTCTTTTCGAGATTCACTTTTTCTTGGTAGGCTGTTTGATAGAGCACTTCCAATTTATTGAACTGCTCATCCACTTCACCTTTCAGCTGTTCTTGTTCCTCTTTGGCGGCGATGGCCGCTTCGCGTTCTTGCTCCACTTCCCGTCGCTTTTGCGTAATGATCGCTTTCTCACGTTCTGCTTGTGCGATCAATTGCTGATCGTGATCACTGATGCGGGACAGTACGTTCGATTTTAACAAATAATCCTCATAATCCGCGGTGCTCATCAACAGTTGGAAAGAGGAATAATTCCCCGTTTTGGCGATGGCGGCCACGCGTTTTTTGAGTTTTTGGAGGATGGCTTCCATCAATCGTTCTTTGACAACGATCTCCTGATTGAGGGTGAAAATGCGTTCTTCTTTTTCCGCAATTTCTCTGTCAATCGACGCGATCGTTTCTTCATACGCCGTCAATTGATCTTCCAAATTTTTCACTTGTGCGTTTAATTTGGAAACTTTTAATTGTTGATCTTCGACGCTGTCGGTCAAATTACTGATGGCTTCTTCCAACTCTTGTTGCTCGTCACGCAGGTCGGCAAGTTCGTCTCGCTTATCGTCGACGGATTCTGCCGTAACGGCGCACGGTGTCAACATCACCGCCACAGCCGCCGCAACCGACAACCATGCCGCCAACCGTTTTCCCATTTGCATTGCGTTCCCTCCCGTTCGCAACAAAGCACAACAGCCCACAGACTGTCCGTGGGCTGTATGAGTTTATGGTTTTTTGATGTACCCTTGACCGACAGGGTCAACACGTTTACCGTCTACACGCACTTCAAAGTGCAGGTGCGGGCCGGTAGAGTTGCCGGTGGAGCCCACTAAGCCCAACTGCGTTTTTCCGCCGGTGACCTGCTGGCCCTCGGAAACGGAGGGTGCAGAATACATATGAGCATACAATGTCATAATACGGCGACCCTTTTCGTCCAAACCGTGGTCGATCATCACGTAGTTACCGTAACTGTAATGCATCTTAACCGATTTGACAACCACACCGTCTGCCGAAGCGATAATGGGCTTTTTCAAAATGCCGGGACCCCAAATGTCGGTGCCGCCGTGAAAATAGGTTGGTTTTTGCCCATACGTACACGAAATCATTTTCACCGCCGGCACGGGCCAATACATTTTGCCGCCGTAGGTAGCGGAAGTTTCCGTGTTGAGAAGTGCCTCGATCTCTTTTTCGAGTTCTTCCTCAGCTTTTTTCAGTTTGGCTTGGCGTGCCTCGTAGGTGCCCATTTTCTTTTCCAGAGCCACCTGCTCGTTATACGCTTGTGTGTAAAGTTTATCAAGCGAGGTAAATTGTCCGTCAAGTTCACCTTTCAAGGTCTCTTGCTCGGCTTTGTCGGCGAGAGTCTTCTCTTTCTCCGCCTCCACTTCCCCGCGCTTTTGGGCAATGCCGCGTTTTTCTTCTTCCGCTTGGTCGATAAGCCCCTCATCATGTGCGGCAACACATTCCAAAATCTGCGATTTCAGCAGGTAATCCTCGTATTTTTCGGTATCGAATAACATCTGAAAGGCGGAATAGTTTCCCGTTTTGGTGATGGCGGCAGCACGCTTTTTAAGCTTAGTGAGAATGGCGAGCATCAAGTCTTCTTTACTCTTGATCTCAGTGTTCAATTCTTCGATTCGCTTATCTTGCGCGGCAATTTGTTTGTCAAGAAGACCGATCTGCGTTTCGTACGCTTCGATCTGCTTTTCAAGGTTTTTCACCTTTTTATTGAGTTGGCTGACCTTGGCTTGCTGACTGTCAATATCGTCACCGAGGTCTTTCATACTCGCTTCGAGTTGTTTTTGTTCCTCTTTCAGTTGGGCGATCTCGTTGCGCTTGTCGGCAACTTCGTCCGCCGCAACCGAGGAAGAACACAGTAGGGGCATTGCCAACAACAAGGCCGTTGCCGCACACAGCGCCCATACTTTTATCGAAAACCGTTTTGCACACGAACGACCCATTGTGTATGCCTCCTTTTTACAAAATCATTCGGTTTGTTCTTTTAAGTAGCGACCGGTGGAAATGGTACTGCCGAGCAGACCGACCACCATACCGCCCGCCAAGAAACCGATCAACAACGTGAACCACACGTCAGCAAACGAGATCAGTTGGAACATGGCCGTTTTGGGGAAATAGTGGCAAACCACTTGATACACACCAAACACCAATCCGTAGGCCAACGTCCCCGCCGTGGTGCCAAGCAAGGCGCCTTCGATCATAAAGGGGAAGCGAATGAACCACGCGGTCGCACCGACCGAACGCATAATGTGGATCTCCAAACGACGGGTGTACACCGTCAGTTTAATGGTGTTGGCAATGATAAACAGTGATACCAGCAATAACAGCAAAATGATCCAGGCACCGATATGAAGCACCACGTCCCGTATTTTCACCAACATCGCGGACAAATCGGCGTTATAATCGACCGAGTCGACCCCTTCGACAGCTTCAATCGCCGTCACCGTGGCATCAAACAAAGAGAGATCCTTCAAGCGGACAATGAATGCATCTTGCAGGGGATTGTCCTCTTTCAAATCGTCCAACAGCTCACCAAACTCGGCACTGTAGCGTTCAAGCAATGCTTCTTTGGATTCGAAGATCACTTCAGAAACATTGTCCATTCCGCCGATCGCGGTTTGAATGGCTGTGTTTTGTTCCGATGTGGACCCTTTTTGGGAATACGCCACTACAATGTTTTGTTGATAGGCCCATTCAAAACCGTGGTTGACGTTTTCAAAAACCAAATACGCACAACCGGTAATCAGCAAACAGCAAACGAGAACCAAGATGGACGCCGCCGACATAAACAAATTCTTCCGCAAACTGCGGTAGCCCTCTTTGACGAGATAGCGAAACATATTAAATCTCATACGACGCCACCTCCTCATCCTTGGTGTCGGAAACAACGAGGCCGTCGCGAATTTCAATGACGCGGCGTTGGAAGGCTTTCACCAAATCCCGTTCGTGCGTGACGATAATGACCGTCGTGCCGCGACGATTGATCTCGGTGAGCAATTCCATAATTTCGTACGACATATCGGGGTCGATGTTTCCCGTCGGCTCGTCCGCCACGATCATGGACGGGTTGTTGACAAGCGCACGTGCCAAACCGACACGCTGCTGTTCACCGCCGGACAGTTCCATCGGGTAAGCCTTGGATTTGTTTTGCAAACCGACCAATCCCAACACGTACGGGATACGCTTGCGAATATCTTTTTGGGAAGCGCCCACCACACGCATGGCGAACGCGACGTTATCATACACCGTCATCGTATCGATGAGGCGGAAATCTTGAAACACAATGCCCATCGAACGGCGCAAATACGGAATTTGGCGTTTTTTGAGCTTGGATAATTTAAAATTACTGACGATGACCTCACCGGAGTTGGCCACCTCTTCACGCGTGATGAGTTTTAAAAAGGTGCTCTTACCGGCGCCGGATGCACCGACGATAAACACAAATTCACCGGCGTCAATTTTAATATCCACGCCTTTCAAGGCCTCAATGCCGGTATCGTACCGTTTATGTACGCCTCTAAACTCGATCAAAAAACGCACCTCCTGTCCTTTTCGACTATCTTCATTTTACACGAACCGTACCGGCGGGGCAACCCACATATATTGGAAATGCCCACCGACAACTTAATACTTGACAGGATTGGCGTTCAAGTATTTTTTCACCATCAAGGCCACTTTGAAGATGATGGCATCGTCAAACTCACGCAGATCCAAACCGGTGATGCGTTTGATTTTTTCCAAACGATACACGAGCGTGTTGCGATGCACGAACAATTTGCGCGACGTTTCGGAAACGTTCAAGTTGTTCTCAAAGAATTTCTGAATGGTGAAGAGCGTTTCTTGATCGAGCGAATCGACCGAATCGCGCTTAAACACCTCTTTGAGGAACATATCGCACAAGGTAGTAGGCAACTGATAAATCAGACGCGCCACGCCGAGGTTATCGTAACTGATGATGGATTTTTCGGTATCAAATACTTTCCCGACCTCCAACGCAACCTGCGCCTCTTTGAAAGAGCGAGCCAAGTTTTTGATGCCTTCCGTTGCGGTGCCGATACCGACGCTGCAACGAGTATAGAACTCACCGCCGAGCGTATCCGAAATGGATTGCGCTAATTTTTCCAAATCCTTGGATTCGGTGTTGGGACGAATTTCTTTCACTACGGCAATATCACTCTCGCTGATGCTGATAATGAAGTCTTTATTCTTGTCGGGAAACAAATTGCGCAGCACGTCAAACACCGAAACTTCGGTACGGTTTTGAATATGCACAAGCAACACCACGCGAGAGGCGTCATTGTTGAAATGCAACTCGCGCGCCTTGAGGTAAATATCGCCCGGCAAAATGTTGTCCAAAATCACGTTTTTAATGAAATTGGCGCGATCGTATTTCTCGTCGTAATATTGCTTCACACTATCAAGCGTGATGGTCAGCAAATTCACGTAACGGGCGGCCATTTCGTCGTTGCCTTCCACAAAAGCAACATAATCGCCGCTGAGACGGGAACCGAACGTTTTGTAGGTGTAACCTTCAAACACAAACAGTTCTTGACCGGCCGACATTTCCACGGAAAGAGCTTCGCTGCTTTCGCCCATACGGCTCAAATCACTGCACGCGATGACGGTACACGTATCGTCCATTACGCCGATCGTGCGGTCAATCGCTTCCTTCATTTGATTGATGATTCCCAAAAACAACCGATTCGCCATAGTTACTCTCCTCTACACGGCTGAATGTCAGCCTTTCAAAATGAACTGTTACGACAAGGGCAAGCACAAGATATAGATATATGTACACATATACAAACTAATTGTACACAATTCTTGTCTATTTTTCAAGGGAAAAGTGAAAAAAAGTGGGTGTTTTTTTACTTTTGTCACAATTTTTTGGTAGAAAACAAAAAATGAGCGAAAACGCCGTATTGCGTTTTCGCTCGTCTGTTTTACCATTGTTTGCGTTTTTGGGCTTCTTTGTACATCGCCACGTAACTGTCATAACGCGACCCGGCGATTGCGCCACGTTCCACGGCATTTCGCACGGCACAATCGGGTTCGCTCACATGGGAGCAGCCCGTGAACCGACACTGCGTCGCATACTCGTCAAATTCGCGGAAACAGTTGCCGACCGATTCTTTGTCCAGCACCGCCACCCGCTCGGTATCCAACGACGAAAAGCCGGGCGTATCCACCCAATAACCGCCATCCAATAAAGGAATCAACACCGCCGAACGGGTCGTGTGACGACCACGCCCGAGCTTTTGACTGATCTCCCCCGTTTCGCGCATCAGCGATGGATCCAACAAATTCAGCAACGTGGATTTTCCCACACCGGAGTTGCCCGTAAAAGCCGTTGCTTTACCGCGCAGATATTCTTTAAGCGAAGCAACGCTCGTCGGGTCACTAACGGTGGTGGAAAACACCGAAAAACCGGCGTTTCGGTACACGTCGATCGGGAAGGGTTCAGCATCCAAATCGGTTTTGGTAACGATAACGATGGGCTCGATGTCGTGATGTTCCGCCAACGCGATCATCTTATCCACCAGCAGCAGATGCGGACGCGGTTGCGTGAGTGAAACCACGATCGCCAAGCAGTCCAAATTGGCCACCGGCGGGCGCACCAATACGTTGCGACGGGGCAACACGCCCTCCACCACACCTTTGCCGTTTTCGGATACCGTGACAGTCACCCGATCACCCGCAACGGGCGAAATACCTTGTTGGCGCAGGATGCCGCGTGCTTTGCATTCATATACCGTATCGGCGGCTTCTACGTAATAGAAGCCGCCGATCACTTGCAGTAAACGTCCTTGTTGTTCCTCTTTCATGAGGTTATCCTTCCCCACCGACGGTGGACGACGGTGTGGTCGGCACCGGCGAAACAACCGATTCGACCGTGGAGGTGGGGGTCGTCGTCGTGGTGGTGGTAGGGGCCGCCGTTGTCGTGGTGGTCGCCACGGTGGTGTACTTGTTCAGCACGTTATCGTCGCGATACAGTTCGGTAGCTTTGCCGTCCAAACCGTTCACCTGATATTCGGCATATTTTTCAAACGTGCCACTGCCGTGTTTCGCGATATCCACACGCACGTTGTAGGAATTCTTCACTTCGCCAAGCGTGATCTTCCAAACGCCAAGCACGTTCGGCAACACGCCGTTTTGCGAATCTTTCAAAATACCGTCAACGTACACGCGTAAATCGACCGCCAACTCACTGTTGGGAAGCGGAATCTGGAGTTCCACGTCCTTGTAGCCGGTGCTGACTTCCAGCGAAATGGTGGTACCGGGCACCGCTGTTTGACCGCCGAGAATGCTTTGTTTCACAACCGTATCTTTCGGGACACCCGCATTGTTCACGTAGGTAATGTCGCTGTCATTGACCACAAAACCTTTGGCAAGCAACAGGGATTTGGCTTGTTCAAGCGAAAGGTTGATCACTTCCGGCACTTCCACCGGTTCCACCGGCGCACTGCCGGTGCTGACCACCATCGTGATGGCAGAACCGTACACGAGTTCGTTGGGATACTCAGCCGGCGAGAGCGAAATGACGAAATTTTCTTGCACTTCGTCGTTCGATTCAGGCATATATTTCACGTCGAATCCCGCATTTTTGAGAGCCGCTTCCGCTTGATCACGGTGTTGACCGACCACATCGGGAACGCGCACCATATGCGGACCGCGGCTCACCGTCAAGGTGATCGTCTTGGTGCCTTTTTTAACCGGCGTTCCCTCTTTCAAGTCTTGCTTAATGATGGTGCCGACCGGCTCTTCACTGTATTCTTGCAGGACGGGGTCTTTGAAGGTGAAGGCTTCTTTCCATTCCGCGTTGCTATTCACTTCCTCCAGCGTCATGCCGACAAAGTTCGGCACCACAATCTCGGAACCACCGCCGGCACCGGGGAACAACTTCGGAACGAAAATGGTGCCCACAAAGATGAGAGCCACCAGCAAGAAAGCACCCGCCACCGCGCACAACACGGGAATAGTGGGGAACGGTTTTTTCTCACTCTTTTCCCCTTTCGGTTCGGTGGGACGAGGATCCGCAGAAGAATCGCCCTTCACGCGAGTGATGGTTTCCATATACCGCGTGGGACTTTCATCCACAAAGTACTTGTACTCAAAATGAATACTGGGATTCTTTTTAAACTCATCAATATCGTTGAGCATTTCCGCTGCCGATTGATACCGTTTGGAAGGGTCTTTTTGCATCGCCTTGACGGTGATGTCTTCGAGACCTTCGGGGATGTTCGGGTCGATCTCCCGCGGGGGTTTTGCTTCCGATTGCAGTTGCATAATGGCCACCGACACGGCGCTTTCCGCCTCAAACGGCAGTTTGCCGGTGAGCATTTCGTACAGCATCACACCAACCGAATAAATGTCGGCTTTTTCATCGGTAATATCGCCTCTGGCTTGTTCGGGACTGATATAATGCACCGAACCAATCGCTTTTTCGGTGGAACGGGTGGTACGGATATCCTGTCGTGAGAAACGCGCAATACCAAAATCGGCTACCTTGATGGTGCCGTCGGGCAGCAACATAATGTTTTGCGGTTTGATGTCGCGGTGGACGATGCCTTTGTCGTGTGCGTGTTGCAACGCACGCAAAATCTGCACCGTAAAGTGCACCGCTTCTTTCCATTTGAATTCTTTTTGTTGGTCGATATACTCTTTGAGGGTAATACCGTCCACGCACTCCATCACGATGTATTGCATTTTTTCGCCGAAACTCACGTCGTACACTTTGACGATGTTCGGATGCGAGAGAATCGCGATCGCTTTGGATTCGTTTTTAAAGCGACGGGTAAATTCCTCGTTTGCCAAATATTCTTCTTTGAGAATTTTGACCGCCACAATGCGATTGTCAATGTTGTCGTAGGCTTTATACACATAAGCCATACCACCAACGCCGATTATTTCACGAATCTCATAGCGTCCGTCCAAGCGTTTGCCAATATACTTATCCATATCCATACCTCCTACATCTTTTCGTTTCCGACCAATGCCACAACGGTGATGTTATCACTGCCGCCCGCCAGATTGGCCGTGTTGATGAGTTTGTTGGGAATTTCTTCAAAGGGGAACGTGCGAATGAGCGATTGAAGGGTATCCGTTTCAACCATATTGCTCAAACCGTCCGTACACAAAAGTAACGTACCCTGTTCCGGGAACGGAACGGTAACAAAACCACATTGCGTTTCGCTTTCCACACCCACCGCACGCGTCAAAAAGTGCTTTTTCGGGTGGGTTTTGGCTTGTTCGGGCGTGATCTTACCTTGCTCAACCATCTCTTGTACAACCGAGTGATCGCTGGTGATCTGTTCGATCGTATCATGAGTGACGATATACGCACGGCTGTCACCCACATAGGCCACACTTACACGCTGTTCGGTAGCGATCGCCGCCACCACCGTTGTGCCCATACCGCGCAAGTCCATATTTTCCATTGAGACGTTAAAAACGGCTTCGTTCGCTTCGTCAATGGCTTGCGCGAAAAGGGCGTGTATCGCTTTTTCGTCCATCACGTCACGATAGTCATCCACCAATCGGTCGGCCACCATCCGAACCGCAATGCTGCTGGCAACGTTGCCGCCGTTGGCACCGCCCATACCGTCACACACCACCGCAAACGATGCTTTTTCGCTGAGACTGCCGCAAATAAACGCATCTTGATTGCTGGTGCGCACGCGCCCCACGTGGGACGCACCGAGTGTTCGCATGGTTATTCCTCCCTTCGTTGTTGACGCCGCAGTTGCCCGCACGAAGCACTGATATCCGAGCCGAGCGTCCGCCGTACCGTCACGTTGATTCCTTGTTTTTCCAAAAGTGTTTGAAATTGTTTTAAGCGCTGTGCCGTACTGCGTCGATGTTCTTTTCCCGCCACTTCGTTCGCAGGAATCAAATTGACGTGGCACAACATACCTTTCAGACGTGCGGCCAATTCGAGCGCGCACGCATCGCTGTCGTTTACACCGTTCATCATCGCATATTCAAACGAAATGCGCCGTCCGGTTTTTTGCGTATATTCACGGCAAACGGCCAACAACTCTTCCACCGGCCACCGACGGTTGATCGGCATAATGCGGGAACGGATTTGATTGTTGGGCGCGTGCAGTGAAATAGATAACGTGAGTTGCAATTGTTCGTCCATCAAACGGCGGATGCCATCCACCATACCGCACGTGGACAACGAGATGTGGCGCATCCCGATGCGGACGCCGCCCTCTTGCGACAACATCTGCAAAAAGCGCAACACGTTGTCATAGTTGTCAAGCGGCTCGCCCATCCCCATCAAGACGATGGAGGAAACGCGAATTCCATGGTCGTGTTGTGCCGCTTCAATTTGTGCCATCATTTCCGCCGGCAACAAATTGCGCGCCAGCCCGTCCATACCGGTGGCACAAAAGGCACATCCCATACGGCATCCCACCTGTGTGGAAAGGCATTGCGACCATCCGTGCTTATATTTCATCAACACCGATTCCACCGTGTGCCCGTCTGATAATTCAAACAGATATTTCACCGTTTCATCGAGTTGAGATTCTAACTTTTTCAGAATTTTCACACCGGGGATGGTAAAGGCTTCTTTCAACTGCTGACGCAGTGACAACGGCAGATTGGTCATCTCCTCAAACGACGTACATCCGTTATCCAACCAATCGCCGATTTGAGCGGCACGAAACGCCGGGTACCCCCGTGCGATGATCTCGCTTTTCAGTTGTTCCCGTGTGAGAGATTTGATATCGACTGTCATTCGGTCGCCGCCTTTTTGATAAATCCGGCAATGAAAAAGCCATCGCTTCCGTGAACGGAAGGAAATAAGGTAAGCGTGTGAGATGGAGGTTCTCCAAGTGCCGCAAAACAAGCGTTAAGCGGTAACATACGCGGGGAAAATTCCGTATGTTCGCGCAAAAACCGCTCGACAATTTCGTCGTTTTCGGCAGGGTTAAGCGTACAGGTAGAATACTGCAACACACCGCCCTCACGCACCATTTTGGCGCCCTGCTCCAAAATCGCGTATTGCAACGCAGGCAACTCCTGCATTTCACCAAGCGATTTGTAACGAATTTCGGGTTTTCGGCGAATCACACCGAGACCCGAACACGGCACGTCGCACATCACACGGTCAAACGCCGCTTCCCATTCACGCGGAATGGGGGCCGACGCATCGCGAACCGCTGTTTGCAACATCGTAATACCGAAGTCGGCGGCACGCTGTGCCATCGTTTGACATTTATGCTCATAAATATCACACGAAAGCAGATGGCCTTGATCGTGCATCGCCTGCGCCACCGTAAAACTTTTGCCGCCGGGGGCTGCGCACACGTCAGCAACACGCTCACCTGCTTGCGCGTCAAGCGCCAGGCACGCCCATTGCGAGGCCATATCTTGATAATAATAGCAGTTTTTCGTTTCCGTTTCAAGATTTTTTAGCAAATACGCGCAATTCACCCGAAAACAGTGCGGCAAATCTTCGATTTTTTGGTGATTTATACCCGCTTTTTCGAGGATTTGGGAAAATTCGTCGTCGTTCGTCCGCAAGGTATTGACGCGAACATACTCCGGCGCTTCTTCATTCAAGGAGGAAAGAATCTG
This sequence comes from Clostridia bacterium, assembly GCA_017434985.1. GTDB lineage: Bacteria > Bacillota > Clostridia > Oscillospirales > Acutalibacteraceae > RGIG3009. The sequence goes on along the minus strand of JAFSFY010000061.1, from coordinate 41,179 downwards.
TTCTGCACGCTCGTATCCGTACGCTTTTTGCCAAAAGGAAATCAACTCGGTTGGACAAGAATACCGAATGCTCAATCCCTCGTTGCCGTCGGGCAAGTTCGCAAACAAGCTGTCTTTTTCGCGCAAAATGCGCCGCAACACGCCGTTGACGAACCCCGAAGCGTGACCTTGTTTCAATTGCCGTGTTACCGAAACCGCCTCGTTGACGGCGGCGGCATCGGGGATGCGGTCCATATACAACAGTTGGTAAACCGCCACGCGCAAGGTTTCCCGCACAAGCGGATGCATTTTGCGAATGGGGGTAGAGGAAGCGTGACCGATCACGTAATCCAGCGTCAATCGCCGCTCAATTACACCGTAAAAAAGGCGCGACAACAAATTACGGTCGGCATGGGAGACCGCCGCGTTTTTGAGCAACTCGTCCAACACGATGTTGGAATATCCTTGTCGCCGATGCAGATCGGCCAGCGCCGATGCCGCAACGGCACGAACCGAAAGTGCCATACTTCCTCCATTAGGGTAGCGTAACATATCCAAATCGTTGGCCGACCGTCAACGGATGACCACGGAAGAAATCCTCGGCAGACAAACTTTTGCCGCCCTCATATTGCACCTGCGCCAATACGAGCGACGTTCTCTCGCCGCAGGCAATGGCGACAGGGCGCGTACTGACCACCGTACCGGGCTCGGCGTCGCACGCCTCCCCCACCGCGGTGCGTTGTAATTTGAGGCGTTTTCCCTCAAACCACACCGTCGCGCTCGGCCACGGATTAAGGCCGCGAACACGGTTGTGCACCTGCGAAGCGGGCATCGTAAAGTCGATCTCACGCAGATCCTTGGTCAGCATCGGCGCGTAACACGTATCGTCGTCGATTTGAGGAATGCGCTCCAGCGTTCCCTCTTCCACCTTGACAAGCGTTTGTGAAAGCAGTGCTGCACCGAGTTCTGATAAACGGTCATGCAGATCGCCCGCCGTCATATCGTCGTCAATCGGGCATTCGGCTTTGAGCAACATATCCCCCGTATCCAAGCCCTCGTTCATAAACATGGTGGTCACACCGCTGACCGCTTCGCCGTTGAGTACCGCCCATTGAATGGGAGCGGCACCGCGATAGCGCGGCAACAGCGACGCGTGCACGTTGATACAACCGAAACGCGGGAGTTCCAACACCGCTTTGGGCAAAATTTTGCCGTAGGCCACCACCACGATCAAGTCGGGCGCGTAGGAAGCCAAGGTTGCTTGCGTTTCTGAATTTTTAAGCGATACCGGTTGCAACACGGGAATATGGTGTTCAAGCGCCGCCGCTTTGACGGGCGGCGGTGTCAGTTTTTGACCGCGGCCTTTGGGTTTGTCGCCTTGTGTCACCACCAACGACACCGTATGACCGTCGGCAATCAGTTGTTCGAGGCAGGGAACGGCGAATTCGGGCGTTCCCATAAAGATAACATTCATATTCTCACCGTTTTCTAGGCTCTCGAGGGGTGGTCAAGATCTCGGTTACGTGATCCAAAAACACCACACCGTTCAAATGATCGGTCTCATGGCAAATACAACGGGCTTTGAGGTCTTCACCCGTCAAGATGAACCATTTGCCGTTGCGGTCCTGTGCTTTCATTTTGACCCGTTGCGGGCGGGTAACGTAGCCCCATTTTTCGGGGAATGACAAGCATCCTTCTTGGTCGGTCTGCTCCCCTTTTTCGCTGAGGATTTCGGGGTTGATAGCCTCCACAAGACCGTCGCCCACGTCCATCACAAACAAACGGCGCAAAATACCGACCTGCGGTCCCGCCAGACCGACGCCGTTGGCGGCATACATGGTTTCGGCCATATCGTCGAGCAGTTGCCACAAGCGTTCGTTAAACTCGGTAACGGGGCGACAGACTTTGCGCAGCTGAGGGTCTTCGTCTTTCAAAATGTTGCGTAAGGCCATAAAAATCTCTCCTTTTAGAGGATGGTTAACGGATTCATATCGGCAAACAGCGTCACGGTGCGGTTGGCCGTATCGGTCGAAAACGCCGTGAGCAACGACGCGATCAGGGAGCGCGTTGCGGCGTTGTTTTTTACTTTTACGAGTAGTTTGTATCGATATTTTCCCGCCACCTTGGCAATCGACGCGGGAACAGGATCCAACGCAATGAGGGGTACGTGGGCATAGTCCTCCCGTGATACCGTTTCTTTCAGCAACCGCATAAAGCGGTGTGCACCCTCGCGCACGGCAGCCTCATCCGTACCCGTAAAACCAAACATACACAGATCGGCAAACGGCGGGTATTTCATCATACGGCGTGCGTCGCACTCAGCAGCGAAAAAAGATTCATAATCTTGCTTCGCCGCCAACTGTATCACGTAATGCTCCGGCACGGTGGTTTGGATGATCGCTTTGCCGCCGGCGTTGCGGCGACCGGCACGCCCCACCACTTGAGTGAACAAAGCAAATGCCGTTTCGTAGGAGCGAAAATCTCCCTCGTAAAGCGAACGATCGGCCGACAAAATGCCCACCAACGAAACGTTCGGAAAATCAAGCCCTTTCGCCACCATCTGTGTACCGATAAGCACGTCATACTTGCCGGCGGCAAAATCACCCAGCTTTTCCTCATAAGAAAAGCGAGCAGCCGTGGCATCCGCATCCATACGCAATACGCGCGCCTCGGGAAAACACTCCTGCAACTGCTCTTCAATGCGTTGCGTGCCCAGACCGGTATAACGCATGGCATCCGAACCGCATTCGGGACAGTGATGTACTGCCGGTTGCGTGTGACCGCAATAATGGCACATCAGCCTCCCGTTGGCGCGATGATACGTCAGTGGAATACTGCACGACGGGCAGCGCACGACCTGCCCGCATTCACGGCAAGACACAAACGTTTGATAACCGCGGCGATTTAACAGTAAAATGGCTTGCTTGCCCTCATCAAAACAGGCACGCAATTCTGTGAGCAAATCCTCGCTGAACAGCGACGTTTCGTCCGCCTCAGCGCGCATATCCACCGTTTGCACCGTGGGCAGCGGCACGTCACCGTAACGACCGGTCAACGTGCACAAAGAGTAACGACCGCTTTGGGCGGCGTAGTAGCTTTCCACCGACGGTGTGGCAGAAGCCAATAAGAGTAACGCGTTGTTATGTGCGCAACGGAACTTAGCCACGTCACGCGCATGGTAGCGCGGCGAACTTTCTGATTTATAGGTATGCTCTTGTTCCTCATCTATGACAATGAGACCCAACTTGGAAAACGGTGCAAACACGGCCGAGCGCGTTCCCACCACGACCGAGGCTTCGCCGCGACGAATGCGTTTCCATTCGTCCATGCGTTCCCCCATCGACAAACCGCTATGCAGCAGTGCAACCTGTTTGCCGTACCGCTTCAAAAATAGTTGCATCGTTTGCGGGGTCAGCGAAATTTCGGGAACGAGTACCAACGCTTGTTTGCCGTCGTCCAGCACACGGTCGATCAGTGAGAGATACACCTGCGTTTTACCGCTTCCCGTCACGCCGTGCAACAAGGTACAAGCGGCTTTTTGCTGTTCGTAGTGTGTGAGCAAAGCATCATACGCGCGCCGTTGCTCCTCGTTTAGCACAATTGGTTGACGAGTCGTCACCGCGGGCATCGCCACGGGAGAACGAAGCGTCTCCGCTTCAAACAACTCCACCAACTGTTTTTTAACAAGAGCCAACAACACCGCATTGGTCACGCCGGCCAGATAGCACACTTCTTTTACCGAGGCGGTACCCGCCATACAAAGCAGTTGCAATACTTCGCGTTGCTTCGGCGTACATTTCACCCGTGCAACCGTTTCGTCGTACTGTTCGGGTGAAAACGTAGGGCGCGCCATGCGACAGGTCGCGTCACCCAAACGGCGAAACGCGTCCTCTTCCCGCGTAAACAAGCCTTTTTTCACCAAACGGTCAAGCAACACCGCGTCGCTTTTTAATCCCGCAAGGCGCAACAAGGTATCGCCGTCGGCACCCTCTGTCTTTTTTTGACACACGGTGCACGCCACCTTATAAAGGGCGCGCTCCGCTTCGGAAAACGTTGACAACACGTCGTCGTCCACCGTCACGGGGCGATACAATGGTTTCACCACCATACAAAGCCCCGTCGGCAACATGGCGCGAACGGCATCAAACAGCGAACAAAACGTGCGTTCTTTCAGGAAAGAAGCCAACTCGAGCAATTCCGCATTTAACAGCGGTTGCTCGTCCAAGACGGAAACGATCGCTTTGAGGTGCGCCGAAGGTTCCTTGACCTCCTCGACCTTCATCACCATACCTTGGCGATAGCGATTGCCTTTCCCGAACGGCACCAGCACGCGACAACCGGGAGCGATCGTATCAGCGACGGATTGCGCATCATAACTGTACAAACGGTCAAAGTGAAACGCGGTTTGTTCCACAGCCACTTGCGCGATCCGTCGTTGTGCCATCCTTCTCTCCCCTTAACGTCAAAATTCAATTAGTCTTGCGCGTACATAATTTTGTAATCACCTTCGGTGAAATCGGTAATTGCCAAGCTGACGGGTTTCTCGGTGAGGATCACGTTGTTTTCCTCCGCGTTTTCGGCGATCTCACGCGCACGTTTTGCCACGGCGATCACCACGGCGTACAGGCTTTCATTGCCCTTCAATTTTTCAATATCAGTCGGTTTCAACATGCTCAATTTCCTCCGTTTTTATGGTTATGTTTCTCGGCTTCAATCAGCGCGTTAATGCGCGCGGCGGCCGTTTTGACATCATCATTCAACACCACGTGTTGGTAACTGTCAATGTGTTTCAATTCTTCCTCAGCGGCGTGCATACGGTTACACACGCTTTCTTCCGTTTCGGTGCCCCGTGTACGCAGACGGCGTTCCAATTCTTCCATCGACGGAACCGCCAAAAACACCGATACGTGATCGGGCACTTTGGCCATCACCTTTTCGGCGCCTTGGACCTCGATCTCCAAAATGACATTTTTGCCATCGTTTAACTGCTGTTCCACAGCCGCACGCGGTGTGCCGTAGTAGTTGCCGTTATATGAGGCATACTCGAGCAATTCATCGTTTTTGATCATCTCTTCCACCTGCTCGTGTGTGCGGAAGAAATAATGTACGCCCTCCACGTCACCGGGACGAGGCGCACGGGTGGTAACCGACACGGAGATCACCGTGTCGTCACGCATCGCGAGTAATTCAGAGAGAACCGTTCCTTTTCCCGAGCCTGAAGGACCGGAAAACACGATCAGCAAACCACGGGAATCAGTCGACATGTTCGTCCTCCTCATCGCTCAAGCGATTGGCCACCGTTTCAGGTTGGACGGCCGACAAGATCACACGGTCGGTATCGGTGATCAGCACCGCGCGCGTGCGGCGACCATAGGTGGCATCAATGAGTGTGCCTCGTTCTTTGGCGTCTTGCACGATACGCTTGATAGGCGCCGATTCGGGACTGACGATCGCCAAAAGACGGTTGGCGGCAACCATATTGCCGAAACCAATGTTGATTAAACGCATAGCCACCCTCCGTTACTCGATATTTTGAATTTGTTCGCGAATCTTTTCGATCTCCGCTTTCATATCCACCACAACTTGTGTCAGTGCCAAGTCCTGCACTTTGGAACCGATGGTGTTGGTCTCGCGGTTGATCTCTTGCACCAAGAAATCCAATTTGCGACCAACGGGTTCCTCGGCGTTCATCAACGATTCGAGCTGATCCAAGTGACTGCGCAAGCGCACCGTTTCCTCGGCGGTAGCGATCTTATCGGCAAACACTGCCGCTTCAGTCAACAAACGTCCCTCATCCACCGTGACGGTGCCGAGCAGTTCGCGCATACGGGTCTCCACTTTTTGCATATGTTCCCGCACGGTTTGCGGCGAGCGTTCTTCCACACGCGCCACGTTTTCGAGCAACAACACACGGCGGGAAAGCACGTCATCACGCAGGCGGGCACCTTCTTGTTCCCGCATTTCCACAAATTTGTCAAGTGCCGTTTGCGCCACGGTTTTCACCGCATTCCACAAGGCTTCCTCGTCAGCTTCCGTCTTGCGAACGGTCAGCACATCGGGAAAACGCGCCAAATTCATCGCCGAACTGTCGTCACGCACCGAAAGCGAATCCACAATCTCATTCAGCGCTTTCAAATACGCTTCGGCAAGCGGCAGATTGACCGCCACAACCGTATCCGCCACTTCGGCGGCTTCGATGGACACGTAAGCTTCCACCTTGCCGCGCGCGATACTGCCTTGCAGCAACGATTTTAATTTCTCGTCCAAAAATCCGTACATACGCGGCAGACGAGACGAATATTCAAAGAAACGGTGGTTGACCGATTTGAGTTCGACCGTGATCTCCCATCCGTCAATCAGTTCACAATGACGGCCGTAACCTGTCATACTGCGGGTCATAAACAGTTCCTCCCAGACTATTCACAAATATGACACGACCGAAAGCCGCAAAAACGCGGCTTTCGGTGTGGGTAGTTGTGTTGGTTTTTTACACGGGGTGTACGTTATTTTCTTTGTCCAAATGCGCGCCGTCAATACCGTACTTCTCGTTGCGGCGTTTTTCGAAATATTTAAGCGCGACTTGGCCGAATTGTGCATAGCTGAGGACGTCCTCTTCCTGCTCGTACCATTCGCTGATCTCACCACGCAATTGTTCCAACTCGGGTTGCAACAAGTCGGCGGGACGGCAGGTGATGGGCGTTTCGTCGCCGATGATCTTTTTCGTAAATTCGGGGTCGATCGGCACCGGCGTGGCACCGTATTCGCCGCGAACCAAGCCTTTGAATTCTTTGGTGACCATCTTGTAGCGTTCGCCGCCGATCACGTTGAACACCGCTTGGGTACCCACGATCTGCGAAGAGGGGGTCACAAGAGGCGGGTAACCCGCATCGGCACGCACGCGCGGCACTTCTTGCAACACTTCTTCGAGTTGATCTTCACGGCCGGCTTGTTTGAGTTGGCTTACCAAGTTGGAGAGCATACCGCCCGGAACTTGGTAAATCAGAGCATTGGCATCCACTTCCAACATTTTGGGGTTAAGCAGGCCACTGTCCATATACTTTTTGCGAAGCGTACCGAAATACTTGCTGACTTCGTTGAGCTTGACGAGGTCAAGGCCCGTATCATACTCGGTGCCTTGCAACGCCGCAACCATCGACTCGGTAGCGGGATGCGACGTGCCCATCGCGAGCGGCGACAAGGCGGTATCCACCACGTCGGCACCGGCTTCGATGGCTTTCATCAGCACCATATCGGCAATACCGGCGGTGAAGTGCGAGTGCACCTGCACCGGAATGGAGACCGCTTTTTTGATTTCGGAAACCAAATCGTACGTCGCATACGGGACGAGCAAACCCGCCATATCCTTGATGCACAAGGAATCCGCGCCGGCCGATTCCAACTGTTTCGCGTAGTTGACAAAATATTCCACGTTGTGCACGGGACTGGTCGTATACGACACGGCCACCTGCACGTGCGCGCCTTTTTCTTTTTTGGCGGCATTGATGGAGGTTTGGAGATTGCGGATATCGTTAAGCGCATCAAAGATGCGGATCACGTCGATACCGTTTGCCACCGATTTTTGGACGAAGTATTCCACCACGTCGTCCGCATAGTGGCGATAGCCGAGCATATTTTGGCCGCGGAACAACATTTGAAGCGGCGTCTTAGGCATATGCTTTTTCAAGAGACGTAACCGCTCCCACGGGTCTTCACCCAAGAAGCGAAGGCACGAGTCAAAGGTCGCGCCGCCCCAGCATTCGAGCGAATGATAGCCAATCTCATCAAGCATTTCGAGCGCGGGGATCATTTCCTCGGTGGACATACGGGTCGCGATGAGCGATTGGTGCGCATCGCGCAAAATGGTTTCGGTAATACCAACCTTAGCCATAGTGATTCTTCCTTTCCTTCGAGTATTCGCCGATATTATTGCAACGATACGAGGGCTTTACCGGAATCCACACTATCGCCCTTATTGACGTGCACACCCGCGACAACACCGTCGCGAGGAGCCATAATTTCGTTTTCCATCTTCATCGCTTCGAGGATGAGCAGGACGTCGCCCTCTTTCACCGATTGGCCGGCGGACACCACGATGTTCACAATGGTGCCGGGCATGGGGGCAGCAACCGTTTCTGCACCGGCGGCAGGAGCCGGAGCCGCAGCAGGAGCGGCTTGTTCGGCAGGAGCAGCAGCGGGTGCCGGAGCGGGTGCAGCTGCAACGGGAGCCGGAGCAGGTGCGGGAGCGGCGACAGCAGCCGGAGCCGCACCGCCGATTTCTTCTACTTGCACGTCGTACGCTTTGCCGTTAACGGTAATGTTGAATCTTTTCATATCATGTTACCTCTCTATCTTTCCTTGACGTTTGATTACAAACGAATATTAGCATGTTTTTTGGGAAGTTTGCTGACACGTTTGCCGAGCAACATTTCCATATACGCGGCAACCGAGCGGCGCGTATCGTCGGCCACAATCACGTCGGTCACAGCACCTTGTGCCGCGGCTTTTTGTGCCGCACATTCGGTCACACGGAACTCTTCCACCAACGCATCACGCTCTTTGGCAGGGTCGCTCATCGCGGCCAAACGCTCACTCCACAACAACGGAACAGCCGTTTCGGGAGCCAACGCCGAGATGGAAGCGGTATCCCACGCGAGCACCACGTCAGCACCGGCAGTCTTACCGGCAACGGCGATGTATACGGGACCGTAGGCTTTGCCGACGATCAAGGTGATTTTGCCCGTAGTCGCCTCGGCGTACGCTTGGTCAAGTTTGACCGCGCTCTTAAGGCAACAGAACCCGGCGGCGTCCACCACCGTGATCACGGGCAACGAGAACGCATCGCAGAAACGCACAAAGCGCGCCGCGTGCGAAGCGGCACAGCAACCGATCTTTTCTTCGGCAAGCACCACGATGCCGCATGCAAAACCATTGACGCGCGCAAGCGCCGTCAAGGCGAATTCGTTTTGGTAAAGGGCGTAGAGCGAGTCGACATCCGCCAACACCTCCGCCACGCCAAGGGCGTTATCCGCCGTCGCCGCCGCGGCTTGTCCCGCTTCGTACAACGCAGGCGCGGCCAAATTGTTCGCGGGCAGATAATCGAGCAGCAAGCGTGCTTTTTCGATCGCTTCGTCCGCGGTAGCCGCCACCACATCGGCTTTGCTTTCGTCGTCAGCCGTGAGATAGTAATCGGCGTCTTCTGCCGCGATCACCACGTCAGCCGCCGCCGCGATCATCGCCGCAGAACCGACACAAGAACCGGTCACCACCGCGATTTGCGGAACCACACCCGACAGTTCGTTGGCGGCATACAAGATCTGCGCCACCGCATCCATAGCGGCGATCCCATCGTCCAAACGGACACCGTTGCTGTCGAACAAGCCGACAACGGGGGCGCCGTTTTGAGCCGCCAACTGATATACTTTTTGAATTTTGGCAGCCGACACCGCACTGACGGCACCGCTGCATACCGTTTTATCCTGCGCAAACGCATAAGCAGGCGCATCGTTGATAAGGCCGTAGCCGCACACGACCGATGCCGCACCATCGCCGTCTTGCATCAAGCGATCGATCTCCGTGAAACTGCCTGCGTCAAACAGTTTGGTCAACTGCGTGCGCGCCGCTTCGTTTTGAGTCATAGTTTCAACCTCCGTACAGACGTTTGGAAAAAGCCATCCTACGCCATGGTAATGATTATCTTAATTATACTGTAAATTTTAATAAATTACAAGAGATTTTACGTGAAAAGAGGACGATTTTCTTGCACTTTTCAGCAACCGCCCGCGCAACCGGCACAAGGACGATTAAAAACGTCGGGAATACTCACCGACGCGCACCCGTCTTCGACAGAAAAACCTAATTTTTCAAGAATCGGGAACTGCGATTTGTCAAAGCAAACCGCCGTTACGGCATTACGGTTGGCGGCCGCGTTGAGCACCGCACGGACAAGCCATTCTTGCAGATCGGCATCAGCCGAACGACAAACAAGCAGGTTGACCGTATCCGTTTGCAGGTCGTACAGTGCGTAGCCGCTCTCTTCTCCCCCGTCCCACAAGATCATCGCCGATACTTGACCGCCAAGGCCTTCGCGTGCGGCCAGTACAGCCGCTTTATCGGCGGCGGCGGGATGTATTTCGAACATTGGTTTCCACCCTTCCGTTTTTAATGTAATCCGCGGCGATTTTTTGCGTCGTCTTGGACGCCATCACCAACGCGCGCACCTCTTTGGGGTCGAGGTGACGCCATTGACCGACCGGCAACATACCGAGTTTCACGTCGGCCATCGCCACACGTTTTAACCGAATAACTTCCAACCCCAATTGCTCACACATTTTGCGAATTTGGCGGTTACGCCCCTCGTACAGCACGATATCCAACACCGTGCGGGGAGGCGCCTCGTCTTTCGCGGGGGTGGCGGTAATAATGTCTGCATCGGCGGGTAAGGTTTTTTTGCCTTCGAGCATCATACCTTCGCGGAATTTCAGCAGTTGTTCCTCCTTCACTTCCGCACGCACCGTGACACGATACCGTTTGGGCAGATGCGCCGTCGGGTGCATCATCGCGTTGGCAAAATCACCGTCGTTGGTCATCAAAAGAAGCCCTTCGGAATCTTTGTCCAACCGTCCCACGGGAAATACGCGCGCACCGGCATCCGCTACCAGATCAGCCACGCATTTGCGCCCTTTTTCATCACTGAGCGTGGTGATGTATCCGCGCGGTTTGTGCAACATCAAGTACAGCGGTTTTTCCGCACCGGCAATCAGTTTGCCGTGCACCGTGATACGATCGCGTCGATCATCCGCCTTATCCCCCAAGCGCGCGGGATGACCGTTGACCTTGACCACACCTTGCGCAATGAGTTCTTCCGCTTTGCGGCGCGAAGCCACACCGCGGTCCGATAAAATTTTTTGTATTCTGACCAATGCCATTTTCGTTACCTCAACCATTCTGCAAACAACCGCCGCAAGGCTTTTGTCCACTTTTGTATTCCTGTCTGCGGCGGCCGCGCCGCAACCGATTCGGCCACCGTAATATCCATCGTTTGAATCACACGGTCCCCCACCGTGTAGGTAAGCGTTCCCACCGCATCGCCTTGTGTAAGCGGCGCCCACGCGAACGAGGGGAGTTGCACGCAACAAGAGACTTCTTCCCCATCAAGCAACACCGTCGGCGAGGGGGATTCGGCGGTCAGTGCCACACGCGTTTTCTCACCGCCCGCTACCGCCAAAAACGGCAACTCGGGAACTGCGGGCGTTACCGAGGAGGTTACGGAAAATCCATATTCATACAGCGCGATATGATCGTTCCAATAGTCCCCGCCGTTGAGCGTGACCGCCACCAACGTGACCCCGTTTCGGCGAGCCGCCGAAACCAAACATTTTCCCGATTTGACGGTGTACCCCGTCTTGAGACCGATGCTATCGGGATACAACCGGAGCAGCCGATTGTGGTTGTACAGCGTAATCGCCTGTTCGGGGTCTCCTTTGTGAATTACTGCCGTGCGAGAAGCACAAAGCTGTGCCACCTGTTCGTTTTGCAGCACCGCCGCACCAAGCAACGCCATATCCCGTGCCGTGGAATGATGGTCCCCCTCATCCAAGCCGGAGGGGGTGACGAAGAGGGTGTTTTTCATACCGAGTGCCGCCGCTTTTTGGTTCATACGCTCGGCAAAAGCCGAAAGAGAACCGCAGGACAACACCGCCAACGTGTTGGCGGCATCGTTGCCCGAAGAAAGCAACAATCCTGCCATCAAATCGCGTACAGACAATCGTTCGTCGGCACGAAGGCCCATCGACGACCCCTCCACCAGCACCGCTTCGGGCGGCACGGTCACCACACGGTCGAAGGGCAACTGTTCTGCCGCCACAAGCGCGGTCATCAATTTGGTCGTGCTGGCCATCGGGCGCGGCGCATCCGCCGCTTTTTCGTACAAAAAGCGACCCGACACCGGCTCGTACAACACCGCCGAAAACGACGAAATCGTCGTCGGTTTCGCCGCCGAAACAGCCGTTGGCAACCATAGCCACGCAATTACCGTCAACGACAGCAGGATCCGTTTCCACATAAATTCCACCTCTTTACTGCACCCTATGCAATAAAAAGGCGGAAAATGAGATTATTGTTTTTCTTTTTTGGACGCGATCAACCCGGTGATCTTGCCTATCACATCCGGCACCATATTCGCCATTTGATTGATCGTATCAGGCGTGGACACCATCGGCAACACACGCACGTTGTTTTGCTCACATACGATAAACGCAATGGGGGTGATATTGATACCTGCACCGCCGGCGCCGCCAAACAATTCCTGCGCGTTTTTGTTCGGCAGATCGGAACCACCGCTCGCAAAACCGTACGTCACTTTGGAAACGGGAATGAGCACCGTGCCGTTGGGTACCGCAATCGGATCGCCGATAACCGTACTGACGTCCACACATTCGCGAATTTTTTCAATGGATACACCGAGCAGTTCTTTCACTTTGTTTTCCATACCGTTCTCCTCCGTTACTGTGCTTCTTGTGCGGCCGTTTCCGCTTGTTTGATCACATCTTCGAGCGTCGTTTCCACCATCCGCGCGTCTTCCTCTTTTTGGGGAAGCGGCGGCAATTCCGTCAATTTGGAAATGCCGAACGACCGTAAAAACACGGGAGTTGTCCCGTACAAGAGCGGGCGGCCGGGCAATTCCAAACGCCCTTTTTCTTCAATCAGGTTTTTCTGCATAAGGCCCTGAATAACCGCCACGCAGTCCACGCCGCGCACCTGTTCAATAAAGGCTTTGGTGACGGGTTGATTGTAGGCCACGATGGCAAGCACCTCCATCGCCGCTTGTGAAAGCGGCGTGTTGCGCCGCATATCCAGCGCTCGACGCACGTAATCGGCATATTCTTTGCGCGTGCACAACTGATATTGGTCGTCCAACGTGAGCATACGAATGCCACCGTCGCGCATATTGATCTCGTTCATCAGGTCGTCCGCAAAACGAACAACGTTTTCACGGTCAAGTTCCAACACTTCGCTCAAACGAGCAACCGAAACGGGTTCGCCGCTGGCAAACAAGATCGCCTCAATGGCGGCACGATATTCCTTAATTTCCATCGGGTTCCCCTCCCTTTCGTTTCAACAAGGTTACTTTTTGGCGTTCGCCTTCGCCTTCCACGGCGATGCGTTTGCCCTTAATAAGTTCGAGTACCGCCAAAAACGTTGCCACCAATTCCGATTTGGTTTGTGCGTTTTCGTACAGCGACGTATAGGTAACGGCTTGTCCGCGGCGCAAACGGCGCAACACGAACAGAATTTTCGACGAAACCGACACGATCTTGCGTGCCACAATGTTGTGGAACACCTGCGGTGACGGCGGCAATTTTCGTGCCGAGCGTCCTGCGGCAGACAAGTACGCTTCCAACAATTCGGTACTGCGATGTACGCGACGATAGGTATAATCGGGTTCCACCTCGGTCGGCTCACGCACGAACAGATCGCCGCCGATGTGTTGCCGACGCATCCGCTCCGCCGCCTCACGGCACAGTTGGTACTCAATGAGTTCGCCCGTGAGTTGTTGCTTCATCTCCTCGGCTTCTTCGTGCTTGGGCAACAACATCGCCGATTTGATCTGCACCAGACGAGCGGCCATATCGAGAAATTCGGTCGCCACGTCCATATCCAGCGCCTGCATCTCCCGAATGGTGGTCATATACTGCTCCAACAACTCGTGAATGGGAATGTCGTAAATATTCAATTTGTGCTTTTGCACCAAATGCAACAGCAGATCGAGCGGCCCTTCAAAATCGGGCAGCTTGTACGAAATTTCCATACATCTACATCCTTAAAAGCCAAAGATTTTAAACAACACGTTCAACAATCCGCTACGCAACACAAACAGCGGCAGATCCAACACGTTGGTGAACAACAACAAGAGCAACCCCATCGAAATATACTGCGAATACCGCTCCGCCGCATCTACCCACCGATCGGGCAAGAAAAAAGACAACACGCGCCATCCGTCCATCGGCGGAATGGGAAGAATGGTGAACACCGCCAAGCCGGCACTGAGCGTGGCAAACACGTCAATCAGCACAACGTAGGCAATGGCCAACACCTCAGCCGAAAGCGGCAACAACGTGAGAATGCGAAACAGCGCGATCGACAGCGCCGCCATCAGCGCGTAGGAAACCGGCCCTGCCAGTGCCGTGAGCGCCAGGTCGCGGCGAGGATTGCGAAAATTGCGCGGGTTGATCGGCATGGGGCGGGAGAAACCGAACCCAAACAAAACAAGCATCAGCGTGCCGAACAAATCCAAGCGGGAAAAGGGATCAAAGCGCAAGCAACCGTGCCAACGCGGAGTATGATCTCCCAACTTGTCGGCAACAAACGCTTTCACCAGATCGTGCACGGGAATGATCACCAAAATAAAAACCGCATAACTGAAAAACATCAGCAGCAAGTCCCAAAACGAGAGATTTCCCTTGGAATTAAGTAACGTTTGAAGCACGGCGCTGTCGCCTCCCGATAATTCAATAAATTTCCATAATGTAGTATAGCGCGAAACCTTAAAAATTACAAGGAAAAACGGCACACTTCTCAAACTTTTCAAAAAAATTTCATAACTTTGCAAAAAACACTTGCTTTTCACAAACAAATCTGCTAATATACTTCTGTTGCTTTGAAATTGACGGCAAATTCCGTCGATGAACTACCTAAAGGAGGTGCAGCAAAATGGCAAAATGTGAATTCTGCGGCAAATCTGTTACGTTCGGTATCCAGGTGTCCCACTCCCACAGACGTTCCAACCGCGCTTGGCGTCCCAACATCAAACGCGTGAAGGCAGTGGTCAACGGCTCCCCCAAAAAGGTTTACGCCTGCACCCGTTGCCTGCGTTCGGGTAAGGTTACTCGCGCGATCTGATTCGTTAACGTATGCTGAAAAACGGCCGGATGTCGTCTTGACATCCGGTTTTTTCATTTTTTCTTGCGTTTTGGCGCACAATTGTATATAATAACAAAAATACTTTCTTTGGGAGGCCACTTATGAACATTTGGCACGACATTTCCCCCGATCGCATCCAACCCGAGGATTTTACCGCGGTGATCGAGATTCCGAAAGGCGGAAAAAACAAATACGAAATGGACAAAGAAACCGGTCTGCTGCGTTTGGACCGTGTGCTATACACCGCTACGCACTACCCTGCCAACTACGGTCTCATTCCGCGCACCTATGCGGACGACGGCGACCCGCTCGACGTGCTCGTGATGTGTCAAGAATCCATCGTCCCGATGACGCTTGTGCAGTGTTACCCCATCGGCGTGGTCAAGATGATCGACGAAGATTCCATTGACGAGAAGATCATCGCCGTCCCCTTCCGCGATCCATCCCTGTCTTGTTACCAAGATATTTCGGAATTGCCCAAGCACACCTTTGACGAAATTCAACACTTCTTCACGGTTTACAAGTCGTTGGAAAACAAAAAAACCGTGGTTAAAGAAGTGCTCGGCCGCGAATCCGCCATTGAGATCATCAAACACTGCATTGAGGAATACAAACACTGCTATTGTGGGGAGCGTTAAACAATGACTAACTTATACGGCAAAGAAAATCTTACGATGTTAACCGACTTTTACGAGTTGACGATGGCCAACGGCTTTTTCGAAAACGGTCGCGGCGATCAGATCACCTACTTCGATATGTTTTTCCGCACTGTGCCCGACGGCGGCGGTGCTGCCATTATGGCAGGCTTGGATCAGGTGATTGAATACTTGAAAAATCTCTCCTTCTCGGACGAAGACATTGCGTATCTGCGTTCCAAAAAACTGTTCAGCGAACGCTTTTTGGAATTCTTGTCCGACTTCACCTTCACCTGCGACGTGTGGGCAATTCCGGAAGGCACCCCTATCTTCCCCGGTGAGCCGCTTCTCACCGTGCGCGGTCCCGCCATGCAAGCACAGTTTGTGGAAACGATGATCTTGTTGGCCATCAACCATCAATCGCTCATCGCCACCAAAGCCAACCGCATCGTGCGGGCGGCCGACGGGCGCGCCGTGATGGAATTCGGTTCGCGCCGCGCACAAGGCTTTAACGGTGCGGTATACGGTGCCCGTGCCGCCTACATCGGCGGTTGCGTCGGTACCGCCTGCACCATTGCTGACCGTGAGTTCGGCATTCCCGCTTTGGGTACTATGGCGCACAGCTGGGTACAACTGTTTGACACCGAATACGAGGCGTTTGCCGCCTATGCGCGCGTGTATCCGCACTCCTGCACCCTGCTTGTCGACACCTACAATGTGTTGAAATCGGGTATTCCCAACGCTATTCGCGTGTTTGACGAGGTGCTCAAGCCGCTCGGCTGCCGTCCCAAAGGCATCCGCCTGGATTCGGGCGACATCACCTATCTGTCCAAAAAAGCGCGCAAAATGCTGGACGAGGCCGGGTATCCCGATTGCCAGATCTGCGTTTCCAACTCGCTGGATGAGATCATCATCCGCGACATGATTGCACAGGGTGCCAAGATCGACAGTTTCGGCGTGGGCGAACGGCTTATCACCGCTTCCAGCGACCCCGTTTTCGGCGGCGTGTACAAATTGGCGGCCGTGGAAAAGGACGGCGAGATCGTCTCACGCATCAAGGTGAGCGAAAACGTGGCCAAGATCACCAATCCCGGTTTCAAAGAGCTGTGGCGGTTGTATGACAACGAAACGGGCAAGGCCATTGCCGACGTGCTCACGATGCACGACGAAGTGATCGACGACACGAAACCGTATGAGATTTTCGACCCCGAACATATTTGGAAAAGCAAGACAGTGACCGATTTCAGGGCTGTGCGCTTACGCAAACCCATCTTCGAAAAAGGGCGCTGCGTCTACGCCTCCCCCACTGTGACCGAAATTCGTCATTACTGCAAAGAACAAATGGCCACGCTGTGGGATGAGGTGCTGCGTTTTGAAAACCCCCATCGTTATTATGTGGACTTGTCGCAAGCCTTGTGGGATGAGAAGCATCGCTTGCTCACTCTTCACGGACACGGAAAATAAACAAAAGAGAGCCAACATAGGGAGAGACTTCGTAAAGAAGTGTTCTCCCTATTTCTTTTTTAATAAAAAAATGACACTTTCGGTCTGAAAGTGTCATAGTGGGTTACATACTTTAAAATAAACGTATCTCAAAGATAAGAACCATAAGTGATATTGTGAGACAGGTCTCACAGTGATAAAGAAATATTTTGGTTTCGTTGTGTTTTTAAATTTGGCGGCACAAATAAAACATATGCGAATATCCTATATATTATTTTGTGTTTCTTTCTTTGATTTCGCGCCAAAGCAGTTCTATAAAATCCTTACCATCTAATGAAAGTATACTGAGGTTTTCTCTATACATAACTTTTTTTAATGGTTCAAATTTCTTGTGCATATTTTTAAACAACTTGTGCGCATAATCTCGCCTAAGTTGCTGATTAGTACATAGTTGAAAACTTTTATCAGATAATATTTGTTCTCGAAGTTCTTCGCGAAGAACTTCAATTTTATTTTCTGAAATTTCTCGTATTTTTTCTCTATGCTCTTCATTCAAAAGACATATTAGTTTATATTTTTCTTCTGGTTCCTTTAATTCTTCACCATTTAAAAGTCTATCATTATTACATATCGTAAAAAAGGCATTATTATCACAGAAACATATTGCTGCAACCCACGAGGGGTAATTAAAATCAAGGTTGGCAATTTGTCTATTGTATTCGTTTATTTGAGGAAGTATATACTCTAAAAACTCCTCATTTTCATAGCGAGCTTCTTTTGATAAAACATCCTCAGTTATATAATAGTCCTCAACATCTTCATAGTATTCATAAATAAAAACTCTTTTAATATTCGCAGATTTTATAAACTCAGTAAAATCTGGCATTCCAGACATTAATAAACCTTTTTTTAAAGTTTCTCCAATATCATAAACGCGAAATGCCTTAACTTTTTCTTTAGCAAAAACTTCTGCTAAAATTTCAAAAGTTATCATCTATCTTTCACCTCTAAAGTTAATTATAACATACAAGGTGTTAGAGGGCAAGTCATTATTGATACTAATAACTGAGGCACACTTCCTTACGGAGGGTGCCTCTATTGGCTCTCTTTTTTATATCAGCGGAACGTCGTTGATAAACAATTTAAATTGTAATCCGAGTTTTTCAGCGGCTTTGCGGCAAAGGATCATTCGTTCCAGGAAAATTTCAAAATAATCCATCACCGAGCCATAGCGCAGGTCAATATCGAGTTCCAGAGTCACCACGGTACACTCGTCGTCAATAAACAGTTTGGATTTTTCCACCGAATAGTTGACACGGTCGTGAATGTCAAACGTGCCGTCGGGATTTTTGCGCACGCGGGAACGGCGCACGTCGGATTTATCCGCCAAAATGAGCGCCGCCGCCAACGCATTGACCGGCACACCCGTGCCCTCGTCGTGATTGCCGATGGCGGTGGTCACGGTGGCAAGATCATCGGGTGGCATACCCATATCATCCAAAATACTAAAGGCCATAATGGCACCGCTTTGCGAATGTTCCACACGGTTTACGAGGTTGCCGATGTCGTGCAAGTACGCCGCAATGCGGACCAATTCCACATCGTGGTCGCTGTAGCCGAGTTTTTGCAGTATGTAGGACGCATTCTCCGCCACCAACGTGACATGAGCAAAACTGTGTTCGGTAAACCCTTGTGCCAACAACGATTCGTCAGCGCGAGTGATATACGCGCGCACCGCCTCGTTATCGCGAATGTCTTGAAAGGTGATCATCTTATTACTCCTTGTCTTATAAAAACGCGAGAATGTCGGTCAGCGACTCCACCGTGTGTTCCAACGGCAGATCGGTGACAGCACCGCTCTTATACTTATCAAAATAACACGTGTGCATCCCGCACGCGACCGCGCCCGCCATATCCGAAGTGAGCGAATCGCCGATCATCATGATGTTTTCGGCGGGAATACCGAGTTCGTCCAAACAAACCGAAAAGAATTGCGCCGAAGGTTTGGAGGCACCGATCTTCTCCGAAATGAAATAGTGCGAAAAATAGTCGAACATCCGTCCTTTTTTCAAACGATTCAACTGCTGTTCGTAGGGGCCGTTGCTGGCAACGCCCAACACGTAGCGTCCTTTGAGATGGTCAAGCAGTTCGAACGCACCCTCCACGGGAATGGCACTGTCTGCCAAACACGCGCGGAAGTACGTTTCGAACGTGGGACCGTCACAATGAATACCGAGCGCTTCAAACACGCGATTCCAGCGAATTTTCGTCAATTCGGCAAAAGTGAGCGTCCCCTCTTCGATTTGACGCCACAACCCGTGGTTCACACGGGAAAACACGTCAAACATCCCGTCTTCGTACGGGCCGATGCCGAACTTATCAAACCCGTCGCGCATGGTCGTTTGCACATAGGCATCAAAGTCGAGCAAGGTATTGTCAATGTCAAGTAAAATCGCTTGAATCATACACATTCTCCCATTTTGGACTGCTTTTATTATAGCCCCCACGCCAAACCGTGTCAACAAAAAAGTAACCGACCATACGGTGTATGGTCGGTTTTGTTTTACTTATAGAGCGGGCCGTAAGTGGCGCAAGCGCGATAGTCGGCGCTTTCTTTGTCCATACCGAAAGCATTCCACGCCGCGGGGCGGAAGATCTCTTCGGTCGGCACGTTGTGCATGCACACGGGAATGCGCAGCATCGAGCACATGGTGATAAGATCAGCACCGATGTGACCGTAGGAGATCGCGCCGTGATTGGCGCCCCAATTGTTCATCACCTCATACGCGGTCTTGAAAGGCGAGCCTTCCTTGCCGTCACAGCGCGGCGCAAACCACGTGCAGGGCCAGGTGGGGTTGGTGCGTTCCATCAAGGTATCCGACACATCGTCGGGCAACGCGACCGTCCAGCCTTCCGCAATCTGCAAAACGGGGCCGAGGCCTTTCACCAAGTTAAGGCGAATCATGGTGGCGGGCATTTCGGCACGGGTGGTGAAATGGCTGGAGAATCCGCCGCCGCGGAAGTTTTCAAAACCGGCCTCACACCACACGGTAGCGGCGGTCATTTTCTCGATATCCTCGTCGGTGACGTCCCACCATTGTTTCATCACGGCATCGCCGTTTTCGTCACGGCATTCGCCGCACGCGTCCAAGCACGCCGCACCCGAGTTGAGCAGGTGGATGATGCCGCCGTTTTCTTTGGCCTTGCCCTCGAGATCATAATCCGTGACGCGTTTGACCGCTTCGGGCGACCAATAAGTACGCACATCGGCAAAGATCTGCGCACGATGGGTCAACAGTCTCATAAACAGCATACCCATGCCGTTCAAAATATCGTTTTCGGTTGCCAGCGTGTAGGGTTCACGCGCGCCTTCATAGTCGAAGGTGGAGCGGAGCAACGCTTCGGGGTAGTCGCAGTTGGGCCAATGGTCGGTCCATTGGCGTTGTCCTTGGAAGCCGCCCGCGATCGCGTTGTGGCCTGCGCGCTCTTCCTCAAACAGTTCACCGAACGAGTCATTGCCCGCCATCAGATCTTTGATGATGAGGTACATCTTGACGGTGAATTCCCATTGTTTTTCTTTTTCTTCGTCGGTGAATTTCACTTCGTCGGGGTTGTCGTCACGTCCCATTTGGCAATGCTCTTTGGTCCATTTGAGGGCTTTTTGGTACTCTTCTTCGTTGTAGATGCCCTCTTCCATACGGCGCAGGATCTCCACTTCGTCCACCGACTCGATGCGCATACCGAAATAGGATTCCATAAAATCCTGATCCATAATAGAGCCCGCGATACCCATACATTGCGAACCGATCTGCAAGTAGGATTTACCACGCATGGTGGCAACGGCAACCGCCGCACGGCCGAAACGCAACAACTTTTCTTTCACGTCGTCGGGAATCTCGTCCACCATATCGACGTCTTGTACTTCGTGACCATAGATGCCAAAGGCGGGTAAGCCTTTTTGCGCGTGGCCCGCGAGCACAGCGGCCAGATACACCGCGCCGGGACGCTCGGTACCGTTAAAACCCCACACACCCTTGATGGTGTGCGGATCCATATCCATCGTTTCGGAGCCGTAGCACCAGCAAGGGGTCACGGACAGGGTGATGTCTACCCCTTCTTTGCGGAATTTGTCGGCACACGCCGCCGCTTCGGGCACACGACCGATACTGGTATCGGCAATCACCACTTTGACGGGATCGCCGTTGGAATAACGGAGGTTTTCCTCAAATAATTTTTTGGCAGCTTTGGCCATCGCCATTGTTTGATCTTCCAACCGCTCACGCAATTTCAGCGGACCGCGGCGTCCGTCAATACACGGACGAATGCCGATGACGGGATAGTCTCCCACGTATCTGTTTTTAGCCATTGTATAAAATCCCCCTTTATTTTTATCCTTCTATATTACATATTACCATTGCAATTTGCATCGTAAAGGGGTTATAATGGCATAAAGTATAAGAATATTCACTTTCTTGGCGGTGAAACAGAATGAATAACATTAACTACATCCATATCTACGAGGACATAAAACGCGGTACGGCACAGTTTCCCATTGAATTTTATCACGTAGATGAATCTCATCCGCGGTACGTGATGGAACTGCATTGGCACATTGACTTTGAATTCGTGCGCGTGTTGCGCGGCGCGTTACACCTCACGTTAAACGGCGTCACCTTTGAACTGACCGAAGGAATGACCGCGTTTATCCCCTCCGGTATTTTGCACTCGGCCATTCCCGAGGAAGGATGTTTATACGATTGCACCGTATTGGGGCAGGATATGTATTACCCCGAAGCCTGTTGGCAATGGGTCAAGCACTTACAACGGCACGAATGCGAAGTGCGCTCCGTCTACGGGTTTGATGCACCACATATGCGCCATTATATTTGGGAACTGTTTGACGCGGGAATGACCGAACGGGATGCAGGGCTGTACGAACTGCGCGTTCGCGGCGCGTTATACGGGTTTTTGTCCCACGCGCTCAAGGATTATCCGCATTCCGAAATCACCTCCCAAACACCCCAAAGCGTGCGGCAGATCGAGCAAATCAAACAAGTGCTCGAGTTTATTGAATCGTCCTATCCCTTGTCACTCACGTTGGATCAATTAGCCGCCACGGTGGGGATGTCGCGCAAATATTTTTGCCGCTTTTTCAAAAAGATGACCACCCGCTCCCCCATTGATTATCTCAACCACTACCGCATCGAGCGTGCGTGCGACCGTTTGCGTCTGTCAGACATTGCCATTGCCGACGCGGCGGAGGAGGTCGGGTTTCACGATCTGAGTTATTTTATCAAAATGTTTAAGCAATACAAAGGCATTACCCCGAAACAATATCAATTACAAATGAAACCGTAAAAAAAGCAGAAAAGCGCTTGCTTTTCTGCCTTTTTTCACAGAGTATGCACGGTTCCGTCTTGCACCAGGTTGGTTGCCGTCAAGCGATGAACCTCACCGAGATTGGTAAAGAACGGCATTTCTTCGCCCGTATGATTCTCCGTAACGACGTTGTCAAGAATTAAGTTCTCCACGACCGCACCTTTACCGATCCAGATCGTATCGATCGGAATGTTGTATTCATCACGACGGACGTCGGCAATTTTGAGGTTGGTCACCTTTGTTTCCTCTTGTATGTACACAAACGGATAAACGTAGCCTTTCCAATACGGATGGATCCCTTCGCCACACGCTTTGGATGCGTAGATATGGTCGAGGGTAATCGCATCAAACACGCCCGTGGTTTCACCCGGATAGTATTTCGTGATACCGATGCAATATTGGTAGTAGGTGCCGTATACGTTGGTGATATGAATGTTGCGCATATCATCCGCCACCGTGAGCAGTCGAACGGCACTGTGGCAAGTTTCGGCAAACAAGCCATCAATCAATATGTTGGTAATGGGGCCGCGAGAACCTTCGTGCGCGTTAAGCGCTACCATATCGTCATACGTCGCGCCTTTTAAGTTGCGCACCACACCGTAATGGCAGTTGCCGTTGATGTGAACGCCGTCCATATTGAGCGCAAAAGGATTGCCGAGGTTATAATCAAAGGTGATATCTTCCACCGTAAAGTAGGAAACACGGTCAAAGGAGATGCCCCAGTGAACGGGGTCTTTGAGTGTGAGGGAGGACAGTTTGAGGTTTTTAACACCGTAAAATAACATCCCCTCCCCCGTGTATCCGTAGGGGCCAAAATCCTCGGTACGCTCGGGGTTGGGCAGTTGATTGAGATTGTTGCAATTCCAAATACCGCCGCAAATTTCGATGTTCTCGGTAATCGCATCGGGCGAATATTCGTTCACGTAATACCACAGATGTTTGCACACACCACCCCAAAGATCGTCCAGATCTTTCGGCAAACGATCGGGATCGTAGTCCGCTACCCATTTGTTTTTCGCCATCAGACAGTTGGAGCCATCCGCCAGTCGAATTTCTGCATAGCGCGGCAACACCAACCGAAAATTAGAGGGCAATTCCAGCGGTTTGGAAATGACGTAATGTTTATCAGGCACCGGAAGGATAACCTCGGGGCGGCCGCTGTCAATCAATTCCTGAATGGCGGCCGTATCATCGTGAACACCGTCACCATACAATTTGTGAACCATCTGTATTCCTCCTTACAGTTTCATCCACAGATACGAAACACCCTTCATCGTCACTTTGCCATCTTCCACCGTCACGTTGGAAGAAATGAGCGTTTCCCCTGTTTGAACATCCAAAGTATACACCCTTTCGGACGGATTGACAATACACAACAGCGTATTTTCCCCATCCGAGCGCTTGAAAATGGCCGGATAATCGTCCGAAATCACCTCAAATGCATTATCACTTGCAAACAATTCGGGATACTCTCGCTTGACCGCTACCATACGCTTGACGGTGTTGATGAGAGAATTCTCTTGCGCTTCTTGCGTTTCAACATTGATGTCTTTGTAGTCATCGTAGATCGGCAGATACATCTCGCCGTCACCGGTACTGAACCCTGCGTTCTTACCGCTTGTCCATTGCATCGGTGTACGCGAACCGGTGCGACGATAGCCGCCATCTTTATTCTTGATTTTTTCATAGGACATACCGATTTCATCGCCGTAATAGATAAGCGGTACACCGGGCAATGCGAGGATAAACGCAAATACCGCTTTCAGATCTTCCGCATCGCGCCATTTGCTGAATCGGGGCAAATCGTGGTTGCCCGTGGGAATCGAGATATAGCCTTTTCCCTTCACCGCTTCCAAATTTCGCATAAAATAGGCAAAGAATTTCTTTGCTTCGCCAAGCCCCTCTTTTTGGAAATAGCTGTGCCCGTCTTTGGCAATGATGTTGGCATCCGGTTGGTTGCGCAACAAATGGGTGTACCCCTCGTCACATTCATGCGTGAAGAAGTCGATATCAAAACTACCGTTTTTCACGGCATATTCGGGTTGTCCCCACTCCGATACAAAGATCGCTTCGGGATATTCTTCGCGCACTTTGCCAAAAATTTTCGTCCATACTTCGCACGCGCATTTCTTTTCGATCGTATCGCCTTTGATGATGCTCGGCGCCATGTCCACGCGGAAACCGTCAACACCCTTTTTTAACCAAAAGCGGATGATATTCATCACTTCTTCGTGAATTTTGAGGCACGGTTCATCGAGATAGTGATTTTGCCACGAAAATTTCTTTTCCGCAAAACCAAAATTCAAGGCAGGTTGGAAACAGTAGTAATTCAAGATATAATTGCCGTTCCGCTCACTGTTGCCGGAAATGTTGTTGTAAGGAACGGGACCGCCGTACACGTCGTCCGTCCAAATGTAATAATCGGAATACTGGTTTTGCTCGTGCTTTTGCGACTCGCGAAACCACGGATGCTCGTCGGACGTGTGACCAACCACCAGATCAAATAAAACTCTCAAACCCAGTTCGTGTGCCTTTTTGAACAGTTCTTCTGCGTCCTCCATCGTGCCAAAGCGTTCATCAATTGCATAGTAATCCGCAATGTCATAGCCTCCGTCACGGAACGGCGATTTAAAAACGGGATTGATCCACACAATATCGGCAAACTGTTTGATATACGGCAATTTTTCCGTGATGCCTTTCAAGTCACCGATACCGTCGCCGTTGCTATCGTAAAACGAGGTCGGGTATACGTTGTACATAATCGAATTGCGAATATGGTGATTCATCACTCATCTTCCTTTCTTTTTCTATCGTAATGCTATAATATCACACACAAATAGCTCCCAATACCAAAATATACACGGATAGTAACACAATATTCTCCTTTTTCGGTTGCATACAAGGCCCTGTCGTGCTATGATGAAATAGGGTGATACGATGAAACAACCATCTTCGTTTATGGAAATTCGAAAACGCGGCAGTTTAAACGATTGTTTTGAAAAATATCACGTTGTATACGATCGCACCAAATTATTGGTCGCCAACCACTGGCACCGCGAAACGGAAATTCTCTACGTAACGAACGGATGCATTCAACTTACCATCAACCACAAGTCCTTTGTGGGACAACCGGGTGATATCTTCATCATCAACAGCGGTGAGATGCACGAAATATACGGAGACGGCGCGCCGCTGGACTATACGGCATTTGTGTTTGATTTTGATATTCTTTCGTTCAGCAAACATGATTTCGCGGAGCAAACGTTTATCGAGCCCCTTTTGCGCCAAGAAATACAGTTCGTCAACCGTGTACACACATCCGAAAAAATGCTCGATATCTTGCAACAGTTAAGCGAGATCCACACGCAGAAAAGTGAGTGCTATATGCTCTTCACCAAGGCACTTCTCCTACAATTTGTCGCTCGGCTGATTGAAGAAAAGCAGCTTGTTTTTGTTCAAAACCCCACGTTGGACAGCGAAAAAAAGCAATTGCTTAAAAACATCGTGGCGTACATCAACGAGAATTATGCGCAAAAAATCGCGCTTGCGGACATTGCGGAACACTTTCATATGTCTCCCAAATACTTTTGTCGCTTTTTTAAGAAGAATTTTAACAAAACCCTGGTGGAGTATATCAACGACGTGAGAATCGAACGTTCGTTGCCGTTACTTGACAGGCGAAACGTTCCCGTAACCGAGGTGGCCGTTGCTTGCGGATTTTACAATATGAGTTATTTCGCGCACAGTTTCAAAAAGAAAATGGGTTGTACCCCATCGCAATATAAAAAGCAGGGCGGTCATTGACCGCCCTGCTTTTTTGAATATTCTCTCCACGAAAAGAAGGCGTTCAGCCTTCGAATCGGAATGTGATTTCGTTTGTGTATACGCCATGAGATTCCAGTGCAATCAGTCCCGGCTTTGTGGTCAGTTCCTCCACCACGCCATGTCGGGAAGGGAGCGATGACCACGGCTCAATGCACACGTAGGGGGCGTCGGTTTTCGGCATATGCCAAATTCCCAAATACGGCATATCGGGGTAAGAGGCACAGACGTGTTTCCCGCTTTTGGAGGATTTGAGTGTCACCGAGGTTGCCATATCCGTCAAAATGATCGCATCGTTGTCAAACATATCGTGCGTCAGCGGAAGGCGAACACCGTCTGTCAGCGGAAAAGGGGTTAATTCTCCCGTTACAAAGCAATCGGCAGACAGTTCCACACGTTTGGCATCGGTAACGGCATCAAATTCCAAATAGTAATCCTCAAATGCAGCTCCCGTTTCCAGCGGGACGTTAAACCCCGGATGGGCGCCGATACCGAAATGCATCGGTTTGTCGTCCGTATTCTCCACGCGATACGTAATTGAGAGCGCACGTCCTTCCAGTCGATAGCGTATCGACAAACAAAACGCACACGGATACAGGTTGTAGGTTTCTTCGTTGTTCGTCAGCGAAAAAACGAGATGCGTGTCGGAGGAGCCTTTCACATCGAACACCATATCGCGGGCAAAGCCGTGCATATTCATACAGTGCGGTTCACCGCGCAACGTATACTTGCCTCCCGGCATTCGCCCAATGTAGGGGAACAAATGCGGCGCTCTGTTTCGCCAATACCGCGTATCCCCTTGCCACAGATATTCGGTGCCGTCCGCGTCTTTTATCGACCACGGCGTGGCACCCTTTTCGTGGATCTGCACGGTAAGATATTCATTTTGTAGGGTATGAAGCATAGCATTCCACCTCATTTCGCGCTCATCACGTTTTTACCTTGTTCGTACCAATCGTGCCACCGATTCCACGTGATGCGTACGCGGGAACATATCAACGGGGGTGATGCGTTGCGTTTGGTAGCCGAGCGCTTCAAATTGTTTGAGGTCGCGCGCCAGAGTAGCAGGATCGCACGACACGTACACCACGCGGTCGGGTGCCATCCGCACCACCGTTTCGATGAGCGCGCTGTCACATCCTTTGCGCGGCGGGTCAAGAACGACCACGTCGGGGTGGATGCCTTCTTTTTCAAGTTGTAGGGCGGCTTTGGCGGCATCGGCGTTGATAAACCGTGCATTTTCGATGCCGTTGTCCACGGCATTTTGTTTGGCGTCTTCCACCGCTTCGGGGGTGATCTCCACACCAATGAGTTGCTTGACATGATTCGCCATCGACAAGCCGATGGTGCCCGTGCCGCAATAGAGGTCGAGCAGCACTTCCTCCCCTGTCAAAGCGGCGGCTTCTTTGGCAAGACCGTACAGCCGCTCAGCTTGCGGTGCGTTGACTTGATAAAACGAAAGCGGCGACAAACGGAAGTTGAGCCCGCACAAACGGTCGATGATGTACGGAGTACCGTACAAGCAGAAACTCTCTTTTCCGAGCACGACGTTGGTGTCTTGCTTATTGAGATTGATCATCAGCGACGCCAGCCCGGGCACCGCTTCTCGCAGCATATCGATGAGCAGTTGCGGTTGCGGGACTTTACCGCTTGTGCACACAAGGCACACCATCAACTCCCCTCTGGCAAACCCTTCGCGGATATACACGTGCCGCAACAGGCCGCGCCCCGTTGTTTCATCGTACGGCACAACGCCCGCTTTTTTGGCCCATTTGCCCACCGTGTCTAACACAATTTTAAAATTTTCGGGTTGGAGCAAACAATCGTGTTGTTCCACTACACGATGACTGCGCGCGGCGTATAACCCGATAAGGGGGCGGTGTTCGCCCGCCACGACAGGGTACTGTCCTTTGTTGCGATAACGGTCAGGCGAGTCACACGCGACGAGCGGTTCGGGTGTGATGTCCAACCCGCCGATGCGTTTGACGGCATCCGCCACGCGTTGCCATTTATACGCGCATTCCGCCTCATAGGTCACGTGCCGAAACGCGCAACCGCCGCATTTGCCGAACACGGGGCAATCCACCGTTTCAACGCGATGCGGTGACGGTTCGGTCAATGCATCGATCTTCCCGAATGCACAACGCGATTGTACTTTGAGAATATGGCAGGAAAGGGTGTCCCCCACCGCGGTAAACGGAACGAAAACCGCCATTCCGTCTTCGGCGTGACCCACGCCGTTGCCTTCGGCGGTCATACCGGTAATGGTTAGGGGTATCAATTGGTTTTTTTGCAACAACCGGGGTCACCTCCTTACCATTCGAACAAACTGATCTGGCTGGTGGCGGGCAACGCCTGCAACACGCCGAGTTCGCGCATCGATTCGATCACCGATTTGGACACGCCCGAACGGTTTTGCAGGTCGTCACACGAGATATACTCGCCGCCTTCGCGCGCGTGCATCAGCGATTCTGCCGCCGCCGCGCCGAGACCGCGAATGGACGTAAAGGGCAAGCGCACCTTGCCGTCCTCCATCGTGAATTTGTAAGAATGCGAACGATACAGATCCACCGGCAAGAACTCCACGCCGCGTTGCATTGCCTCGTAAATCACGTGCAAGGTTTCGGCTTGGGACAGTTCTTTGGCGGTGGCTTCTTTTTTGTCTTTGGCGCGGATGGTATCCATCAACCGCTTGACGGCGGCCACACCTTGTTGCACCGGCTCGGCATCAAAATCTTCGCCGCGACCGGTGAAGTACGCCGCATAATATTCGGCGGGACGGTGCACCTTGTACCACGCCACACGCAACGCCGCAATGCAATACGCGGCGGCGTGCGCTTTGGGGAACATATACTTGATCTTCATACACGAATCAATGTACCACTCGGGCACGTTGTTCTCGCGCATGGCGGCAAAATGCTCATCGGTGAGCAGTTTGGTCGCTTTGCCTTTACGCACGATCTCCATAATCTTAAACGCCATTTTGGGTTGCAAACCTTTGTGCATTAGATAGGTCATGATGTTATCGCGCGTTCCGATCACTTCGGAAATGGTACAGGTGCCGTTTTTGATGAGTTCTTGCGCGTTTCCGAGCCACACGTCGGTACCGTGGGACAGACCGGAAATCTGAAGCAGGTCGGCAAAATGCGTGGGTTTACATTCCATCAACATCTGCCGCACGAAACCCGTGCCCATTTCGGGAATGGACAGGGTGCCGATCTCGCAATCGATCTGTTCGGGCGTAACACCGAGCGGCTCGGTGGAAGTGAACAGCTTGTACACCTGCGGGTCGGACATCGGGACGTCCATCACGCGGATACCCGTGTATTCCTCCAAATACTTGTAGATGGTGGGAATGACGTGGCCGAGGTTATCCAGCTTCAAAATGGTATCGTGAATGGAATGGAAATCAAAGTGGGTCGTAATAACGTCGGAATTGGGATCGTCTGCGGGATGTTGCGCGGGACAGAAATCCTCAATGACATACTCATTCGGCACAACCACCATACCGCCGGGATGTTGACCCGTGGTACGTTTGATACCCGTACAACCTTTGGCCAAGCGCTCGATCTCTGCATTGCTCATCGCGAGACCGCGTTCTTCGGCGTATTTTTTCACGTAGCCGTAAGCGGTCTTATCCGCCACCGTCGAAATGGTACCGGCTTTGAACACGTGGTCACTGCCGAACAAGGATTCGGTGTACTTGTGAGCGCGAGTCTGATATTCGCTGGCAAAGTTCAAGTCGATATCGGGGGTCTTATCGCCGTCAAACCCGAGGAAGGTCTCAAACGGGATCTCGTGTCCGTCGCGGTCGAGCGGTTCGCCGCACACGGGGCACACTTTGTCGGGCAGGTCAAAGCCCGAACCGACCGATCCGTCGGTAATAAATTCGGAGTACTTACACTTGCGGCACACGTAGTGCGGTTGCAAGGGGTTCACTTCGGAAATGCCCGCCATATTGGCAACGAAAGACGAGCCGACCGAACCACGCGAGCCGACCAAATAGCCGTTGTCTACCGAGTTTTTCACGAGCTTTTGCGCGATCATATAGAGAACGGCAAACCCGTTTTTGATGATGGAATTCAGTTCCTTTTCCAATCGCGCCGCCACGATCTCGGGCACGGGGTCGCCATACAATTCCTTGGCGCGATTCCACGTGATTTCGGTGAGTTGCTCGTCCGAACCATCGATATGCGGCGGGTAGTTGCCCTCGGGAATGGGACGAATCTCATCGATCATATCCGCGATCTTATTGGGGTTTTCCACCACGATCTCATACGCCTTTTCGGGCGGGAGATAGTCAAATTCTCTCAACATTTCGTCGGTGGTGCGGAAATACAGGGGGGCTTGTTCATCCGCATCACTATACCCTTGTCCCGCTTGCAAAATACGGCGATACACTTCGTCTTCGGGGTCCATAAAATGCACGTCGCAGGTGGCACAAACGGGAATGTTCAATTCTTCACCGAGTTTGATGATGGTGCGGTTAAAGTCGCGCAAGGTCTCCTCATCGGGGGCCACGGGCGGATTAAAGGTGCCGTCCTTGTTTTTGGTGGGACGAAGCATAAAGGCGTTGTTGCCAAGCGGCTGCACCTCCAGAAAATCGTAAAACCGCGCGATGTCGCACAGTTCATTCCACGGGCGTTTTTCCATCACGGCGTGGAACAGTTCGCCCGCTTCGCAGGCACTGCCGACGAGCAGACCTTCGCGCAACTCGGTGAGTTTACTGCGCGTAATGCGGGGGCGTTTGTAGTATTCTTTCAGGTGACTGTACGAAATGAGTTTGTACAGATTTTTAAGGCCCGTTTGATTTTTGGCAAGCAAAATTTGGTGGAACGGGCGCGCCTTTTTGACATCCACCCCACCAAGCTGTCCGTTGATCTGATCGACCGACGTGATATTCAACTTTTGCTTGCAATCTGCCGCAATACGGGCAAAGATTTGCGCCAACACACGTGCATCGTCACACGCGCGGTGATGGTTAAATTCATCCAACTTGAGATGCGCGGCCACCGTATCCAATTTGTGGTTTTTAATATCGGGATACAACGTGCGACACAGCGGAACGGTGTCCACCGCCGCAAACGGATAGTCCATTTGGCAGCGCGCCGCCGCGGCTTTCACAAAGGAGGTGTCAAAACGGGCGTTGTGCGCCACCAATACCCGCGCCTCGCCGCAAAATTCATAAAAACGACGCAACGCCTCCGCTTCGCTCGGTGCATCGGCCACCATCGCATCGGTAATGCCGGTGAGTTCGGTGATTTTCGGCGGAATGGGTTTTTCGGGATTGACAAAGGTATTGAATTCGTCTTTGATCTCGCCGTTTTGGAAACGCACCGCACCGATCTCGGTGATACGCTCGGTACCGCTGTTAAGGCCCGTGGTTTCCAGATCAAACACGATGAAGTGACCGTCAAACGGCTCAGTCGTATCCCCCGCCACAGTGGGGATGCCGTCGTTGACGTAATACGCCTCCACACCGTACAATATTTTGATGTCTTTGCCGCTCTTTTTGAGATCGGCGGCGGTGTTCATCGCTTCGGGATAAGCCTGCGCTACACCGTGGTCGGTGATGGCCACGGCGCGGTGTCCCCACGCGGCGGCGCGTTTGATAAGCGCTTTCGCATCGGAGACAGCATCCATCGCCGACATCTTGGTATGCAGATGCAATTCCACACGCTTCACGTCAGCGGTATCCTGTTTTTGGTATTTGCTGACCAAGGCGATCGCTTTCGGGGAAAGCACGTCGCCGTGGGCATATTCGTCAAATTCGTACAAGCCGTTGATGAGCACGCACGAACCGTCTTTGAGCGATTCAAGCGCCTCCAATTTGGCTTTGTCGCGCTTTACGTCGGTCCAGGTGATGACTGTGACCGAGTTGGTACCGTCGGAAATGTAAAAGGTGTGGCGAATGCGTGCACCGTCACGGAACGCGCGCGTTTCATAGCCAAACACCTCACCCCACACGGTCACAAATCCCTCGTGCAAACTGCGAAGCGGCGTAGGAAAATCGCGCGGGACGGGGCCGAACAACGGTTGCGCCGTTTCGCGGTAGATCGGCAAGCCATCCGCGGGCGGCTGCGTCGGATCGTCGGGTTTTGACGGTTTGATGGGTTCACCTGCAGCAGAGGCAGCTTGCTTGGCCGCTTGTTCGGCGGCCGCCTTTTTGGCTTTTTCTTCTTCTTTGTTTACTTCTTCCATCAGACGCTGATATTGCACATCGTTTTCCGCAATGCTTTCTTCACCGACAAAGTTCACCGACAAACTCACCCCGAAAAATTCGCGAATGAGTTGTGAAAGCAATTTGTCCGTGCCGGTGGTCTCGATCACGTTGAGGGTTCCGTGTTGCAATTCCACCGTCCAGCCCTGTTCGGTTTCACGACAAACGGCATCGTTAAAGGTACCGTTGACCACCGTGGAGCGCCGTTTCATAAACGAAACGAGCGACGCAAAACACGCCACCGACAACGTATCGGACGGATAATGCGGCACGATCTCGACACTTTTTAGTTGTAATCCTTGTTTGAGCGATTCTTCCAGTGCCGCAACGGCATCGTACGGTTCAAAACGATCCAAACGCAGAAATAACCGCATCCGAAATTCGGCGCGGTTGAGTTCCACGTGTTCCACTTCGTCCGCCGCAAAGCGACCGAGAAGCGGGACATCTTGTATATAAGGGGCAAACAACAGTTCTACCGTTGGCTGACTCATAACGATTCCAATTCCTTTATCAATTCTTCCACCGCATCCGCCTCATCGACAGTGCGTATCACTTGTCCTTTTTTGAAAATGGCCACTTTGCCGTCACCGCCGGCAATGCCGATATCGGCTTCGCGCGCTTCACCGGGGCCGTTTACGATACACCCCATCACCGCCACCGTGGCGGTTTTGTTGACCGAGCGTACCCGCTCTTCCACGCGGTTGGCGATACCGATGAGGTCGATCTTCGTGCGGCCGCAAGTGGGACAGGAAACCAGCGAAATGCCGTCCTTACGCAGGCCGAGGCCTTTCAAAATGTCCTGCCCTGCCGCCACTTCACGTAACGGGTCGGCAGTAAGCGACACACGAATGGTGTCGCCGATGCCTTGCAGCAAGAGCGCCCCGATCCCCATCGCGGATTTGAGCATACCCATCCGCTCGGTTCCCGCTTCGGTAACGCCCAAATGCAAGGGGTATTCACACGCGGCGGCGGTCAACTCATATGCCTTCACCATCGTCTGCACGTCCGACGATTTGATGGAGATCACGATGTCATCAAAATCGTACTTTTCAAGCAGTGATGCGTGATACAAGGCGCTGTCACGCATCGCTTCGGCGGTGGGATGACCGTATTTGGCCAAAATTTCTTTTTCCAATGACCCCGAATTCACACCGATACGGATCGGGATACCTTTTTCGCGGCAGGCGGTCGCAACCGCACGCACACGTTCTTCTGCCCCGATGTTGCCGGGGTTGATGCGAATCTTATCGACACCCGCCGCCACGCAATCGAGCGCCAAACGGTAATCAAAATGAATATCCGCCACCAGCGGAATGTCCACCGTCGATTTGATGGCATCGATCAGGCGTACTGCCGCCGCATCAGGAACGGCGATACGCAAGATATCACAGCCGGCTTCACGCAACTGCACGGCTTGTTGCACCGTTTTTTCGATATCGGAAGACGGGACGTTTCCCATCGATTGCACCGTAATGGGCGCATTACCGCCGATCGGCACACCACCGACCCACACGGTTTTACAAGCACGTCGTTGCATACGTCACCTCAAACAAACAATTTTTTAATATCACTAAACGTCACGACAATGATCAGCAAGAACAGCAGCCCCATTCCCACTGCGTGAACAATTCCTTCATATTTCGGGGGGACGGGTTTGCGGGTAATACCTTCCCAAATGAGGAACAACAGCCGTCCGCCGTCGAGCGCGGGGAACGGCAACAAATTGAAAATGCCAACGTTAACGGTCAACACCACCGTCAGCATCAACACACTGGCAAGACCATCTTGCCAATGTTCCTGCTTGACGGCGTCTTCCACCACGTCACCAATCACGTCGACTGTGCCGATGGGACCGGACAATTCGTTGAGACCGTATTCACCCGTGATCAAACTGCCGAGCGAACGCCACACCGACACCGCCACACTGCATTCCATTTTAAAGGATTGCGTGATGGTGGACCAAACCGTTTGGTCGATGGCGTTGACTTTAAAATCATAAATCAAGCGGTGACCACCGTTTTCAAGGGACTGCCGTTCAAATTTGACCGACGGCAATTCTACGTTTTCGCCGTTGCGGCGTACCGTCATGGTAAACTCACCGTCGGCACTGCTTTGCAGGATGGATTGAATATCCATCACCGAAAAGACACGTTTGCCGTCAATGGTGAGCAACTCATCCCCGACACGCAGACCGCTTTGATAACTCACGGCGGTTTCGGGCAGGTAAGAAATGGCCGTACCGGCATAGTACACGTTGCCATTATCCGACGGGCGGGTACAAATGCCGAAATAGCCGAGAAGCAACACAAAACCCAAGATGAGGTTCATGGTAGCGCCCGCAACCACGATAAGGACGCGGCGCCACACTTTTTTGTTGCCAAACGCGCGAGGATTATCGGTTGGCGTTACCGTATCGGTGGACACTTCGCCGGAACCGGCGGCGTCCTCCCCTTCCATCGCGCAGTAGCCACCAATGGGAAACAGACGAACGGAATATCGCGTTTCCTTTTTGCCCCAACCGAAGAGTTTGGGACCCATACCCATCGCAAATTCATTCACTTGTACGTCCATCAGTTTGGCGACGATGAAATGACCCCATTCGTGGATCACCACGATCAGACCAAACACCAACAACGCTCCCAACAAGCGAAGCGCCGTAGACAAAACAGTAGAAATGACCATCACCTCATTTTTTGGTTGCTAACGCTCGCGTAAAACGACGGCATTCTTCGTCCACCGCCAACACGTCTTGCTCGGTCGTCACGTTCGGCAAGGAACGCTCGAGCACCTCACCGATGTATTCCCCGATATTCGGGAAGGTGATCTCCCCTTTGCGGAACAATTCGTTGGCAACTTCGTTGGCGGCATTGACCGCCGCCGGATAGGCACCGCCTTTTTGCAGCGCGCGGCGGCACAGTTGCATACACGGAAACGCTTCGTCATCCGGCGCAAAGAAGGAGAGTGACCCCACTGCCGCCAGATCCAATCGCTTAACGGGCGACTCCACACGGTCAGGCCACGTAAGGGCGTATTGGATCGGAATGCGCATATCGGGGAGCCCCATTTGTGCCAGCACGGAATAATCGTCGTATTCGATCAGCGAATGCACGATGCTTTCACGATGCACCACAATATCTATATTCTCCTCGGGAATATCAAATAACCACCGCGCTTCAATCAGTTCCAATCCTTTGTTCATCATCGTAGCCGAGTCAATGGTGATTTTTTGACCCATGCTCCAATTGGGATGGCGAAGCGCATCGGCAGGGGTGACTGTTTCAAGCTCCTTGGCACTTTTGCCAAAGAACGGACCTCCCGAAGCGGTGAGGATCAATTTTTTAAGACGCAAGGCTTTCGAGGGTGCAGGCGGTGCCCACATTCCCTGTGCCGTCCCCTGCAAACATTGAAAAATAGCAGAATGTTCGCTGTCCACAGGCAACAGTTTGGCACCGTTCTGACGCGCGGTTTTCATCACGATCTCGCCGCCCGCCACCAACGTTTCCTTGTTGGCAAGAGCCACGTCGTGCCCTGCACGAAGTGCCGTCAAGGTCGGCAACAAGCCGACCATACCCACCACCGAATTGAGCACCATATCCGCTTCGGGAACTGCCGCCAATTCGCACAGACCCTCCATTCCCGAAAGGACGGTAACGTCGAGATCACGCACGCGCACACGCAGATCGTCGGCGGCCGCTTTGTCAAAAAGCGCGGCAAAGCGCGGGCGAAACGCACGAACCTGTTCTTCGAGCAACGCCACGTTACTGTAAGCCGCCAGCGCCAGCACGGGATAGTTCAGTTTTTGCGCCACGTCCAGCGCTTGTGTACCGATTGAACCGGTAGAGCCGAGAATAACCAAGCGTTTCACGAAGATTCTCCTTTTCTCACGAAATCACGGGCAGGTGACACACCGTGAAATACACCAGCAAAAACACCGGCAACAAACTGTCAAAGCGGTCCATCATACCGCCGTGACCGGGGAAAAAATTCCCGAAATCCTTCACCTCGTATTGCCGTTTGATCAGTGAGGCAAACAGGTCGCCTATCACCGACAAGAAAGAGCCCACCAACGCAAGCAGGAACACCATTCCGTAAGAGACGTCGTGGACATGTTTCAAAAATCCGGCATCGTAGATCCACGTCATCAACAAACACAAAAGGAGTGACGAAGCGAGGCCACCGAAGAAACCCTCCACCGTCTTTTTGGGGGAAATGTCCGGGCACAATTTGTGTTTGCCGAAAAAGACGCCGACAAAATACGCGCCCGCGTCGGCAAACCACGCGATGCCAAACGCCAAGAACAAATAGAACAGCCCGTGCGTTTCCATCGAACGCAGATAGGCGGCACAGGAAAGCGACACCGAAATGTAGGTCGACATAAAAAAGGTGAGTCCCAACGTTTCGAGTGAAAT
Source organism: Clostridia bacterium (assembly GCA_017434985.1). Classification (GTDB taxonomy): domain Bacteria; phylum Bacillota; class Clostridia; order Oscillospirales; family Acutalibacteraceae; genus RGIG3009. The sequence goes on along the minus strand of JAFSFY010000061.1, from coordinate 4,373 downwards.
GGTTTTATGCGCACGCAAAAAGATAAACAGCAACGCAACTACATACGCAAGACACAAAAAGATGACCAACGCAGGCGGTATGCGGTTAAAAAACGGAGCCGCCACCGAAAAGATCATCGCCGAAACGGTCAGTGAAGTATGGCGAAGCACGTCGGCCGTTTTGAGCACCTCATATACCGCGACACCCGAAACAAATGCCATCGCGCAAGTGAACACAAGTGTCCACGGCAAACACATCACCAGCAACAAAGCGGGAATGCCGATCGCCGCCGTTAACATACGCGTTTTCATCCAAAACGCCTCCCTTTTACAATCCTCCGAAGCGGCGATGACGCCGCCCGTATTCCGTCAAAGCACGGTCCAAATCGGTGATTTTGAAATCCGGCCACAGAATGTCGTCAAAAACGTATTCCGCATAGGCACATTGCCAAATGAGGAAGTTGGACAACCGATATTCACCGCTGGGACGCAAAATCATATCCACAGGCGGTTGACCCGCCGTGTACAAATGATCGTCGATCACGTCTTCGGTGATGTCTTCGGGGGCGAGCGTACCATTTTTCACTTCGTTTGCCAAGTCTTGCATCGCCGCCGTCAATTCGGCACGACCACCGTAGTTGATCGCCAAATTGAGAACCATACCCGTTTTGTGGGCGGTAGACTCCTCTGCTTCCGCCATCAAGGCCTGAATGTCTTCCGACAGTGCCGTGCGGTCACCGATAAAGCGGGTGCGAATGTTTTCGTGTTTAAAATCTTCCAGCGATTCTTTCAAATAATCGCGAAGCAGATTCATAATGGCGTCCACTTCCGCTTGGGGACGCTTCCAATTTTCGGTCGAAAACGTGTAAAAAGTCACCGTGCTGATGCCGCGTTTTTCGCAATGCTTGGCAATGGTGCGAAACACTTTGGCACCCGCCACGTGACCCGCCGTGCGGGGCAACCCGCGTTTTTTGGCCCAACGACCGTTGCCGTCCATAATAATACCCAAGTGGGCAGGCACAGGCAACGTATCGTCCCACGTATCGTTTTTGCGGAACAAAGCCATAGATTCACCTTCCAGTTTGAACGTGACCGGCCGAGAATATTCTCCGCCGGTCACAGAACACATTTTAGATCTCCATGATCTCTTTTTCTTTTTTGGCCGCGATCTCGTCGATCTCTTTGCAGAATTTATCGGTCAGATCCTGCATTTTCTTTTCGGCATTTTTTTGATCGTCTTCGGTGATCTCGGATTTTTTCTTCAAATCTTTGATCTTATCGATCGCGTCACGGCGGATGGAACGAATGGCCACTTTGGCCTCCTCGCCGTATTTGGAAACGCCTTTCACAAGTTCGCGACGACGCTCTTCGGTGAGCGGCGGGAAGTTGAGGCGAATGCTGTTGCCGTCGTTTTGGGGATTGAGGCCCAAATCCGACGTGAGGATCGCTTTTTCAATATCGCGCAGGGTATTTTTGTCCCACGGCGCGATCAAAATGGTGCGCGGTTCGGGAACCGACACGGCCGCCATTTGGTTGATGGGCGTGGGAGCACCGTAGTAGTCCACCATCACGCGGTCCAACACCGTCGGGTTGGCACGACCGGCACGAATGGTCGCATACTCGTTCATAAGAGCGTTGATGGTTTTGTTCATTTTCTCGTTGGCGGTATCAAAAATCGCTTGCATAACATTGCCTCCTCATTAATCTTTCACGATGGTACCGATGCTTTCGCCCGCAACGGCACGCACGATGTTTTCGGGTTGTTCGAGATTGAAGACCAAAATGGGCATATGATTGTCGTGGCACAAGCTGGCCGCGGTGGAATCCATCACCTTAAGGTCTTTGTTGAGCACTTCCATAAACGAGAGGGTATCGTACTTCTTCGCATCGGGATTCTTTTTGGGGTCGCTGTCGTACACACCGTCCACCATGCTGGCTTTGAAAATAATGTCGGCTTCAATTTCCAGTGCACGCAACGCCGAGGCGGTGTCAGTAGAGAAGAAGGGGTTGCCGGTTCCGCAACCGAAAATGACCACGCGGCCTTTTTCCAAATGGCGCACGGCGCGGCTGCGAATGTAGGGTTCCGCAATTTCGTTCATCGCAATAGCGGTCTGCACACGCACTTCGCAACCGAGTTGCTCCAAACCGTCGGCCAACGCAAGCGAGTTGATGGTGGTGGCAAGCATCCCCATATGGTCGGCACGGGTACGATCCATCTTGCCGCTGGAACGGCCGCGCCAGAAGTTGCCGCCGCCTACCACAATACCGATTTGTGCACCGGCATCGACGCACTCTTTGATCGCTTCGCAAACACTGGTCACAACATCAAAATCCAAGCCGGAACCTTTGGGGCCGGCCATCGCTTCGCCGCTGAGTTTGAGCAAAATCCGTTTATATTTCGGTTGCATACGTCCACTCTCGTTTCTCTATAAAATTGTGTTTCTTCTATTTTACTATAAAGTTTGGTTTCTGTAAAGAAAAAACAGGAAATTTTATCAAATTCCCTGTATGTTTACATTTTTTAAATTCTGTGGTATCATAGCAAAAGGTGATACATATGAACAAAACCTTACTGCACATTTGTTGTGCCCCTTGTTCGGTCGCGTGCATCCGTTCTTTGCGAGAGGAAGGAATCGAACCGACGGGGTATTGGTACAATCCCAACATTCATCCCTACACCGAATATCGTGCGCGAAAAGAAACGTTGATCGCCTACGCCGACACGATCAATATGCGCCTGGAAGTGAACAACGCGTATGCGTTGCGCCCGTTCATTCGGGCGGTATACCCCGATTTTGACCATCGCTGCCGCACGTGTTATCAGCTGCGTATGGACGAAACGGCGAAATTTGCCGCCGAACACGGATTCGAGTCGTTTACCACGACGTTACTCATCAGCCCCTATCAACAGCACGAAGCCATCGTACAGGCGGCCGAAGAGGCGGCAACCACACACGGCGTATCGTTTTTGTATCGCGATTTTCGCCCGCTGTTTCAAGAGGGACAAACCATCGCCCGCGAATCGGCCATGTATATGCAAAAATATTGTGGGTGCATTTTCAGTGAAGAAGAGCGTTACCGCAAACAAAAGGTAATTCGCTGAGGAAATTCTCCCGTCGTACACACGGCGAGGGCGTAGCCGTCAAGCGGGTACGAACGAAACGCGTAGTCGCCGATCAATGCTTCGCATTGCGGCAGACCTGACAAACCTGTTCCAGCCGCTTTTAATAAGCTTTCTTTTTCGGCCCACAACCGAAAGAAGAGCGTCTCCCGTTCGCTTTTTTCGCATTGCCGCAACCGCTCATATTCCTCGCGGGTGAAAAAGCGGTCGGCAAGCGAAAGGAACTCTTTATCGCGATATTGTTCCACATCCACACCGATGGGCGCATCGGACAGGGCGCACACCGCCCAGTTCCCGCTGTGAGAAAGGCTGAAGTGCCATTCGGGGTGCTCGCTCAAATAAGGCTTGCCGTGCTCATTTACGGCGATCGTTGCCGTTTTTTCGCGCAGTCCCACCGTTTGCAGTGCCAAATCCAAAGCAACACCGGCACATAGGCACCGTTTACGGTCTTCCTCTTTTGAAAACCGCGCGGCTTTTTCGCGACGACGAACAGACAACTCCTCTTCATTTACCGCATATGAAAGCGGCACAGCAATCAAAATCGACACGTGACTCCCCCCTTGCCTTACAGTATACCACATTGTTTTACTATTTTCCATAGGAGGTTTTCATATGAACCGCATTGCCCGTTTTGAATACGTTTCCGACCAACAATTTTCGCAAGCTTTCGAGGGTGCCGCCCCCTCTCTCCCTCCGTTGCCTCGCCGCGCCACCGTTGGCTCTGCCGGCTACGACTTCTTCACCCCCATCCCCCTGCACTTGGCACCGGGTGAGACGATCAAGGTGCCCACGGGGGTGCGTTGCCGTATGGAAAACGGTTGGGTGTTGCAGATCTATCCGCGCAGCGGATTGGGTTTTTCCTATCGACTGCAACTCAACAACACCGTCGGTATCATTGACAGCGATTATTACGATTCCGACAATGAAGGGCATATTTTTATTAAGATCACCAACGATTCCAACGAGGGGAAGGTGTTGGACCTGCCCGCCGGCAGCGCCTTTGCACAAGGCTTATTCGTTCCTTTCGGTATCACGGAAGACGATGAGGTGACCGCCATCCGCAACGGCGGTTTGGGAAGTACGTCGAAATAACGAGAAAAAGCCTCCGCTTAGAGGCGCACTCCGTAAGGAAGTGCGCCTCAGTTATATTCGCCTATCGGCGAGTGATATTGCTCCGCAGTGATATACGGCTATGCCGTGTGATATTCGGCTACGCCGAGTTTTATGGCGAATATAATATCACAAAAGCCGTAGGCTTTTATATCACTTTTGC
>JAFSFY010000060.1 GCA_017434985.1 Clostridia bacterium | reverse complement strand
GCGTTCGTCCTGAGCCAGGATCAAACTCTCTAAAAAATGGTATATACATCGCCGAAGCGATTTATATCTTTTTTAGAGCTCTCAAGCTCATTTTGACGCACTAGCGTCTTTTGTCAATCTCTCAATTGACCGGATTCTTACAGAATCTGTGTAAATTAACGGGTAGTTAATTCTCTTGTCTTTGCATTGTTTAATTTTCAAGGTCCTGTGCTGTACCTCTCGGTGACAGCCTGACTATAATACCACCACTTTTTCCGTTTGTCAACACTTTTTTTGAAGTTTTTTAAACTTTTTTTGCAGGTGTTTTTTGGAGATAAGACGACAGCGGCGGCAGGTGCAAAAGACCGTTGGAAACAGTGCCGCTACCGAGCATTTTTTCACCGTTACACCACGCGTCGGGCAACGGGATCGCCCGCGCCTCGTTTGTCGGATTGACAGCACACAAGACGCCGCTTTCTTCGTCCCCACGGGTAAACACCACCGCGCCGTCGGCGTACAACGGCCAAAACGCCCCCTCGGCAAACACGTCGCATTCGCGGCGGCATTGTCCCAAACGCTCAAACCACGCCACCAACTCGGCGTCCTCGCGCCCCCACGGATAGCATCCGCGGTTGAACGGGTCGCGATATCCTTGCAGACCCGCCTCGTCCCCGTAATACAAACAAGGTACTCCGGGCAAGGCGTATTGCAACACACCGCCGAGCATCAACAACCGTTTACCACGCTCGTATTGTTCGGGCGACAGCCGTTGCTCCGATTGCCACCGCCGACCGCGACCGCCGAGCGGTTCGCCGCCGAGTAAGGTGATGGCGCGTTCGGTGTCGTGGGTACCGAGCGAGTTCATCAGCAACCGCACCACCTGCGGCGGATAGTTTTCCAGCACCGTCATCACGCATTCAACGAAATCGTCGGCACGGCCGCCGCGCAAATAATCGAGGATCGCCCCGCGGAACGGGTAGTTCATCACACTGTCAAGTTGCCGACCGAGCAGATACCGACGGCGGTGTCCGTAGCTGTGTTTGTTGCTGGCGTCTTCCCACACTTCGCCGAGCATCATTCCCTCGGGGTCGACTTGTTTTACCGACGTGCGCAGCGCTTCCAAAAAACCGTCGGGCAATTCGTCCGCCACATCCAATCGCCACGCCGACACACCGCACGCCATCCATTGATGCAGAATGCCGCCGTCACCCGTGATATATTCCAGAAAAGCCGGATTGAGTTCTTCTACTTCGGGGAGAGTTTCAAACCCCCACCAACCGGCATACCCGTCCGGCCAACGCGAGAAGTGATACCACGCCGCGTACGGCGAAGCAGGATCGCGAAACGCACCGCCCTCGCCGTAGCGTCCGTACTTATTAAAATAGATGCTGTCCGCCCCCGTGTGACTGAACACCCCGTCCAGCATCACGCGGATGCCGCGACGTTTGGCTTCTTCGGTGAGCGTTTTCAAGTCGTCGGCGGTGCCGAGCATCGGATCGATACGGCTATAATCAGCGGTATCGTAACGGTGGTTGGAATGTGACTCAAAAATCGGGTTGAGGTACAAGCAGGTGACACCGAGGCGTTGCAGATAGCCGAGCTTTTCCGTGATACCGGCGAGATCGCCGCCGAAAAAGTCGTTGTTGCGCACCACACCCGCCGCATCGGGTTGCCAATGCGGTTGTTCGCCCCAAACATCCCGCAACACGCGGTCGGACGGCACGTTCGCTTTTTTCTTCTCCGACTTGCAAAAGCGGTCGGGGAAAATTTGATACATCACCCCGCCCGCCAACCAATCGGGCGTTGCAAACGTGTCCTCGTAGCAGGTCAGTTGCCACCACTCATCCAACGTATCGCTGAGGCGTGCCTGCCCGCCACGGGTGCGGCACAAGTAGCGGCGACCGCCGTCCGTCTCCAACGCGAACGCATACCAATACAAGTCGGCGGCATCGGGCGCAAAATGGCATTCCCACCATTCACGGTCGTCGCCTTCCATCCCCGCCCAAAACATCCCGTCGTATTGCGGCAAACCGCTGTCAGCGCGGCGCACCAAAAACGCACCGCGGCAACCGAGCGAGCGCGGCAAACACAAACGGAAATGAACGGGGGTATGCGCCGCCACTGCGCCAAACGGCGAACGGTAACGGCTGTCGCGTGAACAGAACATAAGCATAGCGGGTCTCCTTTTATATATATGTAATATAGTATACCTTATTTTCCTATATTACACAAGAATATTCTTGACGATAAAACAAAAATGCGGTAATATACTTTTGTATGCACGAAAGGAGCGACGACATGAGTCAGCCGTTTTGCATCGGCATTGCCGATTTAACCGTCCGACTGCACCCCCTGTTTGATTCCACGCGCGAATATTGCCGAGATTATTGGATAGACGATACCGACACGCCCGACATCGTTGCCTCCTCCACCGAAGAAGCGGTGAGAAAGGAACTTTCGCTGGTGGCGGGGGCAACCGCCGAAGCGGCGGATGTCATCGTCGTTTACCGCGACATTGCCGACCAACTGCCCGCGTTTGACGCCGTGGTGTTTCACGGTGCCGCCATTGAATACGGCGGCAAGGCCTATCTGTTTACCGCGCCCAGCGGCACCGGCAAATCCACCCACATCAATTTGTGGTTTAAGCATTTGGGCGATAAAGTGCGCATCGTCAACGGAGATAAGCCTATCCTGCGGTTGTCCGAAAACGGTGTGAACGTGTGCTCCACCCCGTGGGCGGGGAAAGAACGGTGGCAGCGTAACTGCATCGTCCCGCTCGGCGGCATTTGCCTGCTTCGCCGCGGCGAAACAAATCACATTGAAAAAGCTCACCCGTTGGAACACTTTGACCCTTTGCTTCGCCAGGTGTATTGCCCGCAAAACGGCGAAGCGTTGGATAAAACTCTCCAAATTTTTGACAGCATTCTTTCCCGCGTTCCCTTCTACGTGCTGGATTGCACCATTTCAAAAGAAGCCGTTGAGGTTGCCCTCGAAGGCTTGACAGGAGGTAAACCGTAATGAAAATTCGCGAAGGATTCGTACTGCGCCGCGTGATGGGTCAAGCCATGGCCATCGCCGTGGGGGAAACCAGCCGCACCTTTAAAGGTATGGTAAAACTCAACGACACTGCCGCCGATATGTGGGAGTGGATGGCCGAAGACGTCACCGAGGAACAACTCGCCTCTCGCTTGCAAGAGAAATACGACGTGGATGCCGCCACCGCCAAAGAAAGCGTTGAACAATTCGTGGCGTCCTTGAAAGAACAGGGATTGTTGGCAGAATGAACGACGGCATCAACATTGAACAAGTGCTTGAGCAGGAGGGCGTGTTCGTCTCCACCACGAGCGGCGTCAGTATGCGCCCTTTGTTCAAAGATCGGCGGGATACCATTGTGGTGGTAAAACCGACCGGTCGCCTCAAAAAATACGACGTGCCGCTGTATCGCAGCGGCGACAAGTACTTGCTTCACCGTATCATTGAGGTGTTGCCCGATTCGTACGTCATTCGCGGCGACAATTGTTACGCCAAGGAATACGGCATCACCGACGCCGACGTCGTCGGCGTGTTGCGCGAATTTTATCGCAAAAGCAAGCATTACACGGTGAACGATTGCGGCTATCGTCTTTACGCGCGCGTATGGGTGGCTCTTCATCCGTTGCTCACCTTCGTCAAGCGCATTCTGTATTACTGTTCCCGCATCAAACATCATCTCACCAAATAAAGCCTTGGAACGCTTCGTTCCAAGGCTTTTCTTTTTTGCGGGTCACCATCCGCTGATATGCCCCTTTTTCAAAGCGGCGGTGAGCTTGTGGTTGACGTCGCCGTACGTTTTCGAGAGAGTGGCGATCAATTCTTTGGTATCCTGCCGCGCAGTGCATCCGTCCATCGGGCACTGCGATTTCACGGTAGGCAACCCTTCACGCCTCACGAAAGCGGTCAGTTCCGCTTCTTTTATGTAGATAAGCGGGCGAATGAGGGTAATGCCTCGTCGATCGAGATAACTTTTGGGCGAAAAGCATTCGCAAGTTGCCCCCGACAGCAGATTCATCAGCAAGGTTTCGGCGGCATCGTCCTGATGATGCCCGAGCGCCACCACGTTGCACCCCTCCTCCAGCGCCACGCGATGAAGCGTGCCGCGGCGCATCCGCGCACACAAACTGCAGGGGTTTTCTTCGTGCCGCACCGTCTCCCACAACTGCGTGCGTTTCACCACGTAGGGAACTTCCAACCGTTCACACAACGCGGCAAGCGCGGTGTAATCCTCTTCCCCATCGAACGAGGGGTCGAGCGTGATGGCGGTGAGAGAAAACCGTGCGGGATAAAACCGCCGCAACTGCGCCAACAAGGTGAGCAATGCCACACTGTCCTTGCCGCCCGATACGCCGACCGCCACGCGGTCACCGTCGCGTATCATCTCATAGTCGTCCACCGCCGCGCGAAGCGGCGACAACAAGTCACGATGATGGGACACGCTGCCCCCTCCTTTCTTCGAAAAAAGCCGCGTAATGCGGCTTTTTTGTTTATTTTTGTTTCGCCGCCGTCACGGTGTTTTTGAGTAGCATCGCGATGGTCATCGGCCCCACACCGCCGGGCACGGGAGTCAGCCAACCGGCCACTTCGTCCACCGCGGGATCCACGTCGCCGCACAGTTTGCCGTTTTCGTCACGGTTGATACCCACGTCGATCACTGCCGCACCGGGTTTGACCATATCGGGGGTAACAAACTTCGCTCTGCCCACCGCCGCAACCAACACGTCGGCCGCGCGGCACACCTCTTTGAGGTTTTGGGTGCGCGAATGGCAGATGGTGACCGTCGCGTTTTCGTGTAACAACAGCATCGCCATCGGTTTGCCGACGATGTTGCTGCGCCCGATCACCACGCAGGTCTTGCCTGCCACGTCGATGTTGCTGCGATGAAGCAGTTCCATCACGCCCGCCGGGGTGCAGGGCAAAAAGGTGTAATCGCCGATCATAATGTGCCCCACGTTGGCCGCGTGGAAGGCGTCCACGTCCTTTTCGGGGGCGATCGCCGCGATCACCGCTTTGTCGTCCAAATGTTTCGGCAACGGCAACTGACACAAGATGCCGTGAATATCGTCACGCTTGTTGAGGTCGGCCACCAGCGCGAGCAATTCTTCTTGCGTGGTTTCTTCGGGCAACGTGAACTCCACCGAGCGGATCCCCACGTCGGCGCACGCCTTTTCCTTGTTGCTGACGTACACGCGGGAGGCGGGGTCGTTGCCCACCAAGATCACCGCCAAGCCGGGGGTGTTGCCCGCGGCGGTCATCGCCGCCACTTCTTCTTTCAGTTCCGCACGCACCGCGGCGGCAATCGCTTTTCCGTCAATTTTCTGTGCCATTGTCCGTCTCCTCTTGTCCTTCTTGTTGCGTATTTTCCAATTCTTTCTCTTGCGCGATATCCGCATTCCACTCTTCTTCCGAAATCATGTCCACGGCCAGCACGTTTTCGCCAATTTTCACTTTCAGCGTTGTCCCGTCAACCTCTGTCTCGGCAAAAATATCTTTCGGGGTGCGCGATCTCGCCGCACGGAACACGAAGAACAGCGCGAGCCCGCCCAACACACACAACGCCGCTACCAGACAGGAGACGCGCATCGAACCGAGCATCAAACTGTCGGTACGGAGCATTTCAATGAAGAAACGACCGGTGCCGTACCACATAATATACAAGGTGAAAATTTCACCTTTGAATTTGTAGGCTTTTTTGGACACGATATGTAAGAGGAGCAGTCCCGCAAGACACCACAAACTCTCGTACAGAAAGGTGGGATGTACGGGAAGCGCGCGGTCGTACACGAGCGCTTGGTCGGTGTTGGCCGCGATCTCACTGCCGGTCATTCCCCACGGCAACGTGGTGTTGCCGCCGAAGGCTTCTTGGTTGAAGAAGTTGCCCCAGCGCCCCACCGCTTGCCCAATCAAAAAACCGGGGGACGCGATGTCGAACATCCGCAGGGTATCCACCTTACGCAGCGGGCACATCCACAACGCGGTCACAAACGCGCCGATGATGCCGCCGTAAATGGCAAGCCCGCCGTTCCACACCTGCAAAATGGTGAGGGGGTCGGCAAAATATGCCGCCCGATTGTCCGAAAACAACACGTAATAGAGCCTCGCCCCGATAAAGGCCATCACGGTGCACACCAGCACCACGTCGATCATCGGGTCAATTTTGATTTTGAAATCATCGGCACGGCGAAACGCGTACACCACCGCGAGCAAAAAGCCGACGGCGATGAGCAGTCCGTACCACCGCAGGTTAACGTCGATGCCGAACAGGTCAAACGACACAATGGTGTCGGACACCGGGAAAAAGAGCCCCAATCCGGGAAATTCCACGTACGAATTCATCTTGACACACCTTCTTCTGTTTGGTTGGGTATCACACACGACAACGCGCAGGTGCGCTCATCAAAGTCGTGCCTCAAACGATCATACACCGATTGTATATCAAGTGTGGCCACTTCGTCAAGTATGGAAAACGCGTCACGACCGCACAACCAGCCATCCACCAACAGATCGCCGCAGTTTTCGGCACTGTCGGTCTGCGAGATCATCCGCCCGTATACCGCGTTGCGCGATTCCTCAAACACGTCGGGGTCGATGCCCTCGCGTTGCAAGCGCGCAACCTCCGCCTTGAACGCAGCACACACCGCCTGCGGATCGTCCGATTCGCCGCCCATCATCCAACACGCAAAACCGGGGCCCGTCCAATAACTCACGTCGAACGACGCGTTGATGAGTCCCTCTTCCATCAACTGCGCATACAGCGGCGACGCGTGTCCGCCGAGAATCTCTTCCAACACCGCCGCCGCGGCAACGCCGCGTGCCGGTTCGTCGGGCAGTCCCTCGCTCGTGTTCATCGGCACTTTGTAACCGAGGTTGAACAGCGGCGTGGCAACCTCCATTTTTTCTTCGATGTACGGTTGCACACACGCGGTCGGTTCGTCCACCGCCGCGCGCACGGGCGCGGTTTTGTCGGTCGGCTTTAACCACGCATCCGCCAAACGGTCTACTTGCTCGAGGGAGATATCCCCCGCCACCGCAAGCGCCATATTGTTGACGTGGTAAAAGCGCTCGTAACACCGATACAACAGTTCGGGGGTGATCTCGGCGATGGAGTCCACCGTTCCCGCAATGTCGATGCTCACGGGGTGATGATGATACAGCGCTTTCATCAAATTGCAAAACACCTGTCGCGAGGGAGAATCTTCCCCCATGCGAATTTCTTGTCCGATGATGCCGCGTTCCTTTTCCACCGTTTGCGCGGTGAAATACGGCGCTTGCACGAAATCGAGCAACACACCCAGCGACTCGTCGGTATTTTGGGTGCAGGAAAACAGATACGCCGTATGGTCAAAGGAGGTGTACGCGTTGGCGTTGGCGCCCGTTTCGGCGTAACGGTCAAACGCGTCGCACTCTTCGTTTTCAAACAATTTGTGTTCCAAATAATGCGCAATGCCCGCCGGCAACACCGTCGTCTCGCCGTTTTCCACAAACGCGTTGTCGATAGCGCCGTATTTCGTAAGAAACACCGCGTAGGTGGTGCGAAATCCTTCTTTTGGCCACACGTAAAGCGGCAATCCCGAAGAATGACGGCGATGATAATACGTTTCCCCCAAACGGGCGTTGGAAACCGCTTGCCACTTACACATCCGTCACCCCTCCTTTCGGTGCCAACAAATACACGCAACCGAGTTGCCACTGTTTGGCCGCTTCGATCACTTGTTCACGCGTGACCGCTTCGATCTTGCGCTTGGTTTCTTCGGGCGTTTCGGGCGTGTCCGACAACCCTTGCGCCACGTACCACGCACCGATCGCCGCGCCGGCATCACCGACACCCTCAAACGCCTGACACATCGCACGGCGCGTTTCTTCGAGTTGGGCGTCGGTAAATTCGCCGTTCGCGACACACGCGACCTGGCGCAAAATTTCTTGTTCGGTGCGGGCGGCGTTTGCCTCTTCCACGCCGCTCTTGACAAAGATGACCCCTTTCAGGCGGTCGTATTGCGACGAGCAATAATAACACAAACTGAGTTTCTCGCGCACGTTGCGCATGAGCAACGACGTGGCGGTGCCGCCGAGCAGGGCACACGCAAGCCGCATCGCGGGAACGGCGGCATCCTTGCCCGCACATCCCGTGGCAAACCCCATCACGAGTTTGCATTGGTTCACGTCCATTCTCTCGGTGCGGCGCACCGCGTCGCGTTTTGCCAACTTGACGGTTTCACACGGCACGGGCGCGCGCCCTTCCACCGCGGCAAATCCCCGACGAAACGCCTCTTCCACCGCGGGCAATTCGCCCTCGTCCTGTACAAGGATCTGCACCGTCGCTTCACGCAGCACGCGTTTCCACGCGGCAGTGACCTGTTCGGGGGTCAACGCCTCAATGCGGCTCCCCTCCCCGTAACGGCCAATGCTGTACGCCTCGTCGGGGCAAAGCAATTTTTCCGCTTGGCACTGCGCGTACCATTGTTTTTCGTTCACCTGTGCCGCCACCGTTTGCGCCAAACAGCGTTTTTCAATCTCCACGTCCTGCGCACGGAACACGCCGTTTTCCAGTGCGGGGGCAAACAGCATTTCACACAGCAGCGCCGCACAATCCGCCGCCACCGTTTCGCCGTGCAAGGCGTAGCGGTCGGCGGTGCACTCCGCCGTCAACACCAGCGCCTGCGTTTCACCCACACGCGCCACGTCACCGCTCACGGCGGCGCCGTACAAACGGTTCAGGTGCCGTTGCAGGGCGGTAAAATCGGGATATTTCGCACACGCGCGCGTCAACAAAAACGGCAAGATCGCCTGTTCTTCCACCGTGTCTTTGGTCAGCGGCATAAAAAGTCCCACCGTGATCCGCGCGGTCTTAAAACGCGCATCCGGCAAGGTCAAACACCGCACCGACGGGCACAGTTCACGATTGCAAAGGGACATAACCATTCCTCGTTTCGCTCATAATGACGTCATTATACCATATTTTACCGCGTTTGTGTGACAAATTTGTGTTTTTTTATGATTCGTTTCGTAACGCTTCCACCGGCGGAAGACGAGAAGCTTTGTAGGCAGGATACACGCCGAACACGCACCCCACTAACAACGAAAACACACACAAAAGCGCAAACACGCCGAATACGCCGCTCATCGCCACCCCGTTTGCCGACAACACGAGCGCGAGGGTCGCCGCCGGCAGAATACCGATCAACCCGCCGCCGAGGGAGAGCAGCACCGCTTCTGCGAGGAATTCCCGCAAAATACGCCCCGAGGTCGCACCGATCGCCTTTTTGATGCCGATCTCACGCGTGCGCTCGCTCACCGACGAGAGCATCACCGTCATAATGCCGATCCCCGACACCAACAGCGAAATACCGCTGATGGCGGCAAGCAACACCCCCACCGCGTCCACCACACGACCGAGGCGGTCTTTTTGGGTGGCGAGGTCGTCGGTGCGAATGAGATTGTTGTCATACAACCGCGACAGCGTCTGTTCGATGCGCCGCTCCACCCACGCGGTCTCGGCTTCGTCGGTACGCACCGCAATTTGGTCAAACGCCGTTTGTCCTGTGAGTTCCTGCGCCGTGGTATACGGCAGATACACCATCCCCGGGATGAGCGCCGTCACGTTTTGCAACAAACTGCTTCCCGTTTCGGTCACCCCCACCACCGTGAGCGCATACCGTTGTTCTCCCACACGCACCGTCATCGTCTTTCCTACCACGTTGCTGCGCCCGTAGGCGGCTTCGGCCACCGCTTCGTCCACCACGCATACCCGCAAACGCGCGCTCACGTCGCCGCGGGTAATCAGGCGCCCGTGTTTGCGGGACAAAGAAATGACTTGATCCGCACCCGCGTCGATACCGCACAGCACCGCTTGCTGTGACGTCGCCCCGAGCGACACCTCCCCGTACGTGATGGACAGCGGCATGGCCGACATCACACACGACAGTCCTCGCACCGCTTCCAGCGCCTCTCCATCCAACAGCGGTTCGGTCTGCGCGGCGGTGATGGACAAACCGTTCATCCCCATACTTTCGAGTTCGCGGTCGATGACCACCCGTCCCGCACGGGACAGCACCGACACCACCGCCACCATCATCACCCCGACTGCGATGGCACTGACCGTCAACCACGTGCGCCCTTTTTTGCGAAACAACTGTCGAACGGCACCGTTCATCAATTCACCCATCGGTCACGCTACCTCCACCTCGTCGCCGCTCAACGCTTCGGGCTCGAGCACCAAGCGTTCCCCTGCCGATATCCCGGACACCACCAACACACCACTCGCGTATTCCGCCGTCGGCTTGACCACGCGGCGGCGGGCTTTGCCGTTTTCCACCACATAGATATACTCCTCTCCGTCCTCGGTCTGCGCGATGCATTCATAGGGAATGAGCAACGCCTCTTCCACCGTTTCCACCGTCACGGTGGCGGTAGCACCGAGCCCCACCCGCAAAGAAGAATCGGCTTCGCCGTCGTTTAAGGTGATCACTGCGTCCACTACCGTTTCGCTCACACTGCCGATGTATTGCTGATGTGCGTCGTTTGCGAGGGCGCTGAGCACCCCGCCGTAACTGTCCCGCGCGAATCCCACGCCGCGCACTTCCACACGTTGTCCCACCTTTACGTCGCGCAGATGTTTTTCACGCACCGCCACCGCCACGCACACCTCGGTGCCGGGGGCGATCACCACGCACGGTTTGGTGTGGTCGGTCAATTCCCCTTCTTGTACGTTCAACTGCGTCACCACACCGCTGACCGGCGCTACCACCGTCTCGACCCCTTCTACCGTTCCCGACACCGCGTCACTCCACTGTGAGAGCACCGCTTGCGTAGCTTCATTGTCCACAAAAAACAAGACGTCGCCGCCGTTTACCGTTTGCCCCACTTCCACCGACACCGCACCCGCCACGCACGGCAACGGCACGAACACTTCGTGGCTTTCGGCGGCTTCCACACGCCCCGTACACTCCACCGTGCGGCAAATGGTTTGCGGCGTCACCGTGACCGTTTGCACCCGTTTCGGTTTTTCGCGCGTTAACACGTACGCGCCCACCAAACTGCCGAGTATAAACAGTGTCGTAAGCGTCAATAACGCATATTTTCTCATAAGACCCCATCCTTTCACCTTGTTATTGTGAGGCAAATTGCAATCAAAAATTCTTGCATTTTTTTACAATAACGCGACAATCGATTGTTGCATAGAATGGAGCGTAGGGCAACGACCGCGTTGTCCCGATCAACCCAAAAGGAGGGTGACATT
Organism: Clostridia bacterium; assembly: GCA_017434985.1. GTDB lineage: Bacteria > Bacillota > Clostridia > Oscillospirales > Acutalibacteraceae > RGIG3009. The sequence goes on along the minus strand of JAFSFY010000060.1, from coordinate 5,296 downwards.
TTGTGATGATAACACTTCGTCAGGTCGCCCTGACGTATCAGTCGCCTCACGGGGAAACCGAAGCATTGCGCGATATTACGTTTTCGGTGGAAGAAGGGGAATTTGTCAGTGTGGTCGGGCCGTCGGGATGCGGCAAATCCACGCTCCTCTCGGTCATCGCGGGGTTGGAAACGCCGTGCGGCGGCACCGTAACGGTGGGCGGTGAAACGGTGGACGGACCCTCCGCCACCATCGGATTTATGCCGCAACGCGACGGGCTTTTTGAATGGCGCAGTATTTGGAACAACGTGACGCTTGGTCTGCAGGTGCGTCGCCTCACCGACGACGAACATTTCGCCCACGTGCGACAACTGCTCGCGCGGTACGATCTGGCCGATTTTGCCGACAAACGCCCCTCGGAACTGTCGGGCGGGATGCGACAACGCTGTGCACTGATCCGCACGCTCGCCACCGACCCGTACATTTTACTGCTGGACGAACCGTTTTCGGCGCTTGATTACCAAACCCGCTTGTCGGTATCCGCCGACATTCATGACATCATTCGCCGTGAACATAAAACCGCCTTGCTGGTCACCCATGACATTGCCGAGGCCATCAGCCTGTCCGACCGCATCGTGGTGCTGTCACAGCGCCCCGCGGTGGTGCGTTCCGTTCATTGTTTGGACGAACTGCGCGGCATACCGCCGCTTGAACGACGCGACACCGCCGTGTTCCACACCGTCTTTAACACCGTATGGAAGGAGTTGAACGCCGTTGACTGAACAGCGAAAACGGTATCTCCGGCGCCGCCGTCGGTACACGGTGTGCATTCAGATCGGGCGGGTGCTCTTGCTGGTTGCCGCACTGGCACTGTGGGAGATCGCCGCGCGTCTTTCTCTTGTGGACCCGTTCATCGTCAGTTCCCCCTCCCGCGTGGTGGCCACTCTTGCCACCCTGTACACGTCGGGGGACTTGTGGTTGCATCTGGGCACCTCGTGTCTCGAAACGGTGATCGGGTTTGTGCTGGGCACCCTGCTCGGCACGGCGGTCGCCGTGTGTCTGTGGTGGAGCGAGACCCTCTCGCGCCTGCTCGACCCGTACCTCGTGGTGCTCGGCGCCCTGCCCAAAACCGCGCTCGGCCCCATCTTCATCGTGTGGATCGGCGCGGGAACCGCGTCCATCGTGGCGATGGCGCTCGCCATTTCGGTGGTGGTCACCATTATGAATATGCACGTGGGATTTTTGTCCACCGACAAGCAAAAGATCCGCTTGATGCGTTCCTTCGGTGCCACACGCGGACAGATCTTGCGCTTTCTCGTGTTCCCCGCCAACTACGACACGCTGTTTAACACCTTTCGTGTCAACGTCGGGTTGTCGTGGGTGGGGGTCATCATGGGCGAATTTTTGGTGTCCAAAGCGGGGCTCGGCTACCTCATCGTGTACGGCTCACAGGTGTTCAATATGGACCTTGTGATGGCCACCGTGCTGCTGCTCGCCATCGCCGCCGTGGTGATGTATCAAGGGATCCTTTGGCTGGAACGCCTTTTCAAAAAACAGTTAGGAGTGATGGGATGAAATCGCTGATCGCAGTGTTGACTGCACTGGTACTGCTCTTCTCTTGTGTCGGGTGCACCCCGCGTGAGGAGAAAACCACCCTTGTGCGGGTGAATGAAGTGACCCACTCGGTGTTTTACGCACCGCTGTATGCCGCGATGGGGCTCGGCTATTTTGAGGAAGAAGGCCTCAAGGTCGAACTGACCAACGGCGGCGGTGCCGACAAGGTGATGACCGCCGTGCTCACCGACCAATCCGACGTCGGTCTCGCGGGGCCGGAAGCCTGCATTTACGTGTATAACCAAGGCAAAGACGACTATCCGCGCGTGTTTGCCCAACTCACCAAACGCGACGGTTCGTTCTTGTTCGGCCGCACAAACGACCCCTTTTCGTGGGAGGACCTGCGCGGCAAAACCATCATCGGCGGTCGCGTGGGCGGTGTGCCGGAAATGACCCTCGAATACGTGATGAAACAGCACGGGGTCATCCCGCACGTAGACGCCGTGGTGGACACGTCGGTGCAGTTCAATATGATGGCGGGCTCGTTTACGGGCGGCAACGGCGACTACGTCACCTTGTTTGAACCCACCGCCACCGAACTGCAAAATGCGGGCAAAGGCTACATTTTGGCGTCGATGGGGCTGGAAAGCGGCGAAATCCCCTACACCGCGTTTTTCGCTTCGCAGACCTATCTGAAAGACAACGCCAAAACCGTGCAAGCGTTCACCGACGTGATCGCCCGTGCCCAACGCTTTGTGCGGGAAAGCGACCCCGAAACCGTCGCCAAAGCGGTAGCGGCGCAGTTCCCCGACACCGATTTGGCGGTGCTGACCACCGTCGTGAAACGCTATCAGGACAGCGATGTGTGGAACGATACCCCCGTGATGAAGAAAGAAGCGCTCGAACGCCTCGAGACCGTGATGGAATCGGCGGGCGAACTTGACCGCGCCGACTTCGTCGACTTTGGCAAATTGGTCGACAATTCCTTTGCCGAAAAAGCAACCGACTGACCGTCACCGCCTCCCCTTGACGACAAGGGGAGGCGGTGTTGTCGTTTTCAAAAACTTCTTGACAAAACGAGAGGTTCTTGCTACTATTTTGTTAGAGAATCAAGGAGGTGTCCGCATGAACGTACTGGAATGTCAACAACTCACCAAATCCTACAAAAAGCATCAGCCCGTTTTGCAAAACCTGACCCTCACTGTCCGAGAGGGGCGCATCGTGGGTCTGCTCGGTCCCAACGGGTGCGGCAAATCGACCCTGATGAAACTCATTGCGGGTCTGCTGCAACCCGACAGCGGGCAGATCACGGTAGGCGGTCTGCCGGTGGGGGAAGAAAGCAAAGCGCTGGTGTCCTACCTGCCCGAGCGCACCTATTTCGACCCCAAAATGAAGGTGTCGCAACTCATTCGCTATTTTGCGGATTTTTACGCCGACTTCGATACCGAGCGCGCGTATCGTCTGCTCGGTGACCTCGGCGTCAACACGAACGCCACCTTAAAAACCCTCTCCAAGGGCACCAAAGAAAAGGTGCAACTCGTGCTGGTGATGTCCCGCCGCGCCAAACTATATCTGCTGGACGAACCGATCGCGGGGGTTGACCCCGCCGCGCGGGAATACATTCTGAACACCATCATCAACAACTGCGACCCGACCGCCTCCATCATCATCACCACCCACCTCATCACCGACGTGGAAGCGGTGCTGCACGACTTCTTCTTTTTGGGCTTTGGCGGCAACATCCTGCGTGCAGGCAATGCCGAAGAGACCCGCAACGAAACGGGCGGGACGCTCGATCAACTGTTTCGGGAGGTGTTCCGATGCTGAAGAAACTCTTAAAATACGATTTTGCATCCCTGCTGCGCTATTGGTGGATCGCCGCCATTGCCGCTCTTGGCTTCGGTGCAGTCGGCGGTTTGGCCGTTCGCGTCCTCAGCGCCGAACCGGCGTTCCCCGAAGCCGTCAACGTGCTGTGCGGGTTGACCATCGGCTTGTGCGTGGTCGCGTTGTCGGTTTTTGCCACCTTGTCGTTCATTTTGGTGGCGGTGCGGTTTTACAAAAACTTCTTCACCGACGAGGGATATCTCACCTTTACCCTCCCCGTCAAACGCTCAACGTTGCTCAACGCCAAACTCCTCTCGGGCGTGTCGCTGCAACTGCTCACGGGCGGGGTCATCCTGCTCGCGATTCTAATCGCCGCCATTGTGGCGACTTTCGGTTACGTGTATGAGCCGGAGGAACTCCCCGTCATTCCCTCCACCCTGCTCGCGTTTATTCCCGTTTATTTCCTGGAGGGGTTGGCGCTCATCGTGCTGTTGTGCGTGTCGTCGCAACTGTTTGTGTACGCGTGCATCACGCTCGGATGCCTCATCACCCGCAAAGCCAAGGTCATCACCTCCATCGCCATCTATTACGGTGCCAATCAGGTGTTTTCGTTTATCCTGCAGATTCTGTATCTGTTTGGTATCAGCGGAATGACCTCGTGGTTGACGAGCACGAACATCACCCACCCCGAACCGCTGATCGCACTCGTGCTGTTCGGTCTCATCCTGTTTTTGGCGATGTGGTGCACCGTGTTGTACGTGCTCGAATACTATATGCTTGACCGCAAGCTGAACTTGACGTGAGGAGGGACGAATGATGAAAAAACTGCTTTCGCTTTTCACCGTCTGTCTGTTGTTCATTTGCCTTTTTGTCACGTCGGCATCGGCAAAAAGCGCCCTCACGTTCAACGACGATTTTACCGCCCTCACGTTCAACGGGCAAACCTACGAGCGGTTTAACGATTCGCTCGTTACCGCGGGCTACTCCGACGAGTTGGATTGTCATCTTGCGCTCACCCCGTCACAACAAGCCGCGGTGGACGATATCGATCTCTATACAAACGAAGAGTGCACCATGATTTGGGCAGAGGTCACCTACCCCGACGGTGCGCTTCTCTCGCTCGCGTTTTTGCGGGAGGATTGCCTCACCGCGTACAAGCAACTCGAAAACGGCACCTTTGACACCTACACGGTCGACTTTTTCTGGCCCGAAGGCAACACCGTCTCCCTGCCGCGTTCGGCCGTACCGCTTGAGACGGTCACCCTCTCCTCGTGGCAACTGACCACCTGTGAGGCGTTTGACGTGGCGGTGCAAAGTTCCGAGCCGTCGCTTTCGTTTTTTTGCGGTTCCTTGCTGGTGATCGGCGACGAGTTTTACTACGCCGATTACGCCGAAAACCATCTCGATTATTGGGAATTCCAAGCCCCCGAAGATCACGCGCCGCTCACCGCTCACCCCGTTACTGACCCCGACGCCGTGCAAAATTTGCACGCGGGTTGGATGTCCTACAACAACGACTTCTTGCCGTTCGGTGACGGTGCCGAAGTGGTCACCCTCATCGTCTGCGTGTTGTTGTTCGCGGTGTTGCCGCTTGTGTTGTTCGTGGTGTTCCTCGTGTTGGCACTGCGTTCGGGACACCCCTACCGCGAACTGTGCGCCGCCGTGTGCGCCCTCGCTGTGGCGATACTGATCGTGTTCGCCCTCACCGCCTTCTTCTTGATTGCGGGATAATCACACAATAAATACCCCCCGCATAGCGGGGGGTATTTCATTTTCGGGCATAGCCCTAATACTACTGGCTGCGCTGGGGTGCGCTTTTTATTGGCCTGCCAGCCACGCATCGATTACTAGCTACCCATAAATGGGTTAAGGTGGAGCCTAGTAAAGCCTCCCTTGTGTAAAGGGAGGTGGCCGAGGAGGTAAGCCGACGAGGTCGGAG
>JAFSFY010000059.1 GCA_017434985.1 Clostridia bacterium | reverse complement strand
GGGGCGATTGCCGCAAGTGGCGGATAATTCGACGAGCCTATAGGCTCAGCGTGTGAAATGCCCTAAGGGGGCAGTGCATGCCACCGGCACGGCCGGTGGTCATGACTTGGGTAAAAAGAAACGAGCCTCCGAATGTTTTCTCATTCGGAGGCTCGTGGTATTACGTATCCTTGTCCAACGCAAACTGCAGTCCGACCATCGCCAATTCACGGGTATAGTCGTCGACGGTGTTCTCCTCTATCTTGTTGAGGCGCTCCATTTGGCGGGAAATGTTGTTGCGTTTACACAGCAACGCGTCCAACCATCGCACCACCCACATAACGGGCAGCAAGATCGGCACTCGCCGCAAAAACGGATATTTGTGCTGCATATCGGCATAGGGCAGAAATATCAGTTTTATGATATTTTTGCGTTTCGCCACCGAAACAGACGCTGTCCTGGCGCTCAGGCGAGCCGCATTGGCGGCATCGCATTTCTCTTTGATGCCGTATGCACCGCTCTCAACAATGCGTTCCGTAATATAGTCGGTGAGTTGTGTTTCGGGTTTGTCGTTGAACCAAACGTCCAGCGTATCCACAATGTGTTGATGGAAGGTCGCCAGCGACAACTTGTCCAATTCGGAACGCACGTACTGCCAATCCATCTGCGGATGACACAACCCGAAAAACCAGAGATCGACCATATGTTTTAGGCCGATCCCACCGTCGCGATAATGTTTGGTGAGATGAGTAAATATGTAGATATACTCGTCCTCCGGCGTCATGGCGTACGCCGTATCGCTCGTCTTCACGGCTTTTTTCCACGGCTCACTGTAATAGGCGTAATAATCGTCGTTGTACGAAGGGATCAATTTTTTGTGCAGTTCAACGACGACCCCGTCACCGCTTCCCCAAATCAGTTCGTGGTTGGTTTCGGCTTCCTCACGCAGACCGCTTTGTGCGAGCAATTCTTTGATCTTCGGGTACTGTTCTTCCTTGATCAACACGTCGATATCCCCCATCAACCGCATTTCGGAAGAAGGGTAAAGACGTTTGATCGACGAGCCTTTCAGCAACATATAGTCGATGTCGTTGGCGCTGAAAAGTTCTTGTAGTTTCTCAAGCCAATACATTTGATTTTGATCGTGGCAAGCCAGACGGAAGGTGTAATTGTAAAACACATCCGGCTCCTCGACCGTGATCCCGCATTTTTGGATTCCTTGCAACAACAGCGGGAGGATCTGGTGCTTTTTACCGAGGTCAAACAACGCCCTACCTTCAATCGCACCGATATTCACTTCAACGAAATCGGTTAAGGCCGCCCGAATGAGCGACACCACCTCTTTGTGTTCTCTCAACATATCATCACCGCTTTAACTTTTTTACGAGCAGCGCTTTCACCGACGAAAGGTCGTCTCGGCAGAAAATCAATTGAACGAGAAGGTTGACCGCGATACACACACCCGTTACCACAACGGCTTGCCAAAGCCAAGAAAGAACGGTATCGGTAAACAGATTCACATTTACGGCAATCACAATACTGATAGCAGACGACAACAGATCGGCCACCCATTGCCTGAGGCAACGCTTGATCGGCATAAACACGATATTCTTCGAGAAATACAGCATCTCGTATACAACGAAAAACAAGGTAGCCGCCACCGTGCCGACCGCCACACCGATCAGACCGAAACGGAACACGCACACGACCGATATCACCAAATTGAGCGTCGATTCAATCAACGTGGCGTGTTGGGTGCGCTTATAGTGACCCGCCGCACGGATCAAAACGTAGTTGCCGTGTCGGATCGTACTGAGGAAATACGCCAGGGTAATCAAAACGGCAAACACGGGAACGTGATAATCGGCGTCGGTAACGTCCGCCGTGTAAAGGCGAACAAACGGCACGATCAACAAGCCGGTGACAGTGAATAACAAGGCGGCAATCGTGTGGAGACCCCAATGATACAGCGAATAAAAACGAGAGAGGTTGTCCTGCTCCTCGTTGGCGATCATATTTCCCAAAAGGGCTTGCACGCCGGTGATCGCCGCCGTAACGAGTTGCCGAATACTGCTTGTCACCAGCGTATACACCCCGTAAATCGATACGTTTTCCAGGGTGGAAAACACCGTTAAGACCATTACATCGGTGTTCTCGTACAGTGTATGGGCAATATGTTGGATGATGCCGCTTTTCTTTTGCGTCACGACCGAACCGTCCACCGGGACGGAAAGGTTCAGCGTATAATTTCGTCTCACGTACCACCACATCACTAGCGGACGCAATAAGTACAGTAACGACGTTGCCAATTTAACGACCTGAATGCTCGCGCCAAACACCATCAGTAAAACGCTGGCAACCGTATTCAAAATCAATGTGCTGCCGTTGACGATCAGTTGTACGTACGATTTTTGGTCCGCGTTCAACAACAGTTGGTAGGAAATCCCGATAAAATACTGCGCCAACTGCGAAATGCCCATAGCGGCAATCAACGTAAAAGTAAACCAATAGTCAAACTCGTCGTTGATGAGCGTGGGATACGCCAACAACAAAAAAGCCAAATAGCCAAGTAAAATAAATCCGATAACACGGAAAAAGCGCCTTGCATAGACGAAAATGCGGCTTATTTCATACGAATTTTGCTCGGACAACGGCTTGTAGTACGACGAGGAAACAACCGCGCTGATGCCCAGGTCGCAGATATTGATAAACGACAAAAATTGAGTAATGGAGGTGATCAAACCGTTGACTGCCGAACCGTAGAAATGCAAAAAACATCTCGGCAGGATCAGGCCGGTTACGATCAAGATCACCTGATAGCACAACGCCAACAGCGAATTCCATTTCAACACCTTAAATCGGTTGTTCATGCCAATCCTTGATACCTCGATTCTCCTGTGCACAGTGACAGGCAATTCCCAAAATTACGGTAACGAAAAAATTGTTGACGGTCGATTCCGTCAAACCATTGACCAACAACACGCACAGCGCAATGAAAATCGTTTGACTTTTCTTGTCGCGCATATCCAGACCTGAAAACGTTTTGGAAATCAAAAACGTGTAAACGGCAAGAGCCAACATACCGCCTTCCAACAAAATTTCCAAAATGAAATTGTGCGCTTCGTGGAACAGACTTTCGCCGCCCCAATCGTTCAAAAAGGTGATCTCCGAGCCTCTTCCCGTTCCGAACAACCAATGCTCACCGATGAGGGCTTTGGCATAGTTCCAAACATACGTCCGCGAGGTCAGGGTACTGTCCTTGCCCAAAAGCGACGTGAAGTCACGCCAAATATCCGTATGAACCACACTGTTTAAAAAGAAGATCAAAAACGCGTACGCTACCAAGATAATGGTAAGGTAGAGCGATTTTTTCGGAGGGGCCTTCAGCGAAAGGAGCATCAACGCAAGTGCCACCAACGAAACAACGATGCCCGTTCCGCTGGCGCCGATGATGACCGTCACCAAGCAAAAGGCCATCATCACGTACACCCATTTATTCAGTGCTCCGTGCCGATTGTAGGCGTTGATCATCACGATAAAAACGCCGGGAACCAAAAAGATACCGAGGCCGTTTTTTCCGGCAATGAAAAATTGTGCATCTACCGCCGACAGTTGCGGTAACATCATGGGAAAATTAATGAGCGCCGCCACCACCACAATGAAAGCCAGCGCACTGACGATTGATTCGTAACAAGAGGATTGCAACAACATAAACAGAAGAACGGCAGCGGCCATAACGGTGAAAATACCCGGACTGAAGCCGTGATTCACAAACGTGCTCACCATCACGATCGCCTGATAAGCCGCAAACGAGACCACCGCCCAATTGCACTTGATCTCCGTAGCGGCAATCACCACGATGACCGCCAATGCCCCCATTGCTGCCACTTGCCACGCCTGAAAGATCGTCGAACTCATCGCGTTGCGAACACCGTAGATGCCGCAAAAGGGCAACAACAAAAGCACGAAAAGGGCCGATAGAAAAAACCGATTCTTTTTTACTGCATTTACCATAACGACCGCCTGTTTCATTTACACACTTTGTGATAGAGTTTTCGAAGGTAAAAAAGGATAACGCCCCTCATCATCATCGACCAACTTGCACCGAGTAATCGCTTGGCTTGTACAAAAGACAAGCCGTTCAAAGAAGCGACGTAAGCGAATTCTCCGCAACGGTGAATCCGCAACCATCCGAAACGTGTTTCCAACAACAATTTCGAACAGTAGGTGTACCCTTGAAAATTTCGGGCATACGCTTTCAAGTCGATGTTTTTGGTCAACCCGTCCTCAATGTATTCGCACAAATAAATTACGTCGCTGTACCAGCGAATTTTGAGGCCGTCACGAGCAATTCGATCCCACGAGGCCGTTTCACGCAAAAAGTTCTCACCCTCGAATTCGGGAAACGGATAGCGTTTCAACACGTCCGTTTTGTACACTTCCGCTTTATCACCGAGAAGACCGTATTTGCCTCGTTCCAAATTGGTGGCGTCGATATACGGTTGCGGCGGCATACCGCCGACCACGGCATCGGCCGTGTTTCCCGATTGAGACGGATTGGCATATGCTTTTAGCCCTGCCACACCGGCAAATCCGTCCAACCCGTCGATCTGCGTGATCCAATGATGGACTTTGGCGACGGCGTCCTCCGTCAGCGTATCGTCGCTGTCAAGAATCAAAAAATATTCGTAAGAGGCCAAGGCAACCCCGCGGTTGACCGCGCGATGCTTGCCGCCGTTTTGTTGTTTTTCGTAGATGATCGGAAACCGAGTTTCTTCTGCGATCCACCCTTTCACGAGTTCTTCGGTGTTATCGGCAGAACCGTCGTCGATGATGATCCACTCAAAATCAAAGGACGTTTGCTTTTGTAACGATTGATAGGCATTGCCCAAAATATACGCCCGATTGTAGGTCGGGGTCATAATCGTGATCATGGCACAAACTCCCTTACTTTCGTTTTTTGAACACCCATTTCAGGCACGCGCCAAATCCGTGGTATTTGGTTTTGGCAACGGCAGTGGCCAAAATGCCCGCCGCACGGCGCGGTAACACCCGCCCGTATTTTCGTTTTAATCCCGCGGCATATCGTTGCGATTCGTCATACCAACTGGCGGTGTAGTGATGAATCGCCATTGTTTTCTCGGTTATTGTCAGTTCGCCCGTCGTATAATTAATCGGGCAAAAGTATTCGCTTGGAAATATCGTCATATCACACGCGGTCTGCACCTCGTTTGAAAAGCGATATCCCATTTTCTGCAAAACAGTACCGTTGATTTTGGGGGCGGGAGTCAAATTGAGAACGCCGTTTTCAACAAACTGCATATCCTCATACGCGTCCCGCAAGGCTTTGATGGTCTCGTGACCCGGAACCGCGCCGAATCCCAACCCCAAAGCCACGTATTCCGAATCCTGCTCCACCCCGGCAAAGGCAGAATGCCCCAACAGTTCGTCCAGCGGTTTTAACAGTTCTACGTCCGTGTCCAAATAAATCCCGCCGTGCTCATAGAGAATATCCACTCGCGCGTAATCCGGAACGAAACCCCAACGCTTGTTTTCGTAAGCCTGCCGCATATAGGTGTTTTTCGTTACGTCGTAATTAGACTCGTTCCATTCAACGATTTCGTAATCGGGGCAGAATTTCCGCCAACTTGCAATGCATTTTTGAGCAAGTTCGGGCAACGGATTGCCGCCGAACCAACAATAATGTATCGTCTTCGGAATCATGGTTTTTTCGCCGCCTTTTCCCGATAAAGTCGTTTGCCTTTTTGCATCTGTCTGACAGCGTGCCACACCGACGCATTTTCACGGTACATCCGCCGTTTGCGAACCGCCCATTGCCAAATCAGCAAAAACGTATACGGCGTTTTCATCGCCGCAAACGCCGCACCTTTTCCTACGAAAAACGCGTCGTTCATCCCGTGAAACCACGTGGAATTGCCGATATGCAGATCGGCGATCTCGGCGGGTACGTAATAAATACGCATTCCTTTTTGCAGGCACTGAAACAACATCACGTTTTCTTCGCCCATCATAAATTCCGTGCCGGAACCGATGAGCTCGTCAAACAAAATGTTTTTCTCCCGAAAAACCGACAGTTTGAACGCGATCTCCACCGACGATATTTTCATCGATTTCAAATACCCGATCGCTTCCTCCTCCGGCGCGTAATGGCGAAACGTTTTCTCAATCCCGCGCACCTGAAAACGGATGATATCGGCATCCACACGGGAAAAAGCCGCGCGCGCCGTTTCGGCATAGTCGTTTCGATACACCATATCGTCATCCGACACGAAACAAATGTCGGCGGTCGCGTGGCGTATCGCCATATTGCGGCTTTTGCTCAACCCGCGTTCCGTCGTGTCGATCCACAACACTTGATGGCCGTTATATGTGAGGATCTCCTTGCCTTCACGGTCGCATTGGTTAACGACGACCGCGTCCGAGGACACGTTCATCTTTTGAAGCAGCGAACGATCCGTTTGATGCATCGTGGAGATCAACAGTTGTACCGTCATTGTTTGTCACCTGCCATCGTTTTGCAAATGTTTGAGTTCAACGATCGGCGCCCTCCCGAAAGTAATGCGAATAATCCTTTTGCGTATCGTACACCATCGCGTGGATCGCTTCTTTTCGTTGTTCTTCCGGCGGAAGTTTCCGATAATCGCCGTACCGATAGGTCAAATACTCTTTGATCTTCTTGGAACCGAGCAACACCGTATCTTCAAACGGGACGTCCACCGGATCCGAGAAGAAATCGGCGTCAAACAAACCGTTTCTGAATTTTGCCGGCGTGATCCAATAGCAGTACTGATAATCGCTTGTCATCCCGTCGTATTTGTAGATGGTTTGATAACATTTTTTGGCAAGCCATTTGCACGGCAACCATTTCAAGCTGCGCAAAACGAGCGATTGCGCCGTGGTTTTTGGTTTCCAATTCCGTTGGGACAAGGCGTAGAGCGTCACGAATTTGGAGAAATAGTACACCTTTTTCTGTATCCGAGGGGAGCGAGGCACTTTGTGGAGGATCATAATGTCCACGTAGATGCCGTGATGCATATCCCGACGATCTTTGAACGCTTCTTCAATAAAGGTCGTCCCGTTCATACGCACTTTGGCGTATTCCAAATACGCCTCGGTGGTGCGCCACTCCTGCAACACGAACAGCGGACTCGCCTGCTCATAAAAAACAGTTTTAAACTTTTCGTATTGGTCGGGTGTCATAAAAATATCGAGATCGTCATCCCACGGGATAAACCCGCCGTGACGAACGGCGCCGAGCGCGGTACCGCCCATAATGTAATACTCGATCTGATGGTCGCGGCACAAACGGTCGATATATTTCATCGTTTCCAATATTTTATTTTGTACGTCGCGAATCATACGACTCACCCTGCCCTACTCGTTTAAATCTTTTTCGCCAAGTAATAATACCGACTCATCACTTTTTTGAAAAGCGGTATCTTAATCAGGAGTTTAGCGACCGCACGGATCATATGGAAAGCGGCATTTTTCATCCTATACAGCCACGCCGACCGCGTCCAACGATGCGGGTGGATGCTGATGATATACCGCCCGCCTTGTTCCAGCGAGCCAAACAACGCTTCCAAATCGGCATATACGACGTCTCGGTCGGCACTGTCCACCACGTCGTTGTTCAGCGGATCGTAAATATGCTTAAACTGCCGCCCGGCATCTGAAAAATAGCGGTAGGTCGTCCCGCGTTGTTCTTGAAAATTGACCATCACGTCCGCAACGGTCGGATAGCGCTCGCGCACCCGTTCGCTACGGAAAAAATCGCGGTTGGAGGTATAGCCGACCCGCTCCACAACCGGGTTGCCGTGTTGACAAACGGTAACAAGCGGAAATCCGCATTCCTCAAACCGCGCCTTGCTTTTGTCAAACTCGTCTATCGCCGCGTCCAAATCGCCTTTGCACGCATCCAACACGTCGTAATGGTAAGAGATCTCGTGTCCCATATCGCGCATCTGCTGCAACAAGGCGACGTTTTGGGAGTTATTCAACAAATAGGCTTGCACGTAATACGACCCGCGATGGCCGTATTCGTGTTCGATCTTCGCGATATCAAACGCGTGCTTGACCGCGGTCTCCACGTCGTGTTTGAGCACCACGTAGTCGCTAAGCGACGCCTCTACTTCACAAGCGGGACGCGATTGCCAACCCGCTTTTTGTAATTCGGCGCAAAATTTGCGCCATTTTTTATACGTAAATATCATTCTTTGTTGAGCCTTTCACGCAGAATGCTGGAAGAGATCCCGTCCGTATGATCCAAATACACCACCGAACATCCCACGGCGGCAAACTCGTCTTCATACCGCGTCCACGCATCGGTGCCTTTCCAGTCGGAACCGACGAAAACGGCATCAACGCCCAATCGTTTGACCGCTTCGATCTTGTTCATATCTTCCTGCTTGACCACTTCATCCACGTATACGATCGCCGACACGATGGCCATTCTGTCCTCTTCGCAGATGATGGGTTGTTTGTGTTTGCGGCTGATACACAATTCGTCTGTCGTCACGCCGACGATCAACCGCTCGCACTGCGCCTTTGCTCGCTTCAATATGTTCAGGTGACCGATATGGAACATATCGAACACGCCGGTCGTATACCCGACTTTGAACTTTTTCTCTTCCATCCGTCAATTCCTCGCAAATTTTCGAAATACCCATCCGCGCACACGGTTGGGAAGCAACACCTGTACGATCAGGCGCTTGCATACGTTGACGCAATAGGTCGGCACGCCGATCACGCGGTTGCGCAGCATATACCGTTGCAATTTCCATTCACTGATGAAATACTTCGTCCCGCCGCGCCGCCGATACATGTCTTCGCCGATGCGAACGTTGACCAAGGTCTCCGCCACGTTGGCAAAACGCATTCCCGCCAAATGCATACGGAGCCACAAATAATAATCTTCTTCGCAATACCAATCCACGTAACCGCCGACGTCCTGCACGTCTTGTTTGCGAAACATCACCGTTACTTGATTCATCGGGCAACGTGTTTTCAGGTATTCTTTGATCTCGCGATCGGTCGGGGGGACCTCCCGATAACCGACGACATTCTCTTCCGTGCCGATAAATTCGGCAATGTTGCCGCCGACGATCGACAGCGACTCGTCACCGCTTAAAACCGCCAACTGTTTTTCAAAACGCGTGGGAACGCTGATATCGTCCGCGTCCATCAGCGCAACGACGTCATACGTACAGTGTGCCAAACTCGTGCGGCGCGCCACGCCGTGCCCTTTGTTCTCTTCCAATCTCACGATGCGGAAAATGGGCAATTTTTCGAACCCCGCCACCACGCGTTCCAAAGCGGGGGGTATCGGCCCGTCCACCACGATGACCACTTCCGCGGGTTTCACCGTTTGGTGCAACACGCTTTCCACCGCCGTTTGAAAATGGTTCGGATCATCACCGCCGTAAACGCACATCGACACCGAAAAAGGTAGGAAGTCCGTCATACGCCGATCAACTCCTTTGCTTCCGCTTGACAGGCGTCGTACGTTTCTTGATCCACTTTACCTTCCGCCATCAGCCAATCGCCGAAATCCATATCCGACGACGTACCTTCGCGTACAATATCGCTTCGGTCAAGCACTTTAAACACCGTCCCGAAGATAATGCGCATATCTTTCCAAAAAGAAATACCGTCGTTGATATACTGCAGATCGTATTCAAATTTTTGCAACCACGTGATGTTGTTGCGGCCGTTGATTTGCGCCAGCCCCGTCAAACCCGGGCGCACGATGTGGCGTTTTCGCTGCCGCTCGGTCATAAAGGTCATATCCCGCACCAACTGCGGCCGCGGCCCTACGACCGCCATATCACCGCGCAGGATGTTCCACAATTCGGGCAATTCATCCAGCGAAGTGGATCGCAAAAACCGCCCGTAGGCGTTGAGACGTTGTTCATCCGAAAGCAGATATCCGTCCCCGTCCGTTTCGTCGGTCATCGTGCGGAATTTCAGCAGTTTAAATATCGTTTCTCTTCCGTTTTTATCAATCCTTCCGGGTCTCGGCTGGGCAAAAAACGGATTGCCTTTCATCGCCACCGCGCCCATAACCGTCAGCAAAAGCAGAATGGGGAACAGCACGATGATAGCCAACAATGCCAGCGTGAAATCCACCACGCGTTTGATGCCGTTCGCGTATATCCCGCGAGGGACGACGACCGCCTCTTCCGACACCGTTACCGCTTCTGTTATCATCCTGTTCCCCTCCTTTTTGCCTAAAGTTTGGTGCACAATGCCCATTATCTTTCCTATTATACTACATTATTACCGAAAGGTCAACCTATCTCTTTTATTATTTTGGTCAATTCTTCTTTTGACCGGAAAACTCGCGCCGATTAGAGCCGCCTCTTTGCCGCATATGCGCTTTGCATCGATAAATTTTTTCACAAAAACTCTTGCTATTTTTCGTGCAATATGGTACACTTATCTCCCGCTGTACCCCATCGGCAAACGCTCGTCGTTTGCCTTCTTTTGGCGGAAAATGTAGTAAACACTATAGTAAACGCTATATGTCGTTAATGCTGTCAGCATAGCCACGAGTTGTAGGTGTGCTCTGCCGTGCATCCATAAGCGTTTTCGCAACGTCGTTTGCTCAAAAAACACAGGAGGTGAAGCCCAAAGAGGTATGAACAAAAAAGTAAAACTCGCCCTAAAGATCGTGTCCAACTCGCTCTCGGCATTGGTTGTGATATTGGCGTTTTTGCTCCACGGCTTTCAGCTGTTCGGTCTCAAACCCTATTCGGTCTTGTCCGGCTCCATGGAATCGGTATACCCCACGGGTTCGCTCATTTACGTGGGCGACGTCGATCCTGCCGACTTGGTCGTCAACGATATCATCACCTTCCGCTTGCCCAGCGGCACGGTGGCAACACACCGCATTATCGAGATCATTCCCGATAGTGAGAACCCCTCGGTTCATCGTTTTCGTACAAAAGGTGACGAAAACGAGATCCCCGACGGCACGTTGGTCGAATTCGGCAACGTGATCGGACAACCCTTATTCTGCATCCCGCTACTCGGCTATCTGGCCACCTACATGGCGTATCCTCCGTGGAAATACGTGGCACTTGCCGTGGCGGGCGCCATCATTCTCTTTGAAATCGTGGTCGATTTCCTTCTTAGCGATAAGAAGAAACCCAAATCCGAGCAAAATTAAATTTACATAGAAAAGGAGTAATTCTAATGAAAAAAGTAAAAGTTTTGCTGCTCTCCCTCTGTGCGGTACTGCTTGTTGCCGCCTCCGTTCTCGGTACGTTGGCGTATTTGACGAGCCAAGATACCGTGGTCAACACCTTCACGGTCGGTAAAGTGAAGATCACGTTGGACGAAGCCGACGTTCATCCCGACGGTACGGCCATTCCCGGTGCTTCCCGCGTGAAGAGCAACGAGTATCACCTCGTCCCCGGCCAGACCTACCTCAAAGACCCCACTATGACGGTCAAAAAAGGTAGCGAAGAATCCTACGTCCGTATGATGGTCACCATCAACTGCCTGTCGCAGTTGGACGCGGCGTTTGCCCCCTCCGGTGCGGCGCTCACCTCCATCTTCAACGGCTACGATGCCACCGAATGGGTCTATGAGGCGGAAGTGCGCGACACTGTCGCCAACACCATCACCTACGAATTCCGTTACAAAGATGCCGTGAATTCCGATGCCGCTGACGTTGTGTTGGATCCGCTCTTCGATTCCATCACCGTTCCCGCCGCGTTTGACGGTGCAGTTATGGACAGCATCGCTGACTTGGAGATCACCGTTGTCGGTCACGCCATCCAAAAGACCGGTTTTGCTGACGACGATGCCGCTTGGACTGCTTTTGCGGCGCAAGTCAACCCCTAATCACCTCGTTTCAGTGAGGCATTTGTCTCTTGAATATCATTTTGAGGAAGGAGAAATCTCATTATGTTCACAAAGCATTCCAAACAAAACAAAAAGTTCGCCGCTTCCAAAGTGGCGTTGGTTTCGGTGGCGGTCGTCCTCGTTTTGTGCAGCCTGATCGGCGGCACGGTGGCGTGGTTGATCGCGGATACCGATCCGGTGGTCAACACCTTTACCTACGGTGATATCAACATCGACCTGACGGAAACCGACACCAACAAAGACGGTGACAGCAACCCCAACACCAACAACTATCCGATGATCCCCGGCAACCTCATCACGAAAGACCCGAAGGTCACCTTCAAAGCGGAAAGCGAAAACGCTTGGTTGTTTGTGAAAGTGGAAGAGTCCGCCAACTTCGGCACTTTTATGACCTATGAGATCGCCGACGGTTGGACCGCCCTTGCCGGTGTGGCCGGTGTGTACTACATGAGCGTGGATAAAGCGGCTACCGATGCCGAGTACTACGTCATCAAGAACAACACCGTTACCGTGAAACCGGAAGTGACCAAAGAAATGCTCAACGCTTTGGATGCCAACGGTGCGACCGACTATCCCCAGCTGACCGTGACCGCTTACGCGGTGCAACGTGACAGCAACATCACGACCGCGGCTGACGCTTGGGCGAAAGTTCCCACCAATCCCTAACGCAAGTTAACCCGTTTTTCTGTTACTGAAAGGACCGAATTATTATGTCTTTGAAAACCCTTTTACTTTCGAGCAAAGGAATTTTGCTCTCCACGGTAGGTGCCGTCGCCGTAGCGGCGGTAGCTATCGGCGGCACACTCGCGTATTTGACCAGCACCGACAACGATGTCAACGTGATGACGCTCGGCAACGTGCAGATCGAACAGATCGAGCAAGAACGCGACGAAAACGGCGTTCTCGTTGATTTCACGCAGGACAAGCCGTTGTACCCCGCTGTCGGCGAGATCGCATGGAACGATAACAAAACTACCATCAACGGTCACGATTACAATATGTTCGGCGACAAACTCAAAAACGCCCTCGACAAGATCGTTACCGTGAAAAACACCGGCGAAAGCGACGCTTACGTGCGTACCATCATCGCGGTGGAAGATCCGTTCGACGTTGGCCTGCTCGGTGTCAACGTGGGCGGAGTCGGCACCACGCAGACCCCTTGGTTTGTCGCTACCATCAACGGTGAACAATATTCGGTGACGGCGTTCACCTACAACGCCGCCCTGAAACCCGGCGAAAGTTCGTTGCCTTCCTTGCTTCAAGTGTATTTGAAGTCGCAGGCTACCAACGAAGATTGCGAAAAATTCGGCGACAACTTCAGCATCTTGGCGCTTTCGCAAGCCATTCAAACCGAAGGCTTCGGCGATGCGGTTTCCGCTTTGAACGAAGGCTTCGGTGAGGTCAACCAAGCCAATGCAGAAGAGTGGTTCAGCGGTATGGCCGTTCCGGTCGGCTATCAAGTTTCCAATGATGCAGAGTTGGCAGCCGCCATTCAAGCCGGTGAGACCGAAATTTGGCTCAACCCCGGCACCTACCACGCTCCTGCCGCCGCCAAAGGGAAAACCTTGACGCTCAACGGTACCAAAGACGCCGTTCTTGAGGTCGTGCCCGCCGGTCAAGGCGAAGCAAACGGCCAATTGGATTACAATTTTGACGGTTCGAAAGTCACCTTTAACGGTATCACCATCAAGACCAACAGCCAATTGTACGCCGGTTATGCCCGCTTGAGCGGCACCTACAACAACTGTGTCATTCAAAACACCTACAACCTCGGCACCGGCGACAGTGCGTTCACCGACTGTGAATTCAACATCACCAACGAGTACCTTCGCGTAGGCAGCGCTTCTACCGCTTCTTTCGTCGGTTGCACCTTTAACACCGACGGTCGCGCGATCTTGGTGTACCAAGACGGTACGAACGTTGCCCAAACGGTGACGGTGAAAGATTGCACCTTTAACGCGACGACTGCTGCCAACACCTGGAACGGCATCCACGTGGCGGCTGTTTCCGTCGACGGTACCAACGGTACCTACGTGGTGAATTTGGAAGGCACCAACACGGTTGACAGCGACTTTAACGGCCTGTGGCAAATCAAAGCCGGTGGAGCTAACGTAACCGTCAACGAGTAAGAAATTTTTATAATGAAGTGAGGTATATATCCTATGTCAAAACTTAAAAAAGTCTTGTTGACCGTCGGTGTATACGCGGTCGTGGCAGCTCTCGCCATCGGCGGCACGGTTGCCTACCTGCAAGACGACGACAGCGCTGTCAACGTGATGACGCTCGGTGAGGTCAAGATCGACCAACTCGAGTATGAGCGCATTCAAAAAGCAGACGGCACTTATGAAATGGTAACTTCCGCCAAATACGGCGAAGGCTACAAACTGCAAGAATTCACGGACGACAAACCCTTGTACCCCGCAGTTGGCACGATTACCGGTTGGGGTAAACTCGTTCCTTTTGACCAACTCGACAACGGTGCCAGCGGCGGTCAAAAAGTGCTCGACGGCATCAACAACGTCCAAGATAAGTTCGTTTTGGTGAAAAACACCGGCAAAACTGACGCGTATGTGCGTACCTTCATCGCGTTGGAGTACGGTTCCAACACCAAAGACATTATCGGCATTTCCAGAGGCGATTTCTGGAAATGGAACTCGCTCGGTATCATCGAGGTTGACGGTAACAACTACGATGTATTTGAAGCGATCTATCAAGGCAGCTCGACCCGTCACCTGAACGGCGTGCTGCCTGCGGGTGAATACACCTACAACAGCTTGGGTCAAATCTATCTGAGCAATGAAGCGACCAACGAAGATTGCGCCAACCTTGACGGCAACGGCAACGGCAAATACGACATCCTCGTGTGCTCGCAAGCCGTACAAGTTGCCGGCTTTGAAGATGCCGAGCAAGCGGTGTCCACCCTTGCGGTGCCGATGAGGTCGATGCTC
>JAFSFY010000058.1 GCA_017434985.1 Clostridia bacterium | reverse complement strand
GCACGCTCCGTTATCATGGCGGCGAACTTGTTGGAGTTCAGTAAGAGATCGCTTTAAAAAGCGATAACCAGGGTGGTACCGCGGAGTTTTTTCGTCCCTGAGGCTAAAACAAAAGCCTCAGGGGCTTTTGTTTATTTCACAGCAGGTAACACTGCGAAAGGATGAGTTGTATGAAGACCATCACCATTATGGACACGACCTTGTGTCGTGAAGACAGCACCTTTGCGTTCAAAGAAAAAATGGAGATTATGCGCCAACTCGAACGCCTGAACGTGGACGTGATCGAACTTCCCGAAATCGACAATCCCAAGCGTGACGTGTTGTTTGTGCGCACCGCATCTACCTTTGTGAAACACGCGACCATTTCGGTGGCCGCCGGCAGCAGTAAAGAGAGCATTGAGCAAGCAGCGGCCGCGTTGTCGGCCACGGCGAACGGCCGTATCCGCATCGAACTGCCGGTGTCGCCGGTCGGTATGGAATACACCTGCCACAAAAAGCCCGATAAAATGAAAGAATGGATCGCCGCGGCGGTTGCCGCCGCCAAGACCCATTGCGGCAATGTGGAGTTTTGCGCCGTTGACGCGACCCGCGCCGAAGTGGAATTTTTGAAAGAGGCGATCGCCGTGGCGGTCGAGGCGGGTGCTACCGCCGTTTCGGTGTGTGACAGCACCGGCGAATGGATGCCGGACGATTTTGCCGCCTTTGTGTCCTCGGTCGCCGAGGGTGTGTCCGTGCCGCTGGCGGTGCGCTGTAACAACAAAAACGGCTTGGCCGCCGCGCAGGCCGCCTTGGCGGTTCGCGGTGCGGCAAGCGGCGTGAAAGCCTCGGTCGGCGGTGAGGATACGCCGCTCGAAACGATGGCGATGATCCTCAAAAACTGCGGCAACAGCTACGGCATCGAAAGCAACATCCGTCAAACCCAACTGCACAGCACCGTAAAACAAGTGGAATGGGTCAGCGGCAACGCCAAAAACGCGCATGCGGTCATCGCGACCGGCGCCGCCGATGAGGAGGGTATCCATCTGGATGCCAACGACGATATTGCCGCCGTGAGTGCCGCCGTCTTGACCCTCGGTTACGATCTGTCGGAAGACGATACCGCCCGTGTGTACGAAGAATTCAGTCGCGTGGCACAAAAGAAAACCGTTACCGCCAAAGATCTGGAAGCCATCGTGGCCAGCACCGCATTGCAAGTGCCCGCCACCTACAAATTGGTCAACTACGTGGTGAACAGCGGCAATGTGATGACCTCCAGCGCGCAGGTCACGTTGGAACGCGACGGCGAAACGATGCAAGGCGTTTGCATCGGCGACGGCCCCATCGACGCGGCGTTTGTTGCCATTGATCAGATCATCGGCCATCATTATGAGTTGGACGATTTCCAAATC
The DNA here is from genome assembly GCA_017434985.1 of Clostridia bacterium. Classification (GTDB taxonomy): domain Bacteria; phylum Bacillota; class Clostridia; order Oscillospirales; family Acutalibacteraceae; genus RGIG3009. The sequence goes on along the minus strand of JAFSFY010000058.1, from coordinate 29,133 downwards.
CAATCGGTCACACAGGGCAAAGAAGCGATGGGCTCCGCCCTCGTCAAACTCCGTGCCGACGGTAAGCTGTACGCCGGCAACGGCATTTCCACCGACATCATCGGCGCCAGCATTCGCGCCTATTTGAATGCCGTCAATAAGATCGTGTACGAGGAGGCGTAAGGAATGAACTACTCATTTTCCACCAAGGGTTGGCACGAATCCACCTTCGAAGAATTTTGTGCCATTGCCGCGGACTTGCATTTCGAAGGCATTGAGCCCCACAACATCCATAACCGCCTCTTTACCGAAAAGGACGGCGCGTTTCACGATTATACCGCGGCGGTGACCCGCCGTCGTCTGTACGAAAAGAAACTCTCCATCCCGTGTATTGACGCCATCGGTAATATTGCCGATGCCGCCACCGCCGATGCGGTGACAGCCGAAATCGAAAAATGTTTGGAAATTGCGGAAAATCTCCGCATTCCCGCCATTCGTCTGCGCGCGGAAGCGGCCGAGAATGCCGAACAAGCGCAGGAAAACACCGCCGCGTTGATCGCGCGCGTGTTGCCGATTGCCGAGCAGAAAAACGTTACGCTGGTGATCGAAACGGCAGGCTTGTTTGCCAAAAGCGCGGCGCTTCGCGATCTGTTGGACGGGTTTGCCTCTGACTACGTGGGCGCCCTGTGGAACTTCTCCGCGGCCTATTTCGGCGGCGGCGAAAAACCCGAAGAAGTGATCAAGAATCTCGGCGCGTACGTGCGCCACGTGCATTTCACCGATGCCGCCGTCGTCGACGGTCAAATAGAATACCGTTTGGCGGGCGAGGGGGAGATGCCCATCGCCGAGATGATGTTGGCGCTCCGTTCGGTCAACTACGACGGGTTTATCTCGCTGGTGTGGGATCCCGCCTGGTGTGAAGAACTGGACGAAATGGAGATCGTGTTTGCCCAGTTCATCAACTATATGAAACAGTTTGGTGACACCTCGCGCAACGAAAAAGCGTTGTATTACAACCGTGCCAACACGGGTAAATACGTGTGGGAAAAAGATAAGTTGATCGACGCGACCTTCTCGCAGGTGCTCGACCGTATGGTGGAGGAATTCCCCGACCAATACGCGTTCAAATACACAACCTTGGACTACACCCGTACCTATTCCGAATTCCGTGACGACGTGGACACCTTTGCGCGCACCTTGATCGCGCTGGGCGTGAAAGCCGGTTCGCACGTGGCGGTGTGGGCCTCCAACGTGCCGCAGTGGTACATCGCGTTTTGGGCGACGGTCAAACTCGGCGCGGTGTTGGTCACCGTCAACACGGCTTACAAAATTCACGAAGCGGAATATCTGCTTCGTCAATCGGATACCCATACTCTCATTATGACCGAGGGTGCCAAAGATTGCCACTATGGTCAAATCGTGGCCGAACTGTGCCCCGAACTCGAAAACCACAAAGCGGGTACGCCGCTGCATTCCCGTCGTTTGCCGTTCTTGCGCAACGTGATCACGGTCGGCTTTAAACAAAAAGGCTGTCTCACGTGGAACGAAGCACTCGAGCGTGCCGACCAAGTCCCCGTGGAAGAAGTGTATCGGATGGCTGCCGCCGTCAATAAAGACGACGTGTGCAATATGCAATACACCTCGGGTACGACGGGGTTCCCCAAAGGCGTGATGCTCACCCACTACAACGTGGTCAACAACGGCAAATACATCGGTGACCATATGGAACTGTCCACGGCCGACCGTATGATGATTCAAGTGCCGATGTTCCACTGCTTCGGTATGGTGCTGTCGATGACCGCGTCGATGACCCACGGTGCGACGATGTATCCGTTGCCGTATTTCTCGCCCAAACCGGCGCTCGCGTGTGTGCACAACGAGCATATCACCGCGTTTAACGGCGTGCCGACGATGTTCATTGCCATGATGCAACATCCCGATTTTGAAAAGACCGATTTCTCCTATATGCGCATCGGCATTATGGCGGGCGCCAACTGTCCTGCCGATTTGATGAAACAAGCCGCAAGCGGTCGTATGCAGATGAAAGAGATCGTGTCGGTATACGGTCAAACCGAGGCCAGCCCCGGTTGCACCATGAGCAGTTATTACGACTCCATCGAAGTGCGCACCGAAACGGTGGGCAGTGCGTTCGCCAATGTGGAATGCAAAGTGGTCGACCCCGAAACGGGGCTTGATTGTCCCGACGGTGTCAACGGCGAATTTGTGGCGCGTGGTTACAACATTATGAAGGGCTATTACAAGATGCCGCAGGCCACCGCCGCCGCCATCGACGAAAACGGGTGGTTGCACACGGGTGACCTCGCGTGCCGCGATGCGGACGGTAACTACCGCATTACGGGTCGCCTGAAGGATATGATCATCCGCGGCGGCGAAAACATCTACCCGAAAGAGATCGAAGAATTTATCTACACCAACGCCAAAGTGCGTGACGTGCAGGTCATCGGCGTGCCCGATGAAAAGTACGGCGAAGAAATTATGGCGTGCATCATTTTGAAAGACGGCGAAACCATGACCGCCGATGAGATGAAAGCCTACATTGCCGCTAATATGGCGCGTCACAAAGTGCCGCGTTATATCGATTTCGTGGGCAATTTCCCGATGAATGCTGCGGGTAAGATCCTCAAATACAAAATGCGCGAGGATGCCGCCGCACGTATCAAAGAAGGGACGCTGAAATGATAAACGGACAGCGGGTGATCGACTCGCATTGTCATATCTACCCCGACAAAATTGCCCTGCGTGCCGCCGAGGGAACGGGAAAATTTTACGAGTTCTCGCCGGCAGGCAACGGCACGCTCGCGGGACTCATTGAAGACGGCACCGCGGTCGGTATCGACCATTTCGTGGTGCAATCGGTGGCCACCACACCGCATCAAGTGCGCAGTATCAACGAGTTTATTGCGAACGCGGTGGCGGCGGACAGCCGTTTAACGGGTTTGGGCACGTTGCACCCCGACAGTGAGGACATCGCCGCCGACTTTGCGCATCTATGCGAACTCGGGCTCAAGGGTGTCAAACTCCACCCCGATATTCAGCGGTTTAAGATCGACGATTATCGTTGCCTGAAAATCTACGAATTGTGCGAAGCGGCGGGTTTGCCCATCCTGTTGCACACAGGGGACAGCCGTTTCGATTTTTCCAACCCCAACCGCGTGTTGCCGATCCTCAAAATCTATACGGAATTGACGGTTATCGGCGCACATCTCGGCGGCTGGTCGGTGTGGGACGAAGCGGAAAAAACCTTGGCGGATCTGCCCAACTTCTACGTGGATTGTTCGTCTTGTATGCCCTTCATCGACCATATGCGCGTGCGCGACATCATTCGCCGCTACGGCGCCCGGCGGGTGTTGTTTGGTACCGATTATCCGATGTTTTTGCCGAGCAAGGAATTGCCCGACTTTTTGGCACTCGGTCTCACCGACGAAGAAACCCGTCTCATTTTGCACGACAACGCGTGCCGACTGTATCACATTACGGATTAAAAAACGCGCAAGCATGGCTTGCGCGTTTTTATTTTTGCAAAAATAAAAAAATTCTGTGACATTTGCGGCTAAATCCGTAGTATATAGGTGAACGAAGCAAACAAGGTGAATGAAAGGAGAGGATTGTATGAAAAAGATGTTGTCGACGATGATGGTAATGGTGATGTTGCTGTTGCCGATTGGAGGATGGAACTTCGACGTCGAAGCGAAGTATGTTGTGCGCGATTTTTCCGTAAATGATTTAAGGTACACCATTGAAAACAATGAAGTCACGATTACCGGTTGTTACATTTGGAGCACGGGTGACGCGGTAATTCCCGATACGATCGAGGGGTATCCCGTGACAAGCATTGGCAAATCAGCTTTTCGGGCTTGTAGTCGTTTGACAAGCGTTACGATTCCTGATAGTGTAACCAGTATCGGCACGGCAGTTTTTGAGGCGGCTACTAAGCTGACGAATATTGCGGTAGGCGAAAATAATCCGGCATATTGCTCGGAGGATGGCGTGTTGTTTAATAAAGCCAAAACGCAACTGATTGCCTATCCCACCGCCAAAACCGACACAGCCTATACGATTCCCGACGGTGTAACGAGTATCGAAGCATACGCATTTGCGCATTCTGGTGATGCACTTGCAACTGTTACGATCCCCGATAGTGTTACCAGCATCGGCAAATCTGCATTTTTTCATTGTGATAGAGTTACAAGCATCGTGATTCCGGGCAGTGTGAGTAGCATCGGTGAATCCGCCTTTTGGTACTGTGATTTGCTGGCAAATATTGTGTTCCTCGATGGCGTCACAAATATTGACAAAACGGCGTTTGCCGGTTGCGTAAGTTTGAATAGTATAACGATTCCCAAGAGTCTAACACGTATTGATGAAGCGGCTTTTGAGATATTTTCCCGTGAAGAATCTATTGATATTTGGTACGGCGGAAGCGAAGCGGATCGTGCGGCGATTGCGATCGCTGATCGCAACAACGATCTCACAGGGGCGACGTGGCATTACAACACTGTGATTACCGCTCCGACAACCACCTCAACAACCGCTCTGACAACTACAGAGGAACTGACCATCACCCAAACAACGGTTGTGACAACTATCACGACGACGGAGACAACCTCCAAGGCGACAGCCGCTCGAAAGACGGTTGTCATAACCGGCAAGACGACCGCTGCCCCAATAACTACTCCGACAACCACCAAGAAGAGCCCCACGCAAAAGAAGACGACTACGGTGACCACCACATCGGCCATTACCACGACAACCACGATGACCACCACCGTTATGGAAACGCAAATGGTCACAACAACCACGAACGGAGCGGAGGTGTCCGCGGATACGCAACCGCGTGATTTCCCTTGGTGGGTTGTTATCGTCGGTGTGGGAGTGTTGGTACTTGGTGTCGTTGGACTATGGTGTTTGAGAAAACAAAAAGCGCAAGAATAGTAAACGTGTAGATAGAGGAAAAGAGCGGTTGATGAAACTCAACCGCTCTTTTTGTTTTCCTCTTGACAAACGACGGAAGTGTGGTATACTATATTTAACAATTAAGTTAAATGTTAAATGGAGGACGTTATGAGCGTACAGCAAACGATGAAGGCGCTGGCCGATCCCATTCGGCGCGAGATACTCAATCTGCTCAAGGGCGGGCGGTTGTCTGCCGGGGAGATAGGGGAGCATTTCGCGGTGTCGGGTGCGGCGGTGTCGCGGCATCTGTCGGTGCTCAAAGAGGCCGATCTGGTGCGGGATGCGCGGGAAGGACAATTCATTTTTTATGAACTCAACGCTTCGGTGTTGGAAGAAGTGTTACTGTGGATCAGTGCGTTGAAAGGGGAGTCGGAAAATGATTAAACAAAACAAAGGAAAAGCCATCCTCTCGTCGGTGATGACGTTGTTGCCGATGGTGTTCGGCCTAATCGTGTGGAACCAATTGCCCGACCCGATGCCGATGCATTGGGGCGTGAGCGGCGAAGTGGACGGCTACGCCGGTCGCGCGTGGGTGGTGTTCGGGTTACCTCTCGTTTTGCTTGCCTTACAATGGCTGTGCTTGCTGGTGACGGCGCACGACCCCAAAAACAAACACCAAACCGCCAAAGCGCAGGGGCTCATTTGGTGGATCGTGCCGTACGTCTCGTTGTTTGTGAACGTGCTGGTGTATACGACGGCACTCGGCCATACGATCAACGGTGTTACGTGGGGCGCGCTGTTTATGGGGCTGCTCTTCGCCGTTATCGGCAACTATATGCCCAAATGCAAGCAAAACTACACCCTCGGCATTAAAATTTCGTGGACGCTCAACGACGAGGGAAATTGGAATGCGACCCACCGCTTCGCCGGAAAAATTTGGGTGGCAGGCGGCCTTGTGATGCTGTTGTGCGCGTTGCTGCCCACTACCGCGGCGGTCATCGCCCTGCTCGTTTTGTTGTTCGTGTTGGTGTTGCTACCGTTTCTTTATTCCTATCGGTATTATAAAACCCATTGATACACAAGGAGCCGTTTTTTAAAACGGCTCCTTTCCTTTTGCGGCGGTCAACGCCCGCGATATTCTTGTTTTAGCACGTCGGCCATCTCTTCGGGAGATTCCTTACAACCGTTTGCCAACCACAACTTGATGATGGCATTCAGGCCGTTGCGAAAAAACTCGATGTGATATTTCAAATTGGTGTTGATGTGCTCTTGCTCCGCCCGCCGTTCGTCATAAGTCGAGATGAGATGTTTGTCGTCGTAGCAGAGTTTAAAATAGGTTTTGTAAAACAGTTGATTTTCTTTGATGTGCCGAAACATGGTCAGCGCACCGCTGCGTTCGTGAAAATAATCGTATTCGGCAAACAGGTTGCTGAAATCGTTTTCCAATTTTTCCCGCGTTTTATCCGCCAAATCAAAAATATCCACGTAATTGGCATAAAACGTACTGCGGTTCAGTTCGGTCAACTTGATGATATCCGAAACCGTGATGTTGTTGATGTCGCGCGTTTGCAACAATTCAACGAATGCCCGTTCAATTTTTTCTTGTGACTCGCGACGGCGCTTGTTGTTTTTAACATTCATACACGTTTCACTCCATTATTCCGACACTTGTGGCCAAATTGATGGTCGCTTTTCGGTTTATTCCAACACTTGTTCGATTTTTGGCGGTTGTTTATCACCGCAGAAATTAGTATACTATAATCACAATAAAAAAACAAGTGTTGGTTTAATGAAAGGAGAATTTCGTATGAAGAAAAGCAGTTTTGTGGCCCTGATGATGGGCACGGTCAGCGGTGTGTTGTTCGCACTGGGTATGTGTATGGCGCTTTTGCCGGAATGGGATGCCTTCACCGAAGGCGTGGTTTTCGGTGGCATTGGCATCGTGCTCGGCATCATCACGGCGCTTGTTTGGTGCAAAATGGAAAAGAAAACGTTGCCCAAATGCAACGCCAAAAACGTTTTCCGCATCCTTTACGCGGTGATTGCGTGTTTGGTCTTGGGTGTGGGTATGTGTCTGTGTCTGGTATGGGAGCAGATCGTATGGGGAACGCTGGTGGGGCTTCTCGGTATGATGATGTTGATTGCGCTGATCCCGATGGTGAAAGGCATCAAATGAAGATCGTCAAGATAGCCCAACACCCCTACACGCGCTTGCTTGTCAATGTGGCGTACGGTGTGGGTAACTGCGCGATCGGTTTCGCCATGCGTTCGTGGTGGTTCATCACGGTAGGTGCCTATTACACCGTACTCGCCACCACTCGTTTTTCGGTTTTACAAATCAAACGAAAAGCGCAGGGTGAATACGAAGAAGAATGGTTTGCGCGGCGTCTCACCGGTATCCTGCTTACGGTGTTGTCACTGTGCATTGCGGGGGTAACCATCCTCGCGGCCGTGAAAGAACGGGGAAGAGCGTTTCACGAAATCGTGATGATTACCATCGCCACCTATACGTTTGTGAAAATCACCCTGGCGATTATTGGTATGGTGCGGGCGAAACACAGCGTTTCCCCGGTTGAAAAAACGCTGCGCAATATCGCGCTGGCGGATGCGTGCGTTTCCGTTTACAGTATGCAACGGTCGATGTTGCAGTCGTTTCCGGGGTTGAACGCGACCGAAATTCAAGTGTTTAATATGTTAACGGGGGCAGCAGTGGTGGTTATCGTGCTGCTTCTCGGCATCAATCTGATAGGAGGAAAGAGAATTACGATGGCAAAATCGAAAATTGTAAAAGCGAACGAAAAAATCGCGGAGGCTGTCAGCGAAGGGTACAAAAAAATTGAAAAAGGCGTTGTCGAAGGATACAAGAAGATCGAAAAAGGGGTAACGGACGGTTACACGAAGATCGAAGACAAATTCGTGGACGCATACCTGACCAAAGACGGCGAGACGGTTGAAGAAGCCAAAGCCAGACTGAAAAACGAACGTGAATAACGTAAAAACGGCGACTCTTCGCAGGAAGAGCCGCCGTTTACTGTTTTTTAGTTTTTCAAACTTTGAAGCGGAGCGGGAATACGCCCGCCGCGGTGAATAAACCGCGCGGGAGAGGCCGTGTTGAGCGGCATCACGGGGCCGCCGCCGAGCAGACCGCCGAACGAGAGTTCCTCACCCACCTGTTTGCCGATGGCGGGAATGACGCGCACGGCGGTGGATTTGGAGTTGATGAGACCGATAGCGGCTTCATCCGCAATGATGGCGGAAATGACCTCGGGGGTGGTGTCGCCGGGGATGTTGATCATATCGAGACCCACCGAACACACGGCGGTCATCGCTTCGAGTTTTTCAATGCGCAGGCAACCGCAGCGTGCCGCCGCGATCATACCGGCGTCTTCGGTCACGGGGATAAACGCGCCCGACAAACCGCCCACGGGGGAGGAGGCCCTGACGCCGCCTGTTTTGACCGCGTCGTTGAGTAGGGCGAGCGCGGCGGTAGTGCCGTGTGCACCGCAACATTCGAGACCCATTTCTTCCAAAATATACGCCACCGAATCGCCCACGGCAGGGGTGGGGGCGAGTGACAAGTCCACAATGCCGAACGGCACGCCGAGACGGGCGGACGCCTCTTTGGCGACAAGTTGACCCATACGGGTGATCTTAAACGCGGTGCGTTTGATCAGGTCGGCCACCGCGGTCAGATCGCAGTCGCCCGCTTTGGCAAGCGCCGCACGCACCACGCCGGGACCCGAAACGCCCACGTTGATGACACAATCGGGTTCGCCGGGGCCGTGGAAGGCACCTGCCATAAAGGGATTGTCTTCGGGCGCGTTGCAGAACACCACCAACTTGGCAGGGCCGATGCAATCGCGGTCAGCGGTCAGCTCGGCGGCGCGTTTGACCACGCGCCCCATCAGTTCCACCGCGTCCATATTGATACCCGATTTGGTGGAGCCGATGTTGACCGACGAACACACGTGTTCGGTTTGCGCCAACGCTTCGGGAATGCTTTCGATCAGTTCGCGGTCGCCTGCGGCAAAGCCTTTTTGCACCAGCGCGGAATAGCCGCCGATGAAGTTGACACCGCACGCCACCGCCGCTTTTTCCAGCGTGTGGGCGATCTTGAGCGGTTCTTTGTTCTCGCACGCCGCCAGCACCATCGCTACAGGGGTGACCGAAATGCGTTTGTTGATGATCGGAATACCGTATTCCTTTTCGATCTGTTCGCCTACCGCGACCAAGTTTTTGGCGCGGTCGGTGATCTTGTTATAAATTTTGGCGCACGCTTTATCAATGTCGCTGTCGCAACAATCCAGCAGCGAAATGCCCATCGTGATGGTGCGCACGTCCAGGTTTTCTTCCTGGATCATCGTGATGGTTTCCAATATATCGTGAGCGTTCAGCATACTACCGTCTCCGTTCAAATGGTGTGCATGGAATTAAAAATATCTTCGTGCATCGTGTGGATGGAGAGCCCCATCGACTCGCCCAGTGCGGTCAATTCATCCGCAAACGCCGTGAAGGGCACGTTGCTCTTTTCAATATCCACCATCATGATCATCGCAAACATATCCTGCAAGATGGACTGCGTTACTTCCAACACGTTGATGCCGTGCTCGGCACACACCGTGGATACCTTGGCCAAAATGCCGACCATATCTTTGCCGATGACTGTGATCACTGCTCGCATAACTTGATACCGTCCTTTTTGTCATAGTTTTTTTATTATAACACAAAAACTTATTGTAGAAAACCCTTTCTTTTCAAAAAATCTGTGTTATACTATAAAAAATGGAAAAATTTTTTCTCGGAGGGATCTACCGTGGATAAATTACTCAAATTGTTGGACGAAAACGCTCGCCTGACCGATGCACAACTTGCAACGATGCTTGATTGCAGCGAAGAAGAGGTGCGCGCACAGATTGCCGCACTGGAAAAAAGCGGCGCCATCCGCGCGTATAAAGCGGTGGTCGATTGGGATAAGACCGACCGTCAAAACGTCACGGCGATCATCGAACTGAAAGTCACCCCCCGTCGCGACGTGGGGTTTGAAAGCATTGCCGAGCAGGTGATGGCGTTTGACGAAGTGGAAAGCGTCTATTTGATGTCCGGCGGTTACGATCTGTCGGTGCGTGTCAACGGCCGTAGTTTCCAAGACATTGCCGCGTTTGTGGCCAAACGTTTGTCGACGCTCGACTCGGTGATTTCCACCGCTACGCACTTCGTGCTTCGCCGTTACAAGGACAACAACGTGATGTTCCTCGGCGAAAATCAGGACGAGAGAGGAATTATGTAACTCTATGGACTACCAAAAACTCCTCAATAAAACGATTGCGGACATGAAACCTTCGGGTATCCGCCGTTTTTTTGATATTGCCAACGAGATGGAAGAAGTCATCTCGCTCTCTATCGGTGAGCCGGATTTCTCCACGCCGTTTCACATTCGCGAAAAGGGTATCGAATCGCTTGAAAAGGGCAAAACGTGGTACACCCCCAACGCGGGCCTGATGGCCCTGCGTGAAGCGATCGCCGGTTACGTAAAGCGTCACTACGCTGTGGAATACGATGCCAAGACCGAAGTGCTGGTCACCGTCGGCGGCAGCGAGGGTATCGACCTGTGTATGCGCACCGTGTTGCAAGCGGGGGACGAGGTGCTTATTCCCGAACCTTCGTTTGTGTGCTACAAACCGCTGGCGGAAATGGCGGGTGCCACCGCCGTGCCGATCATCACCAAAGCGGAAGATGCGTTCCGCCTAACGCCCGAAGCACTCAAAGCGGCCATCACCCCGCGCACCAAACTGCTGGTATTGCCGTTCCCCAACAATCCCACGGGTGCCGTTATGCGCCGTGAACACTTGGAAGCGATTGCCGACGTGTTGCGGGGTACCGATATTTTGGTGTTGTCGGACGAGATATACGGCGATTTGACCTACGGCGGTACCGAACACGTCAGTTTTGCCGCCATTCCCGATATGTGGGAACGCACCGTTTTGGTCAGCGGTTTCTCCAAAGCTTTTGCCATGACGGGATGGCGTCTCGGTTATGTTTGCGCTCCTGCACCGTTGTGCAAAATGATGACCAAATTGCATCAATACGCCTTGATGTGTGCCCCCACCACGGCGCAACACGCCGCGATCGAAGCGATGAATCACGGCGACGAAGACGTCGTCACAATGCGTGCGGATTATGACGCGCGCCGCCGTTTTATCGTCAAAGAACTGCGCGATATGGGGCTTTATTGTTTTGAACCCGAAGGCGCGTTTTACGTGTTCCCCTCGGTGGCGGTTACCGGGCTTTCGTCGGAAGAATTTTGCCACCGTTTGTTGCTTGAAAAACACGTGGCGGTGGTCCCCGGTACGGCGTTTGGCGATTGTGGCGAAGGTTTCGTCCGTATTTCGTATTGCTATTCCATTCGCCACATTACCGAAGCGATGCGCCGTATGCGCGAGTTTGTGACGGAATGTAAGGAGAAACGGATATGACCGTGCGCGTGTGGGCACCTGCCAAAGTGAATTTGACACTCGACGTGGTGGGTCGCCGTGAAGACGGGTATCATCTGCTTCGTTCGGTGATGCAGACGATCGATCTGTACGACGTGGTTACGGTATCCACCCGTGATGACGGCCGGTTGCGCGTGACGTGTAACGGCGGCATCCCTGCCGACGAACACAACACGGCTACCCGTGCGGCACGGCTGTTTTGTCAACAACACGGATGCCCGTGCAACTTCGATATTACGGTGGAAAAACACATTCCCTCGCAAGCGGGAATGGCGGGCGGCAGTACCGATGCCGCCGCCGTACTTGTTGCACTCAACGTGTTGACGGGTGCGGGATACACCACCGAAGCGCTGTGTGAAATGGGGGCGCAGATTGGTGCTGACGTGCCGCTGTGTGTTCACGGTTCTACCGTGTTATGTACGGGCACGGGAACCGAACTGACGCCCGTTACGCCGCTGAAAAGCGGTGTGTTCGTCGCGGTGAAACCCGAGGGCGGTGTCTCCACCCCCGAGGCCTATCGGCTGCTCGACAGTGCCGAGCAACTTTTCCACCCCGATACCGACGGCTTGTGCCGTGCTCTTGAGACGCAATCCTTGTCGGAGGTTGCCGCGTGTATGGGCAACAGTTTTGAAAAACCGCTGGCCTTACCGTACACCGCCGATATTCAAACGCGTCTGGTAAACGGCGGTGCGTTGAACGCCATTTTGACGGGGAGCGGATCCACCGTGTTCGGCCTGTTTGCCGACGAGGAGACCGCCGCCGCGTGTGCCGATACGCTCCGTGGTGACTATCCGCAAACCTTTGTGTGCCGCCCGTGTGACGGCGCCATTTGGAAAATTCTTGAATAAATGCGTCAAAACCGTCCATTCTTCTCACAGAAAGGACGGTTTTGTTATGTCTCGATGGTGCAAAGCGTTGGCAGGCGGATTACTGCTGACGATGGTTGTTCAATTTTTCGCGTTTTCCGCCGTGTGTGAGGACATTCGCGGGGATGTATTGCGGGTGCACATTTTGGCCAATTCCGATAGCGAAGAAGACCAAACTCTCAAACTGAAAGTGCGCGACGCGGTGCTCGCAGTCGGGGAAGGGGTGCTTGACGGCGTCGTGTCACGCGACGAGGCCAAAGCGCGTTTGCAACAAGCCTTACCCACCCTGCAAGCCGCCGCCCAACAATGCGTGTACGATAACGGGTTTACCGATACCGTCACCGCGCAAACGGTGAATATGTATTTCACCACCCGCACCTATGAAAGCGGCACCTATCCCGCGGGGTATTACGACGCGGTGCGCTTTACCATCGGGGAGGGGAAAGGCAAAAACTGGTGGTGTGTGCTGTATCCGCCGATGTGTTTGTCGGCAGCGATGGATACGTCAAGCTTGTCCCCGAGCGAAAACGCGGTAATCCAAAACGGACAACGCTATCTGGTGCGCTTTAAGGTGGTGGAATGGTTGCAAGAATGCATGTCGTTCTTTAAACGGTAAGCCGAAAACGCATGGTTTTTCTCTTGCTATTTCGGGTGTAAGATGGTACAATACCCATATATACGCCAAAAGGAGAAAGTATCATGCGACGTGGAAGTCTTTTTGCGATAATGGTAACACTGACGGTGTGTTTGCTGTCGGTCGGTTTTTTGGGGATTGCTACGGGTGCTGCGCCCTTGCTTCCCACCAATCCGACAAACGACGGCGGTTGGGCAGACGGGGTGATCCCCTCCCGCACCACCACGACCACCGCGACCGGACCGACACAAGACGGGCACGCCTACAGCGGGGATTGTGACCGCACGTGTAACGATTGCGGCAAAGTGCGCGAAGTATGGGTCACCCATACGTACGCTTCGCTGTGCGGTGCCACGTGCACCGTTTGCGGTGAAGTGCGGGCGATTGCTCACACCTACGACGGTGCGTGGGACGCCACCTGCAATTTCTGTGGCCAAACTCGTGACGTAACCTTTACCGGTTGGGTGCCGAGCGGAGCCAAGTGGTACTACTACCAAAACGGCAAACTGCTGAAAAACACGTGGCAACTCGACTCGGTCGGTTGGTGCTATCTCGGCTCTGACGGCGCGATGATGACCAATGCGTGGATCAAAGACAGCGTGGGTTGGTGCTATGTTGGGGCGAACGGCTACTGCGTGACCGATTGTTGGAAGCAAGACAGCATCGGCTGGTGTTATTTGGATGCGAACGGCCGTATGGCCACCAATCAATGGATCAAGGACAGTGTGGGTTGGTGCTACGTTGGTGCCGACGGCTACTGTGTCACCAACTGTTGGAAACAAGACAGCATCGGTTGGTGCTATTTGGATGCGAACGGTCGTATGGCCACCAACCGATGGATCAAAGACAGCGTCGGCTGGTGCTACGTTGGGGCAGACGGTTATTGCATCACCAACAACTGGGTGAAAGACTCGGTGGGTTGGGTGTATCTCGATGCCAACGGCCGTATGCTCACAAACAGTTGGGTGCAAGACTCGGTCGGTTGGTGCTACGTCGGCGCAGACGGCTACGCCGTGACCGAGTGTTGGAAGAAAGATTCGGTCGGTTGGTGTTACCTCGACGAAAATGGCAGTATGACCAAAAACGATTGGGTCAAAGACGACGGCAAGTGGTATTACCTGGATGCGGGCGGCTATATGTTGGCCGATACCACCAAAACCATCGGCGGCAAGACATATACCTTTAACGCAAGCGGCGTATGGGTAGGATAAATCATAAAAAAGAGGACCGCGACACGGTTGTGTCGCGGTCCTTTTTGATAAGCAAAATTGATTGTTGCAAACAAAGGGAGAATGTGGTAAAATAAAGGTGCCAAACTAATTTTATATGATAACAAGCGGTCAAATGCCGAGGAAACTCGGTTTTCTTTTGCTACTGTTTTCCATGCTGTGAATTTGATAAAAATGCAAGTTCTATCAGTATGGACATAGCGGTTTTGCTTGTTACATTTGATTAGTTTGGCGACTATCGGAGCTTGCGTTTTTTGTGCGTCTGCTTCGGTAGGCGCACTTTTTATTTTGAGGGGATACCCTCGCTTTGCACCGATGCGGCGGTACGTCTTGTTGCCGAAGTGTCAAAATCATGCTACAATGGTAGCAACAAGAAAAAAGGAGTGGATTGTATGAAAAAACTGCGACTGTTGGCTATCACATTGGTGTTGACAATTTTGCTGTTGTCTATGCAAGTCTTGACGCTGAACGGCGGTGCCATCGCAAGCATTGCCACTCCTGCCTCGGAAAACGTGCCGAGTGCGTTGTCCTATACCGTTTCAAACGAGGAAGTCACTATTACCGGTTGTGATACGTCCGTTTCGGGCGAACTGGTGATCCCGAGCACGATCGAGGGTTATCCGGTCACACGTATCGGCACTTACGCTTTTCGCGCCTGCCGGGTGACGAGTGTGGTTATTCCCGATGGCGTAACCGTCATTGAGCAACTCGCCTTTTGCCTTATGACTTTGGAACATGTGACGATTCCTCCCAGTGTGACCAGTATTGGGAAAAGAGCGTTTTACAATTGCAAAAACCTGAAGGAACTTTCTCTTCCCGAACGGATGACCGAGATCGGGGAGGGGGCTTTCGGAAACTGCAGTAGTGTGAAGAGCGTGACGGTCCCGAATGGTATCACCAAACTCAATAAAAATGTTTTTGAAGGATGTACGGCCTTGGAAACGGTGACACTTCCGGATGGGTTAACGTCTATTGATAGTTATGCTTTTCAGGGTTGCGCTAACCTGAAGAACGTTATCATTCCGGACACAGTAACCTATATCGGTTCTTCCTCGTTTTCCGGTTGCAAGGCGCTGGAGACCATCCGTCTTCCCAACGGCGTGACAACCATTGCTCCCTCTGGCTTTCAAAATTGTTCAAGCCTTACGAGTATCCTGCTTCCAAGCAGTATTGAAGGGCTCGGCGGTTCTGCTTTTGAAGGGTGTGACAACCTGACAGACGTGTGGTATACCGGCTCCGAATTTAACCGCAGTAAGATGGAGATATACATTCGCAACGAGCCAATCGTATCGGCGACGTGGCACTACAACATTTGCACGTACGAAAACGGTGAGTACGTGGAGCATCGTTATGATGAATCTGATGCGGTTTGCGGTGCGGCTTGCGAAAAATGCGGTTTGAAACGCAGCGAGGGACATACGTACGACGGCGTGTGTGATGAAAATTGCAATGTGTGCGGCGAAACCCGCACGGGAGTTACACACACCTATGATCCTCCTTACGGTGATTTTTGTGACGATGACTGTAACGTTTGCGGCCAAACTCGCGTTGCGCCGCATCTGTTCATGAGCGAGTGCGATCCCCAATGTTCGCTTTGCAAAAGTTTCCGTGAAACTTCGGTGAAACATCAATTGACCGAAAATCAAGCGCAGTCCAATCACGGCGCGGCGGGGTATATACACCACTGGCGTTGTAGGGACTGTACACGCCTCTTCAGCGACGCGGAAGGCAAGAATGAATTGTCGGCGAATGAAGTTTTTCTTCCCGCAGAGCCGCACGAATATACACAGTGGAGTCGTGATGCGGAATCACATTGGCTTGTTTGTCGCTGCGGTCAACGTGATCCTGCCTCCCCCGGCGAGAAACATCTCTACCAAGATGTTCTGGATACCACGTGTGATATGTGTGGTTGGACAAGAAGCGTTCCCCAAAACGGTTGGGTGCAAGAAAACGGCAAGTGGTACTATTGTCAAAACGGCGCACTGCTGAAAAGCACGTGGCAACTGGATTCCAAAGGTTGGTGCTATCTCGGCGCCGACGGCGCGATGAAGACCAACGCGTGGGTGAAAGACAGCGTCGGTTGGTGCTACGTGGACGGCAGTGGTTACATCGTCAAGTCGAATTGGGTACTTGACGGCGGCAAATGGTATTATCTTGATAAAAACGGCTATATGCTGTCGAATACTTGGCAACTCGACTCGGTCGGTTGGTGCTACCTCGGCTCCGACGGTGCGATGAAGACCAATGCGTGGATCAAAGACAGCGTCGGCTGGTGCTATGTTGGGGCAGACGGCTATTGCATCACCAACAACTGGGTGAAAGACTCGGTGGGTTGGGTGTACCTCGATGCCAACGGCCGTATGCTCACAAACAGTTGGGTGCAAGACTCGGTGGGTTGGTGCTACGTCGGCGCAGACGGCTACGCCGTGACCGAGTGTTGGAAGAAAGATTCGGTCGGTTGGTGTTACCTCGACAAAAACGGCAGTATGACCAAAAACGATTGGATCAAAGACGACGGCAAGTGGTATTACCTAGATGCCAACGGCTATATGTTGGCCGGTACCACCAAAACCATCGGCGGCAAGACATATACCTTTAACGCAAGCGGCGTATGGGTAGGATAAATCATAAAAAAGAGGACCGCGACACGGTTGTGTCGCGGTCCTTTTTTATATCGCATTGTTTTTGAACCACTCGTTCAAATCGAGGATGCGTTGGTTTTCACTGCCGCGGAACAGCAGTTCCAAATTGCGCTGTGCTTCGATGTAGGGGCCGTCAATGAGCGTATCACACAAGCGAAGCAACCGCAAAATACTCGGTTCGGTTTTGCTTTTTTCGAGCAGCTGTTCGAGTGTGTAGCCCGAATAGGCCACCACCGTTTTGCCGCGCTCTTTCACCATCGTGGCCAATTCGCACAAGGCTTCGGCCTGACAAAAGGGTTCGCCGCCCGAAAGGGTGATGCCCGACAGCAGCGGGTTTTTGCAAAACTCGGCAAACAAGTCTTCCGCTGTACGTGGTGTCCCTCCCTCAAACGGGTGGGATTGCGGATTGTGACAGCCGGGGCAGTGGTGCGGGCAACCTTGCACGAACACCACGTAGCGAAACCCCGGCCCATCCACAATGGATTCCGGCTCGATACCGCAAACGTTAATCGGCAAGGCCATGCTTGACACGATCCCTTTCCTCGGCACGTTTGGCGTTGTTGAAGCGATCGGTGGTACCGACCAAATAACCCGTGATGCGGCGGATGCGCTCAAATCCAACATCCTTACCGACTTCGGCGACACATTTTTCGTTCTTTTTCATAGTAATTTCTCCTTTCACTTATTCACAGCCACAGAAATGGGGCATATGGGGATACAGTTTGCGCAGTTCGTTGAGTTTTTCCACGCTGACCGCTTCGCCTTCGCGACGGCCGCAACGGGGACACACGTCGTTGATGACGCCGGTGTAACCGCAGATGGGGTCACGGTCGACCGGGTGGTTGACCGAACCGTAACCGACGCCGGCTTCCTTCATGCAACGGATAACCGCTTCAAAGGCTTCGAGGTTCTTACAAGTGTCACCGTCGAGTTCCACGTAGCTGATGTGGCCCGCGTTGGTGAGCGCGTGGAAAGGACCTTCGATGTTGATCTTGTTGTAAGCGGTGGTGTTGTAATACACCGGCACGTGGAACGAGTTGGTGTAATATTCGCGATCGGTCACGCCGGGGATCTCACCGTACAGTTTCTTGTCAATGCGGATGAAACGACCGCTGAGGCCTTCCGCGGGAGTGGCAAGCAAGGTGAAGTTGAGACCCGTTTTTTCGGATTCTTCGTCCATACGGCGGCGCATATACGAGATGATCTCGTAACCGAGTTTGCGGCTCTCTTCGCTCTCGCCGTGATGTTTGCCGGTGAGGGCTTTCAGCGTTTCCGCCAAACCGATGAAACCGACGCTGAGGGTGCCGTGCTTGAGCACGTCGGCCACGCTGTCGTCGGGACCGAGTTTTTCGGAATCGATCCATACGCCTTGTCCCATCAGGAACGGGTAGTTGCGCACGCGCTTGGTGCATTGCACGTTGAAGCGGTGCATCAACTGACGGCACACGAGTTCGATACGACCGTCAAGCAAACGGTAGAACTCGTTCAGATCACCTTTGGCCTCGATACCGATACGGGGGAGGTTGATGGAGGTGAAACTGAGGTTACCGCGGCCGCAGGTCACTTCGCGAGAGGGATCGTAGTGGTTGCCCATCACGCGGGTACGGCAACCCATGTACGCCACTTCGGTGTTGTAATCGCCCTTCTTGTAATATTGCAGGTTGAAAGGCGCATCCAAGAAACTGAAGTTAGGGAACAGGCGTTTGGCGGAGGTCTTCATCGCCAACTTGAACAGATCGTAGTTGGGATCGCAGGGGTTGTAGTTGACACCCTCTTTGACCTTGAAGATCTGCACGGGGAAGATGGGCGTTTCGCCGTTGCCGAGACCGGCATCGGTCGCGAGCAACAAGTTGCGAATGACCATACGCGCTTCCGCCGAGGTGTCGGTGCCGTAGTTGACCGAGCTGAACGGCACCTGCGCGCCTGCGCGGGAGTTCATCGTGTTAAGGTTGTGCACAAAGGCTTCCATCGCCTGATAGGTCGCGTGGTCGGTTTGATCCCACGCGGTGCGGGCGGCAAATTCGTGCGCGTCGGCCGCTTCTTGCTCGGTGATGGGTTGGAAACCACCCGCTTGTTGATGGCGGGGGAGCCAGTTGGTGAGCACGGCACCGAAATCGTCCGCACCCTCCATGGTGATCTGCACACCGAGTTCTTCGCGGACGGTTTCCGCCAAGGCTTTGGCATCGGTACGGTTCATACCGAAACGGATGATGAGGTAGTTGGCAAGCGCTTTGAAATATTCGCGGCGATAGGTTTTGGCAACGCCGGGCGCCATTGCGTAATCAAAGTTCGGGATACTTTGACCGCCGTGCATTTCGTTTTGGTTGGCCTGAACCGCGATACAGGCAAGCGCCGAGTAACTGGCGATGCCGTTGGGCTCACGCAGGCAACCGTGACCGGTGGAGAACCCGTTGTGGAACAACTTGATCAGGTCGATCTGGCAGCAGGTCTCGGTGAGCATATAGAAATCTTTGTCGTGGATATGAATGTCACCGTTAATATGGGCGGCAGCAATATCTTTCGGCAAAATGTAGTTGTCGATGAAATATTTGGAACCCTCGGAACCGTATTTGAGCATGGTGCCCATGGCGGTGTCAGCGTCGATGTTGGCGTTTTCGCGCTTGATGTCCGCGTCCTTCGCATACGAGAAGGTGAGTTCCTTATAGATATCCATCAAATCGGCTTCCGATTGACGGATCTTGGTATGTTCGGCGCGGTACAAGATGTAGGCCTTGGCGGTCTTGCCAAAGCCGCCCTCGATCAAGGTTTGCTCCACAAGGTCCTGAATTTGTTCCACGGTGGGGATCTTTTTGGGAGGAATGAGCGACACGACCTTCTCGGTCAACTCCGTCAGTGCTTTGGCACTCATCTTTTCGCCGGTGACGGCGATGTTGGCTTTGTGGATCGCTTCCCGAATCTTTTTGGCGTCGAAAGCAACGGTGTCACCGTTGCGCTTTTTAATGGATTTGATCACGCTTTGTCCACTTCTTTCTTCTTCATTTCCTTGAGGCGGTATTTGGATACCGCCCAAGAGGTGCCTTATCATATTACAACATCTCGGTCTGTTTGTCAATAGCAAACACAAGATATTGTGTATCAAAAAGTTAATTTCTTTTTTGGTCATTTGCACAAGAACCGCGTAAAATCAAGGGTTATAGCCGAAGGGAGTCGGACCACCCGCCGCCCGTAGGGCGACTTTTCGGCACAAATCTTGTCTCGTCGTTTGAAATACGCCCGTATATCGGCACTCCTCGACGGCGTTTGGGCTCGAAAAGTCGTGCCTACGGGTTGTGTACAAGTCAAAAATAAGGATTTTGGCTTGTAACAAGGCTTGCGAGTGAAGAAATACTGTACGTATTTCGAGCGAGTGTAACGACGGTACAAGAAAAAATACTATTTTTGACCGACGGGAGTTCGGATCCCTCCGGCTATTACAAAAAACGGGCAAAAAATTTTTTATTTGACGGCGGGATTCTGCCAAAAATTCGCGGACAAGCCGCTATGATGGAGGAAAGAAACGGAGGAAACGATATGGTCATACGAATGGACGTGTCGCCGCAGGTGATCACGGTATGGTTATCGGGCGAGTTGGATCATCACGCGGCACACTCGTTGCGCGAACAGGTGGATGCCGCCATTGAGCGTTCGGTTGCCAAGGTGTTGCGGCTGGATTTTTCGGGTGTTACCTTTATGGACAGTTCGGGCATTGGTCTGATTATGGGACGCTATCGCCTGATGACGGCGCGAGGCGGACGACTGCTGGTGGTTGGCGCTTCGGAACGCTTGTTGCGGGTGATGAAATTGGCGGGACTTGAAAAATTGCCCGTGTGGGAGCGCGCGCAACAAACGGCGACACCCACAGTACGAAAAACGGCGTATCGCCGAAAACAAAAACGGGAGGTAACCAAATGAAAAAGCCCATCAATGAAATGAAACTGATCATTCCCAGCCGTTCGGCCAACGAACGGTTTGCGCGTTCGGCGGTCTCGTCTTTTTTGTCGCAACTCGATCCCGCAGTGGACGAGTTGGCCGACCTGCGCACCGCCGTTTCGGAGGCGGTTACCAACTGCATCGTACACGCTTATCGCGATACCATCGGGAACATCACCATTCAAATGCGGTTGTTCGCCGACGGGCGCACGGTCATCAAGATCCGTGACCGCGGATGCGGTATTGATAACGTCGAGCAGGCGATGGAACCGCTGTTTACGACGGGAGGTGATGATCGATCAGGGCTCGGCTTCTCGGTGATGGAAAGTTTCACCGATCGGTTGCGAGTCTCGTCCAAACCCGGCAAAGGGACGGTCGTGACAATGGAAAAATACATAGTCGTTCGTGAACGGCAGGCGAAACACGAGTGAAGACCCGCGAAGAAAAGATTTGTGATAACATCGGGCTGGTACATACGTGTGCACGGCGATTTGATCGTCGCGGTTTGGAATACGACGATCTGTTTCAAGCGGGATGCATGGGCCTTGTCAAAGCCGTGGACGGTTTTGATGAAACACGCGGTCTCAAATTTTCCACCTACGCGGTTCCTGTCATTCTCGGCGAGATACGGCGCTTGTTTCGCGATGGAGGCAGTGTCAAAGTCAGCCGCTCGTTGAAGGAGTTATCCTTGCGCGCCACGCGTGAGCGGGAACGCTTTTTCGCGCGTGAGGGGCGCCAACCGACCGTGAACGAATTGGCAGAGTTGCTGGAGGTGGAACGAGAACAGGCGGCCGAAGCCTTGTGTGCCTCACAACCGACGTTATCGCTTACCCGCAGTGAGGAAGAGGAAGGGGGCGAGTGGGAGATTCCCGTGGCATCACCCGAAGCAAAGATCGTGGATCGGTTGGCGTTGCGGCAAGTTCTGGCGGAATTGCCCGAGCGAGAACGCTCGCTTATTTTGTTGCGCTACTTCAAACGTCGCACCCAACAGGCAACTGCGGATGAACTCGGGATGACGCAAGTACAAGTTTCGCGTAAAGAAAATGCAATTTTAAAGGATCTTCGGCGCAAATTAGTACAATAATGTATTGACAATCCCCCGTTTACTCTTTAAACTAAACAGTGATAAAAGGGGGAGTGACGATGTTTGCAAAAGAAGTCAACTATCAATTCCGTCAGCGCTATTCGGTCGTGCATCAGCCCGACCGTCGTGACGCGTCCAAACATCCAACCGATCGGCAAGTGGCGGTCACCCAATCTTGGAGCATCGTATTACCGGCCGATGCTGACGCGGTGATGCAAAACGCTGCGCGCGATCTGGAGGATTATTTTTGTACGTCGATGAACGTGTGTGTGCCGCTCGTTCAAGAAGGGAAAGGCACGGCAGGCGAAAAGCGGATCGTCTATGGGATCGATTCCACGCTTCCCGCCGATTCCTACCGCTTTGCGGTTACCGAAACAACCGTTTCCCTTCTCGGCAGCAACAGCCGTATGGCGGCGCAAGCGGGCTATTACGCGGAAGACCTGATGAATCTGTGTGAAGCGCCTTTCCTCAATATACAAGACGAGGTGCGCACTTCTCTGTTTCCCACCCGTATGGTTCACTCGGGCTACGGATTGGATATGTTCCCTACCGAACATCTTGTCAATTTGGCACACGCGGGAATGAGTGCGATCTTGATTTTCGTCAACGATATCGACGTGACCCCTCACGGGTACCAAGATTTCAACGATATTTGCTACCGCGCGAATCAATACGGCCTTGACGTGTATGCCTACAGTTATTTGGCCAACCGCAAACACCCCGAAGACGACGACGCGGAAGAATTCTATGAAAATTTGTACGGACGTCTGTTTGACCGTTGCCCGTATTTTAAAGGTCTTATTTTCGTGGGCGAATCGTGCGAATTCCCCAGCAAAGATCCCCACACTTGCGGCGTGCGCCGTTTGGATGATTTCAAAGACGGCAATATGCAACACCCGCTCATGTCTTACCCGGGGTTTTACCCGTGTTACGATTATCCGATGTGGTTGGAACTGATTCAAAAGATCGTGTACAAGCGTCGCCCCGATGCCGATATCGTGTTTTGGTCGTACAACTGGGGCGGTGTTTCGGGCGAGGAGCGAAAAGCGCTTGTTGACAAACTGCCCAAGGGCATCACTTTGCAAGCCACCTACGAAATGCACTCCAAGATCGAGCGCGACGGCATCGAGAACTACACCACCGACTACACCTTGTTTTCGCCCGGTCCCGGCTACTACTTCACGTCAGAGGGCGAGTATGCCAAAGAAAACGGCCTGCGCTTTTATTCCATGACCAATACCGGCGGTCTTACCTGGGATATCGGCGTGGTGCCCTATCTGCCGGCACCGTACCAATGGATGAAACGGTACGCGGGAATGCGCGAAGCACACGAGAAGTACGGTTTGTGCGGCACGATGGAAAGCCACCACTACGGTTGTGCGCCGTCGTTTATCACGGAACTCGCCAAGTGGTCGTTCTATGCACCGTTTGTGGATATGGAGGAAACGCTTCGCCGCATCGTGGCGCGCGATTTCGGCGCGGAACTTGTGGACACGGTGTGCGAAGCCTACCGCTGTTTCAGTGAGGGTATCCATTATCTTATTTCCACCAACCCCGACCAATACGGTGGCAACCGCATCGGTCCGGCGTACCCGTTTGTGTTGTTCGACAATCAAGACGTGGTGTTGCCCTCACCGCCGTACGCGCATTTCGGCGGCAACGACATTTGTTTCCCGCTGTACGATCAGGACAACCTCGGCAACGATCTCGGCATCGGTTTAAACGTTGACGATCCCGATCCGAAAGCGGTAGCCAAGTTTAACTACGAAATCGACAGTTTCCGCAAAACGGTGGCGTGCTACGACAAAGGGTGCGACCTGCTGTCGTCGGTTATCGAGCGCGTGCCTGCCAAAAAACGCGAAAACGCCGCGCGCATTTTGGCGCTTGCCACGTTCATTCGCAACACGGTGCGCACCTCGGTGAACTACAAGGAATTTTACAAACGCAAATGCCGTTTGCTGAAAACCCACGGTGCCGAGCGCAATCAATTGGTCGAGGAATTGTTGCAGTTGTGCCGTGCCGAAGAACAAAATGCGGTCGACACCATTCCGCTGGTGGAATTCGATTCCCGCCTTGGGTACGAGCCGAGTATGGAATACAAGTGCGACCGCGCGTGTATCGAGTGGAAACTCGCACTGTTGCGCGACGTGATCGAAACCGAACTTCCGTCCTATTACGAAAAATAAAAAAGAACCGCGATACGATCTGTATCGCGGTTCTCTTCTTCTTTATCCTAATAATACGTCGCTTATCAGCATCACGCAAAACCCAACAAGCAACGCGTAGGTTGCACCACGCTCGTGTCCGTGCGCGTGTGTCTCGGGAATCATCTCGTCGCTGATGACGTATAGCATCGTGCCACCCGCAAATGCCAAGGCAAAGGGCAGAACGGCGGAGGCGATACTCACGGCAAAATAACCGAGCAGAGTGCCGAGCACCTCGACCACGCCCGTCAACATCGCGCACACGAACGTTTTGCGAGGGGAGACTCCTGCCGCCAACATCGGGGCAATGATGACCATACCTTCGGGGATGTTTTGCAACGCGATACCGCCGGCGATCATCAAGGCCTGCGAGGTGTTGCCGGAGCCGAAGCCGACACCGGCGGCAATGCCTTCGGGCAGGTTGTGAATGGCGATGGCCAGCACGAACAACAGCACTTTGCTCAAATTGGCATTGTGATGCGTTTCTTCTTCCGCACCCATCAAGCGGTGCAGGTGAGGGACCAATTTATCAATGAAATTTAAACACAGCGCACCGACAAACACGCCGATCACCGTGATGAGGATACCGTATTTGCCGCCGTATTCCACCGAGGGAAGGATCAAACCGATCACGGCGGCTGCCAACATCACGCCCGCGGCAAAGGACAAAATGATGTCCGAAAACGTATGCGAAGCTTTTTTAAAGGCAAACCCGATGAGCGAGCCGAACACCGTAGCGGCGCCGACACCGAGTGCGGTCAATAATACCAGTTCCATAAAACAGATTCCTCATTCTTTTGCCGCAAGATATTCTTCCAATACAACGTTCATTGCGTTGATCTCTTTGGCGGCGTTGATACCGACAAACCGCCAATGCCACGATTCGTACATAATGCCGGTCACGTCGGTCTTGTTTTTGGGATAGCGTAAAATAAAGCCGTAGTTTTCCGCGTTTGCCATCATCCAACGGAAGCCGGGGGATTTTTCGAAGGTGGAGGAGGCAACGTTAAAGTCGATTGCCAAGCCGGTTTGATGTTCGCTCGTACCGGGTCTGGCGACCGCTTGCGCCGCTTTGGCTTCCGCCTCGTCGGCAGGGGTGCCGGCGGCAATTACTTTTTTCACTTTGTTATTGAACAGCATTTCTTGTGTCGCATAAGAGCGATAGGGCGAGCGAACGTATAACGACACGCCTTGCGCCCGTGCATCGGTCAGCAACGCCATCAAATAGGGATATACCCCTCCGTCAATTTTGTTCAAACTACCGTTCAAATATTCCTTTTCAATGGTCACAAGATCGGCCGTATTGTCAAAATCGGAGGGCAAGGGATGGTCAGCGTTGACAAGCAGCAACCGCTTATACGTGGGATCAAGCGTTTCCGATAAGGCTTTGGTCGTCACCGACGTGTTGTTTTCCGCTTGATGGGTGACTGTGGTAGCGGTAGTGCTGGTAGTGGCAAGGGGTGCCGCTACCGATAATGCGGTCGTTGTCGTGGCAGCCGTTGTCGTGGTGGTTACGTTGGTTGTGGTGGTCGTTCGTTTCGTTGTTGTGGTGGCGGGGATCGTGGTCGTGGTAGTCGAAGCGGTTGTAGTCGTCGCGGTTGTGGTCGTGATGGTCGTTGTGGTGGTTGTGTTTACAGTCGTGGTTACCGCGTTGTCGGAAAACGTGGGGATAACCGTCTCATCCGCCGTAAACCCCGCTGCAATCAACCCAAGACAAAGTACAGCCAAAATAAGCAAGCGTTTGCCGTTTGTGCTCAAACTGCCACCTCCTATACTTCCACATTACTAACAAACGAGTATATCATACCACGCGATATGCCAAAAAGCAACAAAAAGTCGTTTTGCAGTGGCAAAACGACTTTTGATACGAGTTATTCGACTTCAAAATCCATGCACATACGGCTGTCGGCAAAGGGGCGCAGCAGTTCGTTGGCGGCCTTCACGTGTGCAGGGTGTACGGCGTAGTTTTGCAACGCCTCTTCGCTCTCTAAAACCGAGTAAAGAAGTACGTCGGCATTGGATTTCGGCAACGGCGCGATCTCGATCTTCATTTCCAAAAGGCCGGGCACGACCCCCACCAACGCTTCCAACCCCGTTTTCATATTTTGCTTAATTTCAGGGGTGTTATACTCGTCCTTCAATTTCCATAAAATGATATGCTTAACCATGAAAATTCCTCCTCACAAACGGTTCGACATCAGTATAGCATTATTTTTTTCACATTGCAAGGTCAACCGAAACTTCGGGCCCAAGTCACCAAGGAACCGTGATGCGTGTTTTCGCGAACCGTGCCGATCATATAGTCGGTCACGGGGCCGTTTTGCCGCATCTTTTCCAAAATCGCTTCCTGAAGTTCCGCTACCGTCATGTCTTCGTACGGCTTATTGAGGTTCGGCGCGACGACAACGGGTGTTGGTGCTTCTTGCACGGGTGCAGGCGGTTCTTGTGCCGCGGGCGGCGGGGCGGGTTCAAACGTTACCGTTTCCCGCGGCTGTTCACCGCGGTCGGCGGGCAACCACACGTCGCCGCCGTTTGCCGCGAGATGTACCGACAGTTGCCCGTTTTCCGCATGTATCCGCTTACCCGACAATGCGCCGACGTAGTCGCCCGATGCGCCGCACGAAAGGAGCATATCCGTTTCGTGATCCGCGTTGTTGACCGTCACGATCACCGATTGTCCGTTCAGCGTTCGCGCGAAGGCGTAGTGCGTGGTTTGTAGCGCGAGTTCCCGATATTCGCCGTACCAAAGAATGGGATTGTCTCGGCGTAATCTGCCGAGCGCGGCGATCAATTTGGTGTACGGGTTGGTGTTTGCGGCATCCTGATAATCGTCGTATGACAAGGCGGGGCGCAACGAATCGTCGGAAGAACGTTCCTTTTTGCCCTCAATGCCGAATTCCGATCCATAGTAAATGGAGGGGATGCCGGGCAGGGTGTAAAGCAATACGTGTACCGGCAGATAGTGTGCTTTGTTCGTCAGTTTGGTGTAAATGCGCTCCACGTCGTGGTTGTCCACAAACGTATATAAGTTTAGGCGACTGCCCACCATATCGCTGACGTATTTGACCGTGTGTGCGATCTCAAAATAGTTGTGGTCGTTGTGGGCGGAGTAGAGTGCTTTGTGGAGCATATAGTTGGTGACCGAGTGCAGTGTACCCTCGTTGGCCCACCGCGCATAGTTGCCGTGGATCACTTCACCCATCAACCAAAAATCCGCTTTTACCTCATCTGCCACACGGCGTAAGGTTTGCATATAGTCAAAATCCATCACGTCGGCGGCATCCAAGCGAATACCGTCGATGTCAAATTCGCTTACCCAAAATCGCACCACGTCGCAGATGTAGTCTTTCACGGCGGGATTGTGTTGGTTTAACTTGGCCAGCAGATCGTAACCGCCCCAATTTTCATACGAAAACCCGTCGTTATACGTGTTGTTCCCCCCAAAGTTTACGTTGCAATACCAATCCTTGTAGGGGGATTGTTCGCGATTGCATTTGATATCCTGAAACGCGAAAAAATCGCGCCCCGTGTGATTGAACACGCCGTCCAAAATCACGCGGATCCCCTGCTCGTGGCAGGCTGCCACGAATCGTTTCAGATCGTCGTTGGTGCCAAGGCGGCTATCCAATTTTTTGTAGTCGGTGGTTTCGTATCCGTGTCCGACCGACTCGAACAACGGACCGATATACAGCGCGTTGCAACCGATCGCTTTGATGTGCGAGATCCAGGAGAGCAACGTGTTGAGACGATGCACGGGTTCACCGTACGGATTTTGTTTGGGCGCCCCCGTCATTCCAAGGGGATAAATATGATAAAAAACAGCTTCGTCATACCAAGGCATTATGAGATCTCCTTTGCGGTGGGGTATGTGCTTATTATATGTTGCATAACTCTAAAAAGCAAGACGAATGCCAAGGAATACCGAAATTCCCCTCCGTGCGAAAACAAAAACACATCACCGCAAAGTGATGTGCTTTTGTTTTTGGAAAGAGAGCACAAATTCGAACCCTTTTGAAATTTTAACCTATGTGTTCGAACCACTACATATTTTTGCAATCAATATGGTAAAAGTTTTTCTCTTTATTTTCCTTGAAGAGTACTCCACCGTTTTTTAATATAACTTTGTTTGATAGTATATTGTTTTTATTTGCTGCAATTTGTATTTGATTGATTTCGAGTTTCATACATTCGCTAATGAGAAGTCTTAATATTTTATTCCCATATCCTTGTCCACGCTTAGACTTTCTAATGGCATATCCTATGTGACCACTGGTATTTTTTAAGTTATCATTCAAATAATGCCGTATTCTTCCATATCCTATCGGCTCATTACCATCATACATCCAAAAGGAAGTTTGTGGCACCATCCAATCTTCTAATTTGCCATTATCAACAGCATATTCATTTTCTAACCACTTTTTGTATTGCTGAAAATCCATACCGAAAACTTTATTGTGAAAGCCATTGTCATTAGCATCAATTTCTTGCAACATATTATATATTTTAATATCATCATTTTTTGATAACTTTTTCAAATAAACCAAAACAATTACTCTCTTTCTTTGCCTTTTAGAATATTATAGCAGAAACTGTAAATTAAATCAATTATTCATTGTTCATCAGCGATGCGACTACATATTTTATCACGGCAAAGCCGTGTATATCATCATTGCGAAAGGTTTTTTTATGCACAACTAAAGGTGTGATGAGATGCAACGATAGCAACAGCAAACTCAAAAGATAAGTCAAGTAATTTGTTTTCGGACATAAATACACCTTCTTTCATCGGTATTTTATCATAAAATGTTACATTTTCAATGATATATCGCTGACGCGATATGATATACGGCTATGCCGTATGATATACTTGCTACGCAAGTATGATATAATATCCGTTCCTTCATATGCCGCAGGCATATATCGTCGCTCGAAGAGCGATATCATATCGAAGATATATCACCCGTTCCGACAGGAACGGATATCATTGAAAAAAGTCACCTATGTCGGTAGACAAAAGTGACTTTTTTCGTGGCCCGCCCGGAGTATATTGTGCAGTGCGGCAGTTGGTTCTCGTCTATGAATTTCGGTACTGTGCTTAAGGGCGGTACAACGCGACGGCCTAAAAACGCCGACACTGCGGCGTTTTCTTAACGGCCTTTC
>JAFSFY010000057.1 GCA_017434985.1 Clostridia bacterium | reverse complement strand
TTACTCAAGGCAGGGCACACCTTCAAAACCCATACCGACAGTGAAGTGTTGCTCCACGGATACGAGCAGTGGGGCGCCGATCTGCTCTCGCGTTTGCGCGGTATGTTTGCGTTCGCCGTGTGGGACAAGCAGACGAAGGAATTGTTCTTAGCGCGTGACTTTTTCGGTATCAAACCGATGCACTACACGGTGTTGCCCGACGGGCGCCTGATCTTTGCGTCGGAGATCAAATGTATATTGAAGCATCCCGACTTTGTCAAAGAATTTAATGAAGCGGCGCTCGACAATTACTTATCCTATCAATATTCGTTGCCGCGAGAAACGTTTTTCAAAAACCTGTACTGTCTGCAACCCGGTCACTATCTGCGTTACCGTGACGGCAAGGTGGAGGAGACCCGCTATTGGGAAGCTGTTTTCGAGCCCGACGAGACGATGACAATGGCGGAAGCGGTGGATGCCATTGACGCCGTGTTCACCGATTCGGTGGAGGCGCACCGTATCAGCGACGTGGAAGTGGGATGTTTCCTTTCGGGCGGCGTGGATTCCTGCTTTGTTGCCTCGTATTTTGGCGGACAAAAGGCCTTTACCGTCGGCTTCGATAACGGACAACATTACAACGAAACCGCCTTTGCGGCCGATTTGGCGCGGGAAGTGGGCATCGAGCACCACAGCCACATCATTAGCGAAGAAGAGTATTGGGAGGCACTTCCCAAGGTGCAATATATGCTTGACCAACCGCTTGCCGACCCTGCCTGCGTGGCGCTGTATTTCGTGTCCAAGTTGGCGGCCGAAAAGGTGAAAGTGGTGCTTTCGGGCGAGGGTGCCGACGAATTGTTTGGCGGTTACCGCATCTATCACGAACCCCTCTCGTTGGCGCGCTATCAAAAACTGCCGCGTGTGTTGCGCAAAGCGGTGGCGGCGTGCGTGGGGGCAATTCCGTTTGATTTCAAGGGCAAATCGTTCTTGGTGCGCGGTTCCAAAACGGTGGAAGAACGGTTTATCGGCAACGCGTATATGTTCAACCAAAAAGAAAAAGCGAAGTTGCTCAAAACCATTCCCGCCACCAACCCGTCGGATCACACCAAAGAGTGGTATGCGCGTTGCGAGGGACTGGACGACGTGACGCGGATGCAATATCTCGACATCAACCGTTGGATGGTGGGGGATATCCTCCTGAAAGCCGACCGTATGAGTATGGCACATTCGTTGGAATTGCGCGTGCCGTTCTTGGACAAAGAGGTGTTTGGCGTAGCGGCAAAGATCCCCGCCAAACTGCGCATTTGTGACGGTACTACCAAACGCGCGCTTCGCTTGGCGGCCGAGCGGCATATGCCCACCAAAGACACCAAACGTCCCAAACTCGGCTTCCCCGTTCCGGTGCGCATTTGGTTGCGCAAAGAGGAGTATTACAACAAGGTCAAAGCCGCCTTTTGCGGCGAAACGGCACAGCAGTTCTTCAACACCGACGTGCTGGTTCGCTTCTTGGACGAACATTACAACGGCAAAAAGGACAACAGCCGCAAAATTTGGACGGTGTATATGTTCCTCGTTTGGTACGATATCTATTTCAAATGATAAAACCCCGCTTGTCAATCGACAAGCGGGGTTTTTGTTAACTGTTAAGCGTGCGTTCCAGCCAAATGCTACCGATATCCATCGCGTTGTAAAGACCAATCTTTTCGCTCTTTTTGAGAATACGGTCTTTCATACGGATCTCGGGGTCGGTGGAGAGCAACTGTACTTGCACTTTGTCAGCCACCGTCATATCGCCGACTGTCTTGGACGACAGAATCTGCAACACGACCACGCATTTTTCGGACATATCGCCGTAGTACAGCATATTGCCGCTGCGAACCAGCGGTTTTCCTTTATAGGTCAAAATGGTTTCGGCTTCAGCCATGGGGCAACCCTCTTTCTGATTATTCGTTGAGATAGGAGCGAACCATCGCGCGCAACAACTCGTCCCGATCCACTTTACGGATCAGGCTGCGGGCATTGTTGTGGGTGGTGATATACGTGGGATCTTCCGAGAGAATGTATCCCACAATCTGATTGATCGGATTGTAACCCTTTTCACGCAATGCATCGTAAACGGCGGTGAGAACCTGTTTCATTTGTTGATCTTTGTCACCGTTCAGGGAAAAGGTCATGGTTTTATCCAACATTTCGGATTCCTCCTAAACTACAGATACCAATAGTATATGTTATTTTTGCAAAAATTTCAAGAGGGTATTTTACGAACGCAAAATACAACCGTTTTCGCTCAGCTTTTTGAAGATGTTGGCGAGAACGGGGTCGATGTCCGCATCGGATAAGGTTGCATCCTTGCCGCGGAAATACAGGCTGAACGCCACGCTCTTTTTGCCGGCCGCAATTTGGGCACCCTGATACACGTCGAACAACTTCACGCTTTCGAGCAGTTGACCGCCTGCGCGGCGAATGATTTTCTCAATCTCGGCCACCGGCAACGCTTCGTCGCACAAAAGCGCCAAGTCGCGTTCCACAGCGGGGAAACGGGGGAGCGGTTTGTACAGCGTGTGGGTGTTGGCCAAGGCGGCGAACAAGGCGGCGGTGGTCAGTTGCGCCACGTAGGTGCGCACGCCAAGTCCGTATTCTTCAGCTACGTCGGGGTGAACTTCACCGAACGTACCGATGACGTTGCCGTTTACCACGATGGCGGCTTGACGGCCGGGATGCAAGAACGGCTCTTCACTGCGCACGTATTCGGCGCGAACCGCAAAGCGTTGCATCATGGTTTCCACAATACCTTTTAACGTGAAGAAATCTTCTGTGTCGCCGTACAAGCCGAGTGACAATGCCGGGATTTCTTCGGGTTGTTCGGTCAGCGGGAGCGCTTTGGGAACAAACAATTTGCTCACTTCAAAGAAGCGCACCGCCGTATTTTTGCGGTTGTAGTTGGTGGCCAGCACCGTCAACATACTCGATACCAATTGCGTGCGCATGGTGGAATATTCTTCGCCGAGCGGATTGAGCAAGGTGACCGCTTCGCGACGGGCGTCATCGTCAGCCAGACGCAGCGAGTCGGCGGCTTTGGCACTGATGAACGAATAGGTGCTGATCTCGCGCATGCCTTGTGCGATCAGTGTTGCCTTCAAGGTATCGGTGTGAACACGCTCGGGCAATTTCTTGCCGCGAATGATGGAACCGTTCATCGGGGTGGCCACAATGTGGTCGTATCCGTAAATACGCATCACTTCTTCGGCCAGATCGGCACGACCTTCAATGTCGTCACGGAAAGAGGGGACGGTACAGACGAGCTCATCGCCCTCGCGCACGGTCACGATCTCCAAACGGTTGAGGATATCCACCATCGTATCGGTCGGGATCTCTACGCCCAACAACGCAGTAATGGCATCCGCCTTTACACGCAAAACGCGGTCGGTGGGCAGTTCCTCGTGACAGTCGATCACGCCGTCAATGATGTCACCGGCATCCAACTCGTCGATGAGTTGCAACGCGCGATTCATCGCGTATTCGGTGCCGCGCGTGTCCACGCCTTTTTCGAAGCGTGCGGACGATTCGGTGCGCATACCGAGCGTGCGCGCGGTGCGGCGCACGCTGTCACGGCGGAATTTGGCGCATTCAAACAGAAGATCGGTGGTGTCGTCTTTAATTTCGCTGTTGAGACCGCCCATAATACCCGCAAGGCAGGAGGGCGCATCGGCGTCGGCAATCACCAACATATCGGAGTTGAGCGTATGATCTTTGCCGTCGAGCGTCGTAATGGGTTCGTTTTCGGCGGCACGGCGTACGATGATTTGTTTGCCGGCGATGTCGCGCAGGTCAAATGCGTGCATCGGATGACCGGTTTCGAGCATGACAAAGTTGGTGATGTCCACGATGTTGTTGATGGGGCGCATACCGGCGGCTTTGAGGCAGT
Source organism: Clostridia bacterium (assembly GCA_017434985.1). Lineage (GTDB taxonomy): Bacteria > Bacillota > Clostridia > Oscillospirales > Acutalibacteraceae > RGIG3009. Next base: position 95,780 of record JAFSFY010000057.1, on the reverse strand, counting down.
CTTTCATCCAGTCGGGCGAGGGAGCAATGCGCAGGTTGCGCACAATACGACCCATATATCGCGGGCAAAGATCGTAGTCTTTCACCGTGATGGCAATGTGATCGTGAATATCGCCGCCGACGGTTTTGTAAGCGGGAACGGGGGCGCGGAATTCTTGCCCCAACACGACCGCCACTTCGCGAGCGATGCCGAGCATGCTTTGGCAATCGGGACGGTTGCTGGTGATGCTGAAATCAATGATGACGTCATTGAGATGCAACACGTCGCGCATATCGGTGCCGACGGGATAGTCTTCCTTCAAAATCAAAATGCCGTATTCCTCGGCACCGGGATAATCGGCTTCTTTAAGGCACAGTTCCTCACCCGAACACAGCATACCATTGGAGGGAAGACCGCGCAGTTTGCCTTTTTTGATGTGCATGCCGTTCGGCAGATGCGAATCGTGCAATGCGGCGGGAACAAGCGCACCTTCAAACACGTTTTGGGCACCCGTGATGATCTGCACGGGTTCTTCGGCGCCGACATCCATTTGACAAATCTGTAACTTGTCGGCATCGGGATGCTTTTCGAGCTTCAAAATACGGGCGGCCACCACGTTGTTCATGGTAGCGGACAGATCTTCCACACCGTCTACTTCAAAACCGCTGAGGGTCATTTTGTCACACAATTCTTGCAACGAAACGGGGATATCTACATAGCGTTTCAGCCAATTTAACGATACTTTCATGGTTGTCTCTCCTTTCCGTTAACCGTTGAATTGCTCTAAAAAGCGTTGGTCGTTTTCAAACAGCAAACGGATGTCGCTGATCTTATAGCGTGTGGTGGTCAAACGGTCAAGACCGATACCGAACGCAAAACCCGAATATACCTCGGGGTCGATGCCACAGCCGGCAAGCACGTTCGGATGCACCATACCGGCACCTAAAATTTCGATCCAGCCGTTGCCCTTGCAGACACGGCAACCGGTGCCGCCGCAAGCGGAACAGGAAACGTCCACTTCCACGCTCGGTTCGGTGAACGGGAAGAAGGAGGGACGGAACCGCACCTTTGTGTCAGGTCCGTAGATCTCGTGGGCAAACTGTTCCAGCACGCCTTTCAGGTCGCACATGGTGATATTTTTGTCCACGACCAAGCCTTCCACCTGATGGAAAACAGGGGAGTGGGTCGCATCCACTTCATCGGCACGGAACACGCGACCGGGGCAGATGATGCGGATGGGCGGTTTGCGTTGCTCCATCGTGCGGATCTGTGCCGCCGACGTTTGGGTGCGAAGCAAGAGGTTTTCACCCAAGTAGAAGGTGTCTTGCATATCGCGAGCCGGGTGATCTTTCGGCACGTTGAGCGCTTCAAAGCAGTAGTGATCGGTTTCCACTTCGGGGCCGTCTACCACGTCAAATCCCATGGATTGGAAAATATCAATGAGGTCGGCCAACACAATATTGAGCGGATGCAGACCGCCCGTCGTTTGGGCTTTGCCGGGCATCGTGACGTCCAGGGTTTCCGCTTTCAGTTGTGCGGCTTTTTGCAGAGAAGAAAGGGCGGTCTCTTTGGCCTCAAGAGCGCTTTCCAATTCACTGCGCAGTTGGTTGATGAGTTGACCCATCGCGGGGCGTTCTTCGGCGGGGACGGCGCCCATACCGCGCAGCAACGCGGTGACTTCGCCTTTTTTACCGAGATAGCGAACGCGAAATTCTTCCAACTCTTTTAAGGTTTCGAGTTCGGCCAAGGCACCGAGAGCAGCGGTGCGCAGCGATTCGACTTGTGCTTTCATAGTCTTCCTCCTAAATAAAAAAATCCTCGTCCCTGCATAAGGGACGAAGATACGTTCTCCGTGGTACCACCCACATTCCCGCCAAGCAGCGGGCACTTTACGACCGATAACGAGGTCAAACGGCGAAACCTACCGCCTTTGGAGTTCAAAGGGTTCAGCATCGCGGCTCGGGAGTGAACTTCCGTTTTGCCGAGATCACGGGTCGTTTTCAGCCGATGGCGACCCTCTCTGTCGAGTTCAAACAAAACGTACTTTTCTCCGTCAAGGCTTTTCACCCGACTATATTACCATTCTTTTTTTAAAAAAGCAAGGGATTTCCTCTTTAAATTTCTATATTTTCATCAAAAAATCGGTTTACATAAAGCAAAAAGTATGCTATACTATTGGCTGTATGTACGAAATTGCGGAAGGAGGCGGAAAGGCGATGGTTACGGTTGTGACGTCGGGAAAAGGCGGAGCGGGAAAATCCACGATTTCCGCCGGTTTGGCGCGCGCCCTGGCGCACCGCGGAAAACGCGTTTTGTTGATTGACGGGGATGCCGGTTTGCGCAGTTTGGACGTGATGCTCGGCATCGGCGGTAGCGCGGTGCACGATCTTTCAGACGTGCTGAACGGTAACTGTCAACCCGTCCACGCCGTGTATCCGTCGCCCATTTGCCCCAACGTTTTCGTCATTCCCGCTCCGGTTGAGTTGGAACAGATGCCGACACCGGACGATATGGTGGAATTGTGCCGCAACTTTGCGGAGTATTATGACGAGATCATCATCGACTGTCCTGCCGGTATCGGTCGCGGCTTTTTAACGGCGGTTGCCGCAGCAGACAACGCGTTGGTGGTGACCACTCCCGATATGGTCTGCGCACGGGATGCACAGATCGTGGCTCGGTTGCTAGAAGAAAAAGGGATCCCTTCACGGTTGATCGTTAACCGTTTGCGCCCGCACCCCATTATAAAGGGAAAAATGCCGGACGTTGACGAGGTGATCGATACGGCGGGGTTGCAATTGATCGGTGTCTTGCCGGAGGACGAAATGGTATCCGTTGCCAACGCTTACGGAAAACCGTTGCCGAGCGAGAGTTATGCCGCCGTTTGTTTTGCCAACATCGCCGCCCGTTTGTCGGGTGAAACCGTTGCATTGGCGCCTCTTAAAAAAATGCAATCCTAAATCAAAATAACATAAAACAAAGGAGATGGTAAGAGTGAACATTGCGTTGATCGCCCACGACTCGAAGAAAGAATTGATGGTGCAATTTTGTATTGCCTATTGCGGTATTTTGAGCCGTCATAATCTGTGTGCAACCGGCACAACGGGGAAGATGGTATCCGAAGCGACCGGATTGAATATTACCCGTTATTTGAGCGGTATGCAAGGCGGCGACCAACAGATCTCCGCGCGCATTTCGTGTGACGAGATCGACTTGTTGCTCTTTTTCCGTGACCCGATGACCGTGAAAGAACACGAACCGAACGAGAACGATATGTTCCGTTTGTGTGATATGCGCAACATTCCCGTTGCCACCAACATTGCCACCGCCGAAGTGTTGATTCACGGCTTGGAACGCGGTGACCTCGATTGGCGTAACATCGTCAATCCCTCCAACAAATAACAAAAGGAAGCGAAATCATGGCACTTATCACCAAAGCGATCCGCGGCACGCAAGACGTGTTGCCCGCCGAAAGTTACCAATGGCAATATATCGAACAAACCGCGTTACAAGTGGCGCGCGAGTACGGCTATCGTGAGATCCGCACCCCTGTTTTTGAGCATACCGAGTTGTTTCAACGTTCGGTCGGCGAAACCACCGACGTGGTGCAAAAAGAAATGTACACCTTTGACGATAAAGGCGGCCGTTCCATCACTTTGCGCCCCGAAGGCACTGCCGGTGCGATGCGGTTGTTGTTGGAACACGGTCTGCACAACGAAGTGATGCCCGTTAAGGTAGCGTACAACACCTCGTGTTACCGTTACGAAAAACCGCAAGCGGGTCGTTTGCGCGAATTCCACCAATTCGGTGTGGAATGCTACGGTGCCGCTTCGCCGATGGCGGACGCGGAAATGATCGCGCTTGCGATGGCAGTGCTCAAAGCACTCTCGGTTGAGGGTGTGTCGTTGCACATCAACTCGATCGGTTGTCCCACTTGTCGTGCGGAATATCATAAGGCGCTCAAAGCGTATTTTGCCGAACACGAAGAAACTTTGTGCGAAACTTGTCGCGGTCGTCTGGAACGCAACCCGATGCGTATTTTGGACTGCAAATCGCCCGTGTGTTCCGAAATTGCCGCCAAGGCTCCCGTGATCACCGATTATTTGTGTGACGATTGTGCTGAACATTATGCGGCGGTGCAATCCTATTTGACTGAGGCAGAGATCCCGTTCACATTGGATCCCCACATTGTTCGCGGGTTGGACTATTACACCCGCACGGTGTTCGAATTGGTGTCCGATTCGCTCGGCGCGCAAGCCGTCTTGTGCGGCGGCGGTCGTTACGACGGATTGGCGCAGGAAATGGGTGGCCCGTCGCTGCCGGCACTTGGTTTTGCGATGGGGCTTGAACGGTTGCTGATGGTGCTCAAAGCCCAGGGGGCGCAGTTCCCCGAACCTCCCACTTGCGACGTGTATTTCGCTTCGATGGGCGACAAGGCGGCGCGCCGTTGTTTTGCTCTGGCGCGTATGTTGCGTGAGGGCGGTGTGTCGGCCGAATGTGATACGGTCGGCCGCGGCCTGAAAGCGCAAATGAAATATGCCGACAAGATTCACGCGCTCTATACCATTGTGGTGGGGGACAACGAACTTGAAAGCGGCAAAGCAAACCTCAAAGATATGCAAACCGGTGAGTTGACCGAAATTGATTTGGACGAAAGCTTATACACCGTGTTATACAATAAGTCGTTGGATCGCCAAATGGCGGCCATGACGCAACTTCTCAGCGAAAGTATGGAGGAAAACGGATAATGGAAACGGTTCAAGGAATGAAACGGACACGCTATTGCGGTGAATTCCGTCGTGAACACGCGGGGGAGACCGCGACCGTGTTTGGTTGGGTGCAACGTCAACGCGACCTCGGACAACTGATCTTTATTGATCTGCGTGACCGCACGGGTATCGTGCAATTGGCGTTCGACGATAACACGGCACGTGATATTTTTGAAAAGGCTTTTGCTGTGCGCGGCGAATACGTCCTGGCGGCAACGGGTGAAGTGCGCGTGCGTTCCTCCATCAACAACGAAATCCCCACCGGTGAAGTGGAAATCTTTGTGACGGAACTGCGTATTTTGAACAAGGCGGAAACGCCTCCGTTTGAAATTGTGGAAAACTCCAACACCGCCGAGGCGATGCGTCTCAAATATCGCTATTTGGATCTGCGCCGTCCCGACCTGCAACGCAATTTGATTTTACGTCACCGCATTGCAAAGGCAACGCGGGACTACTTTGACGAGCAAGGGTTCATTGAACTCGAAACCCCTATTTTGGTGCGTTCTACGCCCGAGGGTGCACGTGACTTCTTGGTGCCTTCTCGTGTGCACAAAGGCGATTTTTACGCGTTGCCGCAATCGCCGCAGTTGTACAAACAGTTGTCGATGGTGGCGGGTTTTGACCGCTATATTCAGTTGGCGCGTTGTTTCCGCGATGAGGACTTGCGTGCTGACCGTCAACCCGAATTTACGCAGATCGATATGGAAATGTCGTTCGTGGACGTGGAAGATGTGCTCGCCATCGGCGAAGGCTATATGAAACACATTTTCAAAGAGATTTTGGATGTGGATCTGCCGATGCCGTTGCCCCGCATGACCTATACCGAAGCGATGGAACGCTTCGGTTCCGATAAACCCGATACGCGTTTCGGTATGGAATTGTGCGACGTTACCGATACCGTGCGCGGTTGCGGTTTCGGCGTGTTCACCTCAGCCATTGAAGGCGGCGGTTCGGTTCGCGCCATTGTGGCGAAAAATGCGGTTACCACCCTTTCTCGTAAAGAGATCGATAAATTGACCGAGCATGCCAAAGGCATCGGCGCCAAAGGTTTGGCCTGGGTGCGCTGGACGGCGGATGGTATCGCGTCTTCGTTCGGCAAATTCTTGTCCGAGGATGAAATGACCGCGCTTCTCCAAAAAGTGGGTGCCGAACAAGGCGACGCTGTGTTGATTATCGCGGATACCGACAGTCGTTTGGTTCTTTCCATTTTGGGTGCTCTCCGCTTGGAGGTGGCCGATCGTTTGAATATCAAGCGCGAAGGATTTAATCTTTTGTGGATTACCCAATTCCCGTTCTTCGAGTGGAATCCCGAAACCGAGAGTTGGGATGCAATGCATCATCCGTTCACTTCGCCGCTTGACGAATGCATCCCGTATTTGGATACCGATCCCGGCAAGGTGTTTGCTAAGGCGTACGACTTGGTGCTTAACGGCATTGAATTGGCCAGCGGTTCCATTCGCATCACCGATCCCGAACTGCAACAGCATATGTTCCGTTCGCTCGGCCTTTCGGACGAAGTGGCGTATGCCAAATTCGGTTATCTCTTGGATGCATTCCGCTACGGTGCACCGCCTCACGGCGGTATGGCACTCGGCCTTGACCGCTTGGTGATGCAGATGATCGGTGCGTCCACGCTTCGTGATGTGGTGGCGTATCCCAAAGTGCAGAATATGACCGAGTTGATGACCTCGTGTCCGTCCCCGGTTGACGATGAACAGCTCAAAGAACTCGGTTTGGCTGCCCTTAAACAAGACGAATAAAACAAAAAATCCCCGTAACGCGTGTGCGTTACGGGGATTTCCTTTTTATTGTTTGGAGCGGGAAACAACGACGAACAGGATGGCGGCAATTACCAAGGCAATCGGCCACACAACAAACAAGGGGTCGAATAACGGGGATGGGGCGATCGACGGCTCGTCATCGTTGATAAAGTCAGAGGTTGGCTGTGCTTGCACGCCGAAGATCCACTCTAAAATCTCGCGGTCCGGCTCTTCCGCTTCGACGTACGTGTAATCACAGCGCAACGTGATGGTGTAAGAACACGACGCGTGGGGGGCGAGGACGGCCCCCAGCTTCGGTTTGACGTTTTCATTGTTGATACAACTGTAAGCGCCGTCGTAAAGAACCGTTTCTCCTTCATTAACGGTGATAAACAAATGATTTAAATACGCCAATGCATGTTCGTCTTGGTAAGGGAATTTGACGCAGTCAAAATAAATATCCCGCGTGATGTCGGTGTCGTTGACAAGGGTCAACGTTCCCGTGGTAACGGCGGTTTCGCCGTTACGCAAGGTGGGGGATTCCCAAAAAGTAGTGGGCTCGGTAGCCACAAAAGAAAGCACGTCATTCGTAGCGGTAAGTTTGATTACTTGATCCGCAGCGGGAGCAGCGAAAACGACCGACGAGAGGAGAATAACGCCGAGCAGAAGTGAGATTACGTATTTCATACGGTGGATCCCTCCTCGTCTTGTGAAGATGTGTCGGTTGTGCGGGAAGAAGCGTTGCGAACACTAAAGGTGATGGACAAGATAACAATCAGCAGAATAAAGGCTCCCATCGTAATCACCAGGCTGAGCGGAAGGCCGAACACGCGGTTGGTACCAATATCTTTGTGCACGACGGTGGAAGTGGTGCTGTTGGGACGCGTGGCCAACGATTGCGTTGTGGGGGTGGTGGAAGAATCTCCAAGCGGATCGGCGTCGTTTGCCAGTGCCAACACTTGTGTATCGGTCAAGACACCGGTGTACAGGGAGGCACCTTGTAAAGCCGCATTCAAGGTCGGTTCGGTACCGAAACCGGAACCAATATACAGTTTGGGAGGACGTATTTTGGCGAAATCCAATTGCACGTCGGCACGCAAATAAGGGACGCCGTCAACATACATCACGACGTTGGTCTCTGAAAGTGATACGGCAAGGTGATGCCATTCGTTGCGAGGGAACGCAAAGGTGGTACCTTCTTCAACGGGGTGAAAGATCACCTGCGGATCGGTATTGGGCGCGGCCCATTTGATGCAAGGACCGTCCAGACCCGATTCGGGATCAGCCGCGTGCATAAAAACCGCAAGATAACTGTATTGATTGGAGAAAAAAGTGAAAAAAGGTTGACTTTCGGGGGAGGAGTCGGTAACGTTTCCGCCCCAATTGACCCACGTCGACAGGGTAAAAGCATCCAGCTCGTTCAACACCGAGGTGCGCAGACGCAAATATTGTTTTTGACCGTTTAGGCGCAACGCGGCCGCCCCGTTGCGACCGTTCTCCCAAGCGAAAACCGTCTGCGTGGGGCGCAGATTTTGCTTGGTGTATTGGTTGGTGTTGTTGTAATAATACACGCTGTCGGGAATGGTATTTGCTTCCGTAACCAACGGCAATTCTTGTATTTCTGTTTCGGTGTCGGCAGGTTCGGCACACACCGAAAAGGATGCCAACAACAAGGCAAACAATGATAACAGGGTAAGAAAACGAACGATCTTCACCATTATATCCTCCACGATTAACGATAGTATTTGTAATAGGCAACAACCGCAACGCGGCGCCCGGTAATTTGATCGTCACCGGTGATGAGTACACCGTTACGGCTCATCAATTCGCCGCATTGTACGGTGGCAACCGGACAAACAAACGGCACACTTCCATCAGTAAAACGCAGTTCCAACAATTCGGTAGCGGCGCAAATACGGCCGTCTTTTCCAATGATGACTTCACCCTCGGGATCGCGTCGTACGGCATACGAAATGTGCTTGCCGTCCACGTGGCTCATATCCGGTAACGCTTGTTTTTTCTTTTTGGAAAAAAGGCCCATAGCGGCTATTCCTCTTTCTGAAAATGATAACTCATCCTTTATATTACTCTTTTTTATCCTCTCTGTCAATGCGAAATCCGAAAGAAAACAGCCGCTCATCGTGACTTGATGAACGGCTGTTGACATTATTCTTCAAACAGGTGACGGAAATAATCAGTTTCCAATACCCCGCTGCAATAGCGGATCTTGTTGCGAACGATCTTTTTGATGGAGGCGATATAGTCTTCGGAAAGTTCGACCGTTTCGTCCACGGGCGTGAACGTTCCCGTCGAGGAAATATAGGTGCCGTATTCGGTCTTCCAATCGTAATTGAGGTTAAAGGCCAACGGCATGGCATCAGAGAACACATCGCGACCCGGCATTAAGCGGGAGTCAAATGCGGTGCCGAACAGATTGGAAAGGGTCGGCAAAATGTCCAGGCTGGTGGTAGGAGTATCGACAATAATCGGTTCTTCCTCTTCCAAAGAGCCGCACCACAAGATGAGGCGCGAATGGTCGCGTTGCATATAGTTCTTGACCGGATAGCCGTACAATTCCGACAAGTACGGCATATTGCCGAGGTTGGCATCGCTGTCCAACCCGTAGGGGAAATGGTCGGCCGAAATGCAAATAACCGTATCGTCGGCAATGCCGGCGGTTTCCAATTGGGAGAGAAGATGGCGCATCGCGTCTTCCAGATCCAAGTTGGCGGCCAAATACCCTTTCACAGGGTCGGAATACGAAAGATGCGTCACGCGATCCCAGTGCTTTTTCGTCATGGCGTTTCCGGAGCGGGAGTAACCGCTGTGGCCGCTGACACTCATATAGTAGACGTTGAAAGGTTGCTTGTCAACGTAGGTGGCAAAGGTCGCGTTGATCATCTCGTCGTCGCTTTGCGGCCATTGCTTGGTAATGAGGTTTTCCATACCGTTTCCCCAACCCATAAATCCGTCGGAATACCCCAAGTTGACGTGGGTCAGATGGCGGCTGTAATAGGTGTAGGAATTGTTGTGAAAGGCCTTGCCGTAGTATCCCTCACGATTCAGTTGACTGCCGATGGTGAAGTAGTTGAGATGATCGGTGGTGGATTTGAACGATTTGCCGCCCGCGGTGGGAAGCATACCGAAAATATTTTGATATTCACCGCCGGTGGTCCCGGCGCTGGCGGGTTGATAATAATCGGTGAAGTTGATACCCTTGGTCGCCATACGGTAAAGCGTGGGGGTCAAAACAGGGTCGATCACCTCAGCGGTAAATGCTTCGGCGGAGATCATAATTAGATTTTTGCCTTTAAACAGGCCGGTGTATTCGTTCTTGAGAGAGGGGGTCAGTGAGGCGACGTATTCGTTCAGTTCCCCAATCTTGCCATTTGTTTCGCTGAGATCCAAGGGACGCTCGTTGGGGGTGTACACCACGGGTTCTTCCGGCAGATCATCGGAGGGGAGGGTCGTGGTGATATCGGTAGGCGGGGCATTGGTTTCGAAGGAATCTTCTTCGTCAAAAATTAAATGCTGAAGATCCAATTGCAATCCGGTAACCAGACCAAAAGAGGAAACGGCTGATTGAAAATTGTATTCTTGATGATAAACGGCGGCGTATACGGGGCTCAAGGAAATGAACAATAGGTTGAGTAAATACAACACCACGGCGCAGCCGCCCACGACGACACGGTGTAACGCATTGACGGGGTTTTTCGGCAACAAACGGTCGCCGAAAATGAGAAACAAAACAAAGGGGAGTATGTACAACACGATTTTGAAAATACCGTCCCACGAAAAGACCATGTTGACAATCTCGTGCGAAAAACCGCTCACGGCATCGGCCGCGCCGCCCAGGGTGGTTTGTAGGTCGTAAAAAATTTTAAATTGCCGATGCATAAAATATTCCACCAAAAACGGTATGGCAACGACCAAGATGAGGGCGGAGGCCAGAATGCGGTTAAACAAACGGTTTTTGGAAATGGTGCAAAGCAGATACCCAATACTGCCGTAAGCGATGGAAAACAGGATGGTAAAAACAGTTCCCCACGAAAGGAAGGAACCGGACGTGGAAAGAGATAAAATGATCTCATAGTAGATCATCATCACGGGAAATACCGCAATAAAAAGCGTCGGTTTGGTGATTTCCCGTTTCGATTTTTCGTGAAGAGCCATAATTGATTCACCTCACCGCTCAGTATACTCGTTTTTGCGACGAAAATCAAGAAAAATCGCGAGTACCTTTACAGGAAATACGCATACATTGGTAATGATGTGAGGTGATAGTATGAAGCAAACAACGATTCCCGTCAGTTCAATCACCAACGCGATGCGCGGTAAAGAATTGTTGGAACGGCACGGTGTGTCGGTGTATATACAGCGGTCGTTTCATATGGACGATCAAAACGGATGCGGTTATCAATTGGTGGTAAACGGAGACGGAAAGCGTGCAGTCGATATGTTGCGATCCGCCGGATTTCGGTTGAAAGACGGTGGGAAAGAGCGATGATTTATTTGGATAACGCGGCCACTACGTGGCCCAAACCACCGTCGGTTGTGAATGCGATGGCAAAATCATTGGTTCGGTTCGGGGCGAATCCCGGTCGCGGTGGGCACACCATGGCGATGGAAACGGCAAAAGAGGTCTATTTGTGCCGTGAAACACTGGCAGAGTTTTTTGGCGCCGACGATCCCGCACAGGTGATATTCACCGCGAATTGCACCATGTCGTTAAATATGGTGATCAAAGGACTTCTTTTGGGCGGTGGACATGCCGTCGTGTCGGATATGGAGCATAATGCCGTTATACGCCCCCTGCATGCGCTCGCCGAATACGGGGTAACGTATACGACCGCCCATGTGTGCGAAAACGATCCGCAAAAGACGGTCGAAAACTTCAGGCGCGCCATTTGTCCGCAAACAAAATTGTTGCTTTGCACCCATGCATCCAATGTGTTTGGCAACGTATTGCCGATTCGTGAGTTGGGAGCGTTGGCTCATCGATACGGCATCCCGTTTGCGGTGGATGCCGCACAAAGCGGCGGACATTTGCCAATTCATATGCGGCGGGATAATATCGACTTTTTGTGTCTTCCGGGGCATAAAGGCTTGTACGGACCGATGGGAACGGGGGTATTGATCAGTAAAAGTGAGATCCCGTTGCAAACAATTTTACAAGGCGGAACGGGAACGGCGTCGCTTGAGAAAACGCAGCCGACGGCGCTGCCCGAACGCTTGGAAAGCGGTACGCTCAACGTTCCCGGTATTGTCGCTCTGCGAGCCGGCGTTTTGTGGGTGAAGGAGCGGGGGAGAGCAACGATCGAACGATACGAAACTATGTTGTTGCACCACTTTTATTCGTTGGCGGCCAACACACCGCACGTTCGGTTGTATGGTGATCTGCCGAAACACGGTGGTTCGTTGCTCTCTTTTAATTTGGAGGGGAAAAGCGCAGAAGAAACGGCGTTTTTGTTATCGCAAGAAGGAATAGCCGTTCGTGCAGGCTTGCATTGTGCACCTTCGGCTCATGCACATAACAAAACGTTGCCGAACGGAACGGTGCGAATGTCCCTTTCTGCATTTAATACACGGCACGATGTGGATACGTTGCATAAAATGTTGATAAAAATTTTAAGAAAGCCTTGAAAAGTGAGGATTCTATGGTAAAATGAAAATGGATATAAAGGACAAAAGGGAAAGTGGGTGATCTCGATGGCACAGTTTTTTACCAACGTGTTTGAAAGCGTCCTAAACTTTTTGAAAAACTATCAATGGGTCACCGATACGCTGGATATTTTGCTGGTGGCTTTTGCTATTTTTTGGCTGATTAAATTGGTGCGTGATTCGCGTGCGGAGCAGTTGCTGAAAGGCTTTCTGCTGCTCGGCGTGGCCTATGGTGCCGCCTACGTGCTCAGCCTCACGGCAACGAAGTATTTGTTGCAAATTTTGTTTGACAATGCGTTGATCGTGTTGGTCGTGATTTTTCAGCCCGAAATTCGCCGTGCATTGGAGCGCGTTGGCCATTCGGGTCTTGTCGGCAAGTTTAAGATCCTCGGTATGAACGAGGAGGAAACCGAACAATATATCCATCAATGGAAAACGGCCATATCGGCGGTGTGTTCGGGCGTGGATATGTTGCAACGCCAAAAAATGGGCGCGCTGATTGTGTTTGAGCGTAGTACCCGTTTGGGTGAGATCGCGAAATCCGGTACCGAGATCAATGCCGACCCGACGGGCGAGTTGATCGGCAACATCTTCTTTAACAAAGCGCCGTTGCACGACGGTGCGACCATTATTCGCGACGGAAAAGTGTATGCCTCCGGCTGTATTTTGCCCTTGTCCGATAACGTTTCCATCAGCCGCAGTTTGGGCACTCGCCATCGCGCCGGTGTCGGTATGAGTGAAAATTCCGACGCCGTTGTCGTGATCGTTTCGGAAGAAACGGGCACCATCTCGGTGGCCAAGGACGGTGTGTTGAAACGGGATTACACCGTTGAAAATCTTCGTATTGAGTTAGAAAATGAATTGGTGTGGAAAAATATCCGCTCGGATGACCAAAAAGGCGAGAAAAACCTTTGGAAACGGATTCGGGGGTGGTTCTCCAAATGAAATTTAAATTTTCATTGAATCGTTTGCTGCATAACGATCGCTTCATTTTGGCGGTCGCCCTGATCGGCGCAATCGTGGTCTGGGCGTTGGTTTCTTTCGGCCCCAGCAACATTATGCCGCGAGAGGTGACTGCACAGGTGACGGTGGATCTTGCCAACACGATGGCGGGATACAACGATCTGCGCGTTATCGGAGAGGATACCTTTGTGGTTTCCGTTCAGGTGGAAGGTCCTCGCTCGGTCGTGTTTAATTTGACGGGAAATGACATTCAAATTCGTCCCGATCTCTCCAACGTGCAAGGCCCGGGTGAAGCGGTGTTGATGCTTAGCGCGTATAAGAGCGGTAAAGCTACCAACTACGAGATCGTGGACATTTATCCGCGTGAAGTAACGGTTAATTGTGACTATTGGATCTCACGCGATTTTTTGGTTTCGCCCGATACCTCCAGTATTACGGTTGCGGATGAGAAAACGCAGCAGATTGGTGACGTTGTGCTTGACACGGCCGCGATTCCCGACGGCATTGTGCGGCTGGAAGGTCCGCGTGCGGTAATGGATACTATCGCAGCGGTGGTTGCCAAAGTGGAAGAAACTGCCACGCTGGAAAAAACCAAACGTTTCTCAGCTGATTTGTTGGCATTGGATGCTCAAGGCGCACAGGTCGACCTGTCTGATTGCACGTTTGTGACACCCGCTGACGGAAAAGTGGATCTCACTGTTCCCGTTTGGGTACAACGTAAGGTGCCGCTTACCTACGAATTGCTTCATGCTCCCGAAGGCTTGGGGAAAAACGTGGTTTCCCTTTCGATGGATACCATTACGTTGATCGGCGAAGAAGAGGAATTGGATCGTGTTGCCACCACGGTGGCGGATTTCGGTGTCATTGATTTCGACCGCTTGTTGCCGGAAGAGGCGGAAATGACCGTGTATCTTAAAAACCCGACCAACGTGCGTGTGTTGGAAGGCAATGAAGTGAAGGTCACGTTGTCGGTAGGAAATTATACCACCAAAAAGATCACCTATTCTGTCGTCGGCGTTGAAGACGTCGTGGTGGAAAATTTGCCCGAAGGTAAAACGCTTACGTTGCAGAATCAAAAATTGACCGATATTGTGTTGTGCGGTCCGACAGCTGTTTTGCAACGGATCAAAGCAGAAGATCTTCGCGTTACGTTGGACGCCGGCAGTGGTACTGCCACCGGTTCGGTGCGGTACGACGTGCGTATCGACGTGCCGAAATACTCCAATGTGTGGGTGTATTACGGTGAAAGCGAGCAAGACACGTACAAATTGTACGGCACCATCGAATAATGACATAAAGAAAACCGACGAATCGTCACGATTCGTCGGTTTTTGTTATTGGGATTCTTTTTCTACGATCTTGCGGCCCATCAACACACCCATGACGGAAGCCATCATAAGACCACGTGTCCAACCGCTTGAGTCACCCAAACAGTGCAGACCACCCACGTTGGTATCCAGGTTTTCGTCCATACGGATACGGTTGCTGTAAAATTTGAGTTCGGGGGAGTAGAGCAAGGTTTCGTAAGAGGCAAAACCCGGCACCACGTGATCCACCGCTTGGATGAAGTTGATGATGTTGATCATGGCGCGGTAGGGCATCGCGGCGGTGATATCGCCGGCCACGGCGTCCGGCAGAGTGGGGCGCAAGTTGGATTGTGCCAATTCTTTTTGCCAGGTACGTTTGCCGTCCAAAATATCACCAAAGCGTTGAACCAAGATGTGACCCGCACCGAGCATATTGGTCAACTCGCCGACCTTTTGTGCGTAAGAAATCGGTTGATTGAACGGTTCGTTGAAATTGTGTGAACACAAAATGGCCAGGTTGGTGTTGTTGGACTTGATCTCCTTATAAGAATGACCGTTTACCACCGCCAAATCGTCGTCGTAGTTTTCTTGACTGACAAAACCGCCGGGATTTTGGCAGAAGGTGCGCACTTTGTTTTTAAAAGGACGGGGATAACCGATCAACTTGGATTCATACAACGCACGATTGACCGTCTCCATCACTTCGTTGCGCACCTCCACGCGAACGCCGATGTCAACCGTGCCGGGTTGATGGGCGATGTTGTGTTCAGCGCAAATCTTTTCGAGCCAATCCGCACCGCGACGACCGGTGGCGATCACCGTGTGAGTGGCACGAATCTCTTCTTCCTTTTTGCCGTTGCTGATGCAAACGCCGAGGCAGGTGTTGCCGTCGAGCAAAATGTTGGTGCATTCGTAGCCGAACAGCATTTCCACGCCGTTATCTTGCAAATAACGTTCGATTGCCAGGTAAATGTCTTGCGCTTTTTCCGTTCCCAAGTGACGAATGGGGCAGTCGACCAATTTCAAACCCGCTTGAATGGCGCGTTTGCGAATATCTTTGATCTCGTCGGTGTTTTCGAGGCCCTCAATGTGCGTGTCGGCGCCGAATTCCAAATAGATGCTGTCGGCATAATGAATCAGATCTTGCGCCAGATCAGCACCGATCAAATTGGGAAGATCGCCCCCCACTTCATAACTGAGCGACAATTTTCCGTCGGAAAAAGCACCAGCACCCGAAAAACCGGTGGTAATGTGGCAGTAAGGTTTGCAGTTTACGCAACGGTTGGTTTTATTTTTGGGACAACGGCGATTTTCCACCGCTTGTCCTTTTTCCACCATTATGATCTTATGGTGATTTCCTTGACGAACCAGTTCCAATGCCGTGAAAATACCGGCGGGGCCGGCACCCACAATCACAACGTCTGCAGTCATAGAGATCCTCCTTGTCATATACAAACTAACCAACAAAACAGTATACGGCATCTTCCCGTATTTGTCAAATGAAAATGCGAAACTCTCTCTTGCGAAAAGGGGACGGGTATGGTATACTGTACAATTAGGAAAGAAGGTGTGTTCGTGGATATTCGTTTGGGCGATATTTTAACGATGAAAAAGAGCCATCCGTGCGGCGGCAACCGTTTCCGCGTGCTGCGTATCGGGATGGATTTCCGCTTGCATTGCGAAACCTGCGGACACGAAATGATGATTCCGCGTGCCAAAGCGGAGAAAAATATTCGCGGGATCGAGCGTGAAGAATAGCCGTTTTTGTCAGTAAATCATTCCATTGAAAAGGGGCTATTGGATGCTTAACCGTTTAAAAGACGTAGAAAAGCGATACGAAGAATTGATGGCACGCTTGTGCGATCCTACCGTTGTGTCACAGCCGGATTTGTATCGCGATTTGATGAAGGAAAGTCGGTATTTGGAACCAATCGTGGAGAAATACCGTGCGTATGCGCAAGCGCTTTCTCGCGAGGCGGAAGCCAAATTGTTGATTGAAACCGAAAGTGACCGCGAACTGCAAGAGTTGGCAGCCGAAGAACGAAAAGCCGCCAAAAAAGAAGCGGAAGAGTATGCGGAAGAACTGAAAATTTTGTTGTTACCGCGCGACCCGAATGACGAAAAAAACGTTATTATGGAAATTCGTGCGGGAGCCGGCGGGGAAGAGTCGGCATTGTTTGCGGCGTCACTTTTCCGTATGTATACGTTGTACGCACAAGCACGACATTATCAGATTGAAACCGTGGGTGTCAACGAAACGGAACTCGGTGGTTTTAAAGAGATCAGTTTTGTGATTGACGGTGACGGTGCTTACAGTCGAATGAAATTTGAAAGCGGCGTTCACCGTGTACAGCGCGTTCCCGAAACCGAAGCAGGCGGCCGTATTCACACCTCTACCGCGACGGTGGCGGTGTTGCCCGAGGCGGAAGAAGTGGATGTGGATATCGACCCAACCGATCTGCAGATCGACACCTTTCGATCCAGCGGTGCGGGCGGTCAGCATATCAATAAAACCGAGTCTGCCATTCGTATTACCCATATACCGACGGGTACCGTCGTGGAATGTCAAGACGAGCGCAGTCAGCATAAAAACCGTGACAAGGCGATGCGTGTATTGCGTTCGCGGTTGTTGGAACAAAAGCAAACCGAACAACAATCGGCCATCGCCGCCGACCGTCGTGCGCAGGTCGGTACGGGTGATCGCAGTGAGCGGATTCGCACCTATAATTTTCCGCAAGGCCGCGTGACCGATCATCGCATTGGATTGACCTTGTACAAGATCGAGGCCATTATGAACGGCGATTTGGACGAGATCATTGATTCGCTCATCACGGCAGATCGCGCACAGAAATTACAAGAAGGATAATCAGTAGTATGCAAACCTTGCATTTAACCGATAAGGAATACGACCTTTCGCAAGCGGCCACACTCTTACGTGATGGGCAGCTGGTGGCAATCCCGACCGAAACGGTATACGGATTGGCGGCCGATGCCCGTAACGGGGCAGCGGTAGCTTCTATTTTTACGGCCAAAGGTCGACCGATGGACAATCCCTTGATCGTGCATATCGCGGATATGAGCGAATTGCCGTTGTTGGTAGCGGAAATTCCGCCGCAAGCCTTGGCGCTGGCCGCCGCGTTTTGGCCGGGCCCGTTGACGATGATCTTCAAAAAAGGGGATTCGGTCCCGAACGAAGTGAGTGCCGGTCTGCAAACGGTGGCGGTACGGATGCCGTCACATCCTGTGGCACGCAACTTGATTCGTCTTTCCGGGTGTCCGCTGGCGGCCCCCTCTGCCAACCGTTCGGGAAGCCCGAGCCCCACCAATGCTTACCGCGTTGCCGAAGATATGGACGGCCGCATTGCCGCCATCGTTGACGGCGGTGAATGTACAGTCGGGGTGGAATCCACGGTGATCGATATTACCGGTGAAACGGTGCGTCTGCTTCGCCCCGGTGCGGTGACGGTGGAAATGTTGCAAGCCGTAGTTGGTGCAGTGGAGGTGGACGAAGCGGTTTTGAATCCCTTGAAGGACGGCGCGACCGCAGCCTCTCCCGGTATGAAATATAAGCATTACGCCCCGTCGGCGCGTGTCATTTTAGTGAAAGGCTCTGCCGATGCCTATGCAACGTATGTCAACGCGCACGCCGCCGCCAATACGGTCGCGTTATGCTTTGACGGCGAGGAACGCCTACTTACCGTCCCGTTTTTGACCTACGGTCCGCGAAACGATGCGAAGGCGCAAGCTCACCGTTTGTTTGATGCTCTGCGCCGTCTGGACGACGAGGGTGTGCGTGTTGCCTATACCGCTTGCCCGTCGACCGACGGTGTAGGATTGGCGGTCTACAACCGCTTGTTGCGTGCGGCAGGATTTGAGGTGATCATCCTTGAATAACCTATTTGTTGTGGGACTCACCGGGCCTACCGGTTCGGGGAAGAGCACGGTAGCGCGCGTGTTAGCGAAAAACGGGTGTATGGTCATCGACGCGGACCAACTGTCGCGCAAAGCGGTAGAACCGCATACGGCGTGTTTACGGGCGTTAACGGATGCCTTTTCAACGGAGATTTTGCTTCAGGACGGATCGCTCAATCGCGCGGCGCTCGCGCAGAAAGCGTTTGTTTCTCCCGAGACGACGGCGCTGTTAAACAGCATTGTGCACCCGCACGTCATCCGTATGACCAACGAGTTGCTGGAACAAGCGAAAACACAAGAATACCGTATGGCGGTGATTGATGCACCGCTCTTGTTTCAGGCAGGGATGGGAGCCATCTGCCACTGCACGGTGGCGGTTTTGGCGCCGACGGAACAACGCTTGCAACGCATTTGTGCGCGTGACGGCATCGCCGAAGAACAAGCGCGCTTGCGTATGGCGGCTCAACCTGACGATGAGTATTATCGCTCACGGGCGACGATCGTATTGGAAAATAGCGGCGATGAGGCGCAACTGAAAACGGCCGCCGAGTGTCTGTTTGAACAGTTAGCGAGGTGGCAAGATGCGTCGTAAAAAGAAAGGTTCATTTATTGCCCTCATTGTGGTCGCCGTGCTGCTGATCGTGGGAATGCCACACTTGAAAAGCGGTGCCGATTTTGTGGCGAAACTTGTCTATCCGCGCCATTTCCAAAAGATGGTGGAAACGTATGCCGCACGGTATGAATTGCCCGAATCGCTAATTTATGCGGTTATTCACACCGAAAGTCACTTTGACCCGCAAGCGGTCTCCAAGGCGCAAGCCAAAGGTCTGATGCAGTTGACCGATAACACGTGTGACTGGGCGCGATCACTGTTGGGTGAAACAGACGGTGATGTGTTTGACCCCGAGACCAACGTTCGCTACGGTACTAAAATTTTAAGCGTGCTGTGCGGAGAATTTAGTGAAATCAAGACGGCGCTTGCCGCCTATAACGCCGGTATCGGTAACGTGAGAAAGTGGTTGAAAAATACCGAGTATTCCACAGACGGTACCACCTTGCACACCATCCCGTTTCAGGAAACACGCGAGTATGTGGTGCGCGTACAAAAAGCGCAAAAACGATATCAAACGTTGTACGATATACCTTAAGGAGGAATTGTCATGTCTGAAAAAACCAAAGCCGAACAACTCAAGGAAAAACTCTACTACACTCCCAAAACGGCGGCTGAAACGCTGAGCGTGGAGGAAACTGCTCAAGCAGACGCGTATTGTGTCGGATATATGCAGTATCTTGATAACGCCAAAACTGAGCGTGAAGCGGTGACCGAAGCGATCGCTCAGGCGGAGAAAAACGGGTTCGTTGCCTACAAACGCGGTCAAGCGTTGAAAGCGGGAGATCGTGTGTACTACAACAACCGCGGGAAATCGTTGTTTCTTGCGGTGATCGGTGAAAAATCCATTGAAGAGGGTGTTTCCATTGCGGCGGCGCACATCGATTCGCCTCGTTTGGATCTGAAACCCAATCCGCTGTATGAAGATAACGATTTGGCGTATTTGGATACCCACTATTACGGCGGTATCAAGAAATACCAATGGGTGGCCATTCCGTTGTCGTTGCACGGTGTGTTGGTGAAGAAAGACGGCACGGTGGTGACCGTGGCGATCGGTGACAAACCCGAGGATCCCGTATTCTGCGTGACCGATCTGTTGCCCCACTTGGCGGCCGATCAAATGAAACGTCCCGCCCCCGAACTGATCAAAGGTGAAGACCTCAATGTGTTGATTGGCTCCCGTCCGTTCCTTGACGACGAGGGAAGCGAGTCGGTGAAACTGAACATTTTGAACATCTTGTTTGAAAAATACGGCATCGTGGAAGCAGATTTCCTTTCCGCTGAACTCGAAGTGGTTCCCGCGTTCGGCGCACGTGACGTCGGTTTGGATCGCAGCTTGATCGGTGCTTACGGGCACGACGACCGCGTGTGTGCGTATCCGGCACTGACCGCTATTTTCGCGCTGGAAAAACCGGCCTACACGGCGGTGACGGTGTTGGCCGACAAAGAGGAGATTGGTTCCGACGGCAACACGGGTATGCAATCGGCGGCGCTGTCCTACTTCATTGCCGATTTGGCAGCGACGTTTGGCGTAGAGGTGCGTCACGTGCTTACCAATTCGCTTTGTTTGTCGGCGGACGTCAACGTGGCATTTGATCCGCTCTATCCCGAAGTGGTGGAAAAACGCAACTGTGCGTTCCTTAACCGCGGTGTGGTTCTTACCAAATACACCGGCGCCAGAGGCAAATCGGGTACGTCGGATGCTTCGGCCGAATTGATGGCATTCTTCCGCCGCCATATGGACGAAAACGGTGTGCTGTGGCAGATCGGTGAACTCGGTCGCGTGGACGTTGGCGGCGGCGGCACGGTTGCCAAATACATCGCCAATTTGGACGTCAATACCGTGGACCTCGGTGTGCCGATGTTGTCGATGCACGCACCGTTTGAACTGGTTGCCAAAACCGATGTGTATATGGCGCACAAAGCCTTCTTGGCTCTGCTTTCCCGCAACGAAAAATTATAATCACACTTCACAAACGACTCCATAGACTGTCTATGGAGTTGTTTTTTTATGGGGTGAGCAGAGTGAGGCACATACGAAGCAAACGTGAAAAGCAACGTAATCGTCGAAAAATCGTAGGTGTGATGGCAGCGGCTATCGCACTACTTTTTTGTTTTGTAAAAGTGGACCGGGAACTCCGCCCGATGATTCAAACCTATGCCACACAAACGGTGCGTAAAACGGCCATGTTATCGGTGCATCGCGGGGTGGAAGAAGTGTTGTCCGAGCCACACAATACCTACGATAAGTTGATGGAAGTAACGCGCGGCGAAGCGGGGAACGTCTTGTCCATACAAGCGAACGTTTCGGCGATCAACTTGTTGAAAGCCAATGCAACCGATGCCGTGATCAAACACTTAAATGGGTATGAAAAGCAGGTGATCCGCATCCCGCTCGGCAGTTTGATCGGCGGCAGCTTTTTCACGGGGCGCGGGCCATTCCTCAAATTTCATATTCACAGCAGTGGTTCGATCATCACCTCCTTATACAGCACCTTTACCGATGCCGGTATCAACCAAACGTGCCACCGCATTTATTTGAAAATGACGGTGATGGTCAGCGTATTGTTACCGACAGAGCGGAAATCCGTGCAGGTGGAAACCGAATTTTTGGTATGCGAAACGGTGCTCGTAGGCGAGGTGCCCGAAACGTATGGCAATTGGGATCTCGGCGAGGAAGAAAGTTTGTTTAAAATTTTCGGCGCGAGCGATTGAAAAGCACCTACATCTTGTGATATAATAACAGTAATTATGAGTAAGGGATGTGTCGCAGATGGAATTTGAAGCCGCACGCTTGCGCATTGAAGAATTGCGTCGTGTGATCGACTATCACAGCAAGCGTTATTACGATGAAGATGCACCCGAAATTGAAGACGATGAATTTGACGCGCTTACGCGTGAATTGCGGCAGTTGGAAGAATCGTTTCCGCAACTGATTACGGCCGATTCTTATACGCAACGTGTGCACGGGGAACTGTCCAACTTGTTTACGCCTGTTCAACACGAGGTGAAACTCGGCAGTTTGCAAGACGTGTTTTCGTTGCAGGAATTGCGCGATTTTGATGCCCGTGTACGGGAGACGATTGCCGATCCCGTCTATGTTGTCGAGCCGAAGATTGACGGGTTGTCCATTGCGCTCGAATATCGCGACGGTGTGTTTGTGCGCGGTGCCACCCGCGGTGACGGGGAAACGGGAGAGGATGTTTCGGCCAATTTGCGTACGGTGGCGACCATTCCTGCCAAATTGACCAAAGCTCTTCCGCGTGTGATCGTGCGCGGTGAAGTGTATATGCCGCGTGAGCAATTTGCGCGCTTGGTGGCCGAACAGGAAGAGAACGGCGAAAAGACCTTTAAAAATCCCCGCAACGCGGCGGCCGGTTCGTTGCGTCAAAAGGATCCGACGGTTACCAAAAAACGCGGATTGGATATTTTTGTGTTCAACCTCCAACTCTTGGAGGGGGAAGAGATCACCGCTCACGCACAATCGCTGGAACTGATGCGTGATCTCGGTTTTTCGGTGATTCCGTTCTATAAAAAGACGTCCTCGATTGATGAGGTGATTGCGGAAATCGAACGCATCGGCCGCGAACGTACGGGATTGCCCTTTGATATTGACGGTGCGGTTGTTAAGGTGGATGACTTTACGCAAAGAAACCGGTTAGGAGAAACCACCAAAGTGCCGCGTTGGGCGGTCGCGTACAAATATCCGCCCGAAGAAAAGGAAACCGTTTTACGTGAGATCGAAATTACCGTGGGACGCACGGGGGTGCTCACGCCGACCGGCGTGTTTGACCCCGTCACGTTGGCGGGGACGACGGTGACGCGTGCAACGCTTCACAACGAAGATTTTATTCGTGAAAAAGGGCTTTCGATCGGTGATACCGTTGTGTTGCGCAAAGCAGGGGACATCATTCCCGAATTGGTGCGTGTCACAAAACACGTTGACGCTGCGGTATACGAATTGCCGCACACCTGTCCCTCTTGCGGAGAACCCGTGTATCGGGAAGAAGGGGAGGCGGCACTTCGTTGTGTCAATCCTGCTTGCCCCGCCCAACAGTTGCAACGCATCATCCACTTTGTTTCGCGCGATGCGATGGACGTGGAGGGGCTTGGTCCCGCCGTTTTGGAACAGTTGGTGGAAGAGGGGCTCGTATCCTCAATTGCCGACCTCTATATGCTGGATCGTCAACAGTTGGCAGCTTTGGATCGTTTGGGTGAGAAATCGGCTGATAATTTGATTAGCGCCATTGAACAATCCAAAACGGCAGATCTGTCACGGTTGCTGTTTGCGCTCGGTATCCGTCATATCGGGCAAAAGGCCGCCAAATTGGTGGCACAACGCTTTGGCACGATGGAGGCGGTGATGGCCGCTTCGGAAGACGAAGTGCTGGCAATTGACGGTTTCGGCGAAATTATGGCGCATTCGCTCGTCCAATTCTTTGCGTTGCCCTCCTCGCGTGAATTGGTGACGAAATTGCAAGAATGCGGCGTCAATATGATCTGCGAATTTCAAGTGGCCGACAGACGCTTTGAGGGAATGACCTTTGTGTTAACAGGAACGCTTCCTTCAATGACGCGGGACGAAGCGTCGGCGCTGATTGAACAATACGGCGGTAAAACGTCGAGCAGTGTATCCAAAAAAACCTCCATCGTATTGGCGGGAGAGGATGCCGGCAGTAAACTGACCAAAGCGCAAGCCTTGGGTGTGAGGATCATTAATCAAGCGGAATTTGAATCACTGTTGTCGTGAGTAGGTGAGGAATGTGGAAACGAATCGCAACGATTTGACGCAAGGGCCGATATGGAAACGCTTGCTTTTGTTTGCGATGCCGATCTTTTTCGGCAATGTTTTTCAACAATTATATAACACGGCCGATTCGTTGATCGTCGGTCGCTTTTTGGGCGAAGAAGCCTTGGCGGCGGTGGCATCGTCGGGCAACCTTATTTTTATGTTTATCGGTTTTTTCAACGGTTTGGCGATGGGCGCCGGTGTGGTGATTGCGCGCTGTTTCGGCGCCAAAGATTACGAGAAGATGAGTGAGATCATCCACACCGACGTGGCATTTGGCTTGATCACCAGCGTGATCTTAACCGTGGCCGGCATTGCCTTTACGCCAACGGTGCTACAGTGGATGGGTACGCCGCCGGAAGTGCTGCCGAACTCCATTTCGTATTTTCGGTTTTATTTTTCGGGTGCTACCTTTGCCGTGATGTATAATATCTTCGTCGGCATTTTACACGCGATGGGGGATAGTCGTCACCCGCTTTACTATTTGATCTGTTCTTCCGCCTTAAACGTCGTGCTTGACCTTATCCTGGTCGGTGGTTTTAGGCTCGGTGTCGGTGCGGCGGCTTTGGCAACCACTATTTCGCAAGGGCTCAGTGCCGTGTTATGTTTCATTCGTTTGCTTCGCTTTGACGGTCCGTTTAAATTACAACCGCGCCGTGTCGGCATTCGTTGGGAGAGTTTGAAAGAGATCATTCGTTTCGGCATTCCCTCGGGTGTTCAAAATTCGGTGATCGCGCTTGCCAACGTGGTGGTGCAATCCAACATCAACGCGTTTGATACGGCGGCGATGGCGGGGTGCGGTTCCTATTCCAAATTGGAAGGCTTTGCCTTTTTGCCTGTTACGTGTTTCTCGCAAGGGCTCTCTACCTTTGTGGGGCAAAATTTGGGGGCCAAACAATACGACAGAGCCAAAAAGGGCGGCGTGTTCGGCATTGCTTGTTCGGTGTTGATCGCCGAAGCGATCGGTATTTTGTTTTACGTGTTGGCACCGCAACTCATCTCCCTGTTCAACGATGCGCCCGCCGTTGTGGATTTCGGTACGCGCCACGCCCGCGTGATCAGTTTGTTCTTCGGTTTGCTCGCCTTTTCACATTGTGCGGCGGCGATCATTCGCGGTGCCGGAAAACCGACCATCCCGATGGTGACGATGCTCACGTTTTGGTGTGTGGTCCGCGTTACCTATATCAGCCTGGCGGTACAGTTGATGCCTCGGCTTGAGACCATCTCGTGGGCTTATCCGCTCACCTGGAGTTGCTCGTGCATCGTGTTTCTTATCTATCTGTTAAAGGCTGATTGGGTACACAATTTCGATCGTATCCAACAAAAACAAACGTAAAAAATGACCCGCGGAATGTTCCGCGGGTCGTTTTTTATCAGTCGATGACTTCGACGGTTTTGTTATAGAAGGATTTGAGAGCCGCAGTGGCCATTGTGTGGGACAGTACGGTCTCTTCGGGAGTGAACAAACCGAACGGCACGTTGACGCCCTCATATTCGAGCATAAATGCTGCAATTTGTTGTTGAATCGCATCAGTGAAACCGAACTCGAAAATGGGACCCGTGATGGTGGGGATCATCGGTTTGTAACCGATGATGATGCGGTTCCACGATTGTTCCTTGCCCCAAGACGAAGTGTAGTGGAATGCGTTGGCATCATCGCTGGAGAAACGAGCGCTGCATTCCATACCGTAAATTTCAAAGAACCAACGATTGGTCGAGCCGGGGGACATACGCTTGGTTTCAAAGGTCATCGGGATCTCGTCGCCGTCAGCGTTTAAGGTGGTGCAGAAAATGGTGCAGTTGTCAAACGTATCGCACACGGCTGTGCCGCCTTTGCCGTCGGGACGCTCTTTCACGATGTTGCTGAAATGTGCACGCACCGTTTTCGGCTTGAACCCCAGGCGGAAGGGAACGTGCTGCGTGTGAATGCCGAGATCGCCGAGGCAACCATATTCGCCGTTGAATTTGACCATGCGCTTCCAGTTGATGGGCTTTTCAAGGTCCATATCACTGCAATGGTTAAATCCGCAACGGATTTCCAAAATTTTACCGAACTTACCCTCATTAAACCATTGGATCATCGTTTGCATCGCCGGATAATAAGGGAACTCACTGCAGCAACGCACGAAGGTGTTGGGGTTTTCTTTGATAGCCTTCATAATGTTTTCGTTGGCTGCTTTGTCAATGCCAAACGGCTTTTCGCCGAGAAGCGCTTTGCCGCTTTTGATAATATCAATGTAGAATTGTTCGTGCAGATTGTGAGGAACGGCACAGTAAATGGCGTCGATATCCTCTTTGTCAAGCAATTCTTTGTAATCGGCAACCGCGTATTTGATGTCGGGGAAGTTCTTTTGGAACCACTCCATTTCCTTCGGAACGACCGAGCAAATGCCCACGATTTCGGGCTTCGGCACGTCTTCGGTCAGGTGGCACCAACGCGCGGCGGCAGAGGCAAATTCGCGCGCCATCAAACCGCAACCGATCAAACCAAAACGAACAGTTTTCATAATCGTTGATCCTTTCATTGTAGAAAAGGGCTGCTGCCGATATCGAGCAGCAGCCCTCTTGTCATTTCATTAATAGCCGAAATGTTTTTCAGTCTCGTAGACGGCTTCTTCGATGATGTCGAGACCCTTCAAGGCAGCCTCGTCGTCAAGGATCATCGGAGGCGACATACGCAAGATGTGGCCGGAGGGAACCCAAGCCAACCCCTTTTCGAACGCCTTTTGATAGATCATGGTACCGGCTTCCGCAAAAGGCTCTTTGGTCTCGCGGTCTTTAACCACTTCGATCGCCTGCAAGCAACCGATGGCACGCACGTCACCGATGATGGGATGCGCTTTCTTCATTTCTTCCATTCTTGCGAGCATGATCTCACCGAGGTGAGCGGAACGCTCGTTGAGGTTTTCTTCCTCAATGACCTTGATGGATTCGAGCGCAGCCACGCAAGCCATCGGGTTGCCGCCGTAGCTGGAGGAGGCGGAGATCTTTTCAATGGCGGGAGCGAGTTCTTCGGACACGGCGAGGGCGGTTACGGGGAAACCGTTACCGAAGCCTTTGCCGAGGGTGGTGATGTCAGCGGTGACATCCCAGTGATCCATCGCGAGCCATTTACCGGTTCTCGCCATGCAGTTGAGCACTTCGTCTGCGAAGAGGAGGATTCCGCGTTTGTCGCAAAGGGCGCGCAGAGCGGGCATAAAATCGGGGGGAGGAACGATGGAGCCGCCCCAACCTTGGATGGGTTCAAGCACGATGGCCGCCACGTTTTTGCCGCCGGACGCACACTCGTTGTCGAGGATGCCTTCAATCATGCGGATGTAGGGGGAGGAATCTTTCCACGCTTCTTCCGGCGTTCTGCCAAAGAAGTCACGGTAGGGATTGGGTCTGGGAGCGAGCATAAAGCCGGGTGCTCTCATATGGGTGTCGGGGCCGACGACCGCCAAAGAGTTGGCGCCGTAGGTCTTGCCGTGGAAATCTCTCCAGAAAGAAATGAATTCTTGTTTGCCCGTAGCGGCACGCGCGCAACGCAAACCGGCTTCCACCGCCGTCGTACCGGAATCGTAGAATTGGAAACCGCCGAAACGACCGCCGGTGATCTCGTGCAATTTCTCCACGAGTTCCATCTTCACACGGGTGGTGAAGTCGTGGCAGTTCATCAACTTTTTCGCTTGCTCGGCAACCGCCTCGCTGATTTTCGGATGGCAGTGACCGAGACCGGTCACGTAGATGCCGGAAGAGAAGTCCAAATAAGTGTTGCCGTCCACGTCGGTCAAGGTGTAGCCGTAGCCGGATTCAAAGGTTACGGGGAACAGTTTGACCTGGCTGGAATAGCCTTTCATGTACTTGGCACATCTGTCGTGATATTCCACCGACTTCGGACCCGGCAGGGTGGGGGTCACGATGTGGGGAACTTTGGTCAGATCCATTTTTGCCCAGTTTTTGCTCATAACGCATCCTCTTTTCACTAAATTTTGCGATTGCACAAAAGTGCAAAATCTTACACATCTATTATACCGCAACAAAAAAATAAATCAAGGGGTTTTTGACAATTTTGTTCAATAAAATAGCATTTTTTGGTCAATCAATTTCAACGTTTGCAGGATAGTCAATGAAAAAAGTGCAAAAGATGAGCAAAAACTCTTGTAGTAGGAAAAATAGTGTGGGCAGCGGATAAAAGATGTGTTCTTATAATGTTGTTATGTCAGGAATAAAACGGTGCCGATCTTGATGCGTCGTTATTCCAACCAACAACGCGACGGGCTAAAAACAGTCCACCGGACTGTTTTCTTCACGCCCTTTCGATCCTCTTCGTCCGTGATAAAAAAAGAACAGACACCCTAATGGGTATCTGTTCTTTCTTGGTGGAGACGAAGAGCCATTGTGCGAAGCGATAGGGCGATCTCGTCTATGAGTTTCGGTACAGTGCGGCAGGGCGCTGCAACGCGACGGGCTAAAAACAGTCCACCGGACTGTTTTCTTCACGCCCTTTCGATCCTCTTCGTCCGTGATAAAAAAAGAACAGACACCCTAATGGGTATCTGTTCTTTCTTGGTGGAGACGAAGAGGATCGAACTCTCGACCTTACGGATGCGAACCGTACGCTCTCCCAGCTGAGCTACGCCCCCGAATGAACCGTCAACTATTCTATCGTAAAAATTGACGGTTGTCAAGTGTAAAATTTAATATTTTTGCAAGATTTCTTGATAACGGATATACGCGCGGTCTACCGCTTCATCCCACGAGAGGTACAACTGCTCGCCGGCACGTTTGCCGACTTCTTTTAATTGTGCGCGATCACGGATCGCGTCGGCGATGACCGCGGCGCAGGAAACGGCGTTTTCCTGTGCGAGGAATCCCGACACGTTATGCAGGACACCCTCGGCGGCGCAACTGCCTTCTACAAGCAAGGAGGGGCAATTGCAGGCGGCTGCCTCTTTCACCACAATACCGCAGGTATCATACGTGGAGGGGAAGAGGAAAAGATCGCACACACTGAAAAAGACGCGCAGATATTCGCGGTCGCGAATGGGACCGGTAAAGATGACGTTATCTTGCAGATTGCACGCGCGCGAATACTCCTCAATAGCAGGGGCGTCGTATCCCTCACCGATGATAAAAGCGCGGAATTCTTGCCCGTTGTCGTGCAAAATTTTGAGCGAATCCAAAATGATTTTAAGATTCTTATACCACATCAATCGCCCGACGAACATAAACACGGGCACGTCTTCACGCAAATTATATTGTTCCCGCAAGTCGTCGATCTTTTCTTTTGGGGCGAGACCTTTCGGGAAATCGGTGCCGTTTTCCATCACGCGGTAAGGACCTTCGTAACCCACGTCGCGCAAGGCTTTTCCGCAGCGCTCGGTCACCACCCAAATCTCGTCGGCAGCGTTGACGTTGCGCGATACAAATTCCATCGCCACTTTGCGCATCGGGGCATTGGTGATGCGTTTTTGGAGATCAATATCAAACCGTGTGTGATAGGTGAGCACCGTGGGAACGCGAGGATGATGATTTAGGGCGCTGACCAACACGGAAGAGGCAAAGGGCGCGTGAATGTGCATAATATCGAACTTTTTTTTGCGAAGACGAAGAAGCGATTCCGGGTCAAACGGCACACCGACACGATACCCGATCAGCGAGGAGGCGGGTATGGACGGGTAGCGAAACACATCAAACGGGTAGCAGTCGTTGGCATCGCGGTTTTCGGGCGTGACAACGGTGACGTTGCAGGATTCTTTTTTGCACAAATGCTCGGCGTAGTTTTTGACCACTTGTGCCACGCCGTCAATGTGCGGCGGAAACGAATCGTTAAACAACCCGACCGAAAGACGATCCATACACCAACACCTCCTTATTTTTGTTTCACAATTGTACTATATTTCGCCTAATTTTTCAAGTTGTTACAGAAAAATTAAAAAAATGTAAAAATCCTCTTTATTCTTTTTCCAAAATATTGTATACTATATTAAATATATCGTAATTACCATGGCAAGGAGTGTCGTGTATGGCGCAAGAATATTCGGTTTCGTTACAAGATATCATCAGAGAACACAGTTTGGAATGTCTATATCTGCCGAAAGAGGAATGCTTTGTCAGCATCGCGGATATCAACCGTCCCGGTTTGGCTCTTTCGGGGTATTTTGAGCATTTTGACAACCAACGCATTCAGGTGATCGGCAAAAGCGAAATGTCGTTTTTGGACAGTTTGTCGTCGCAAGAAGCGAAAATGCGTATGGAGGAATTGCTCAAACAACAACCGAAGGCTATTGTGGTGACGCGTGGCTTGGCCATTTCTGAATCGTTTTCCGATTTGTGTCAACAATACAACGTGCCGCTTCTTCGCACGTCGGATACCACGTCGGGGTTCACGGCGGCGTTAATTGCAGATCTGAACGTAAAATTGGCACCGCGTATTACGCGTCACGGCGTGTTTGTTGAAGTGTACGGCGAAGGTATTTTGCTGGTTGGTGACAGTGGCGTCGGTAAAAGCGAAACGGCGATCGAACTTGTCAAACGCGGCCATCGCCTAATAGCCGACGATGCGGTGGAGATCCGCCGCGTTTCCTCCAAAACCTTGGTTGGTTCGGCACCCGATAACATTCGCCACTGTATTGAATTGCGCGGTATCGGTATTGTGAATGCGCGGCAATTGTTCGGTATGGGTTCGGTTAAAGTGACCGAAAAGATCGATATGGCCATTCAACTCGAACCGTGGGACAGTGAAAAAGTGTACGACCGTATGGGCCTTGAAAACCACTATATGGAAATTTTGGGGAATTCCGTTCCGATGCTCACCATCCCCGTGAAACCCGGCCGTAATCTGGCGGTGATCATTGAGGTGGCGGCGATGAACAACCGTCAAAAGAAAATGGGCTACAACGCCGCACAGGAATTGATGACCAATTTGGGTATGACAGACTGACAAAGAGGGAAGAATGATGAACTATATACAACCGGTTGCTGACCTGCATACGCATACGTTGTATTCGATGCACGCTTACAGCACCATCGGCGAAAATGCCGCTGCGGCGGCGCGACAAGGGCTTCTTGCCATTGCGATGACCGATCATGCGCCGGCCATCCCCGAACCGAGCCATCGTTGGCATTTCACGCATATGAATTTGTTGCCGCCTCACATCGCGGGGGTGCGCGTATTCCGCGGGATTGAAGCGAACGTGTTGGATTTTGACGGTCGGTTGGATATTGACGACGGTATGATCCGCAACTTGGACATCGTGATTGCTTCGATGCATGGTGGCGGCATTATGAAAGAAGGCACCAAAGAAGAAATCACTGCCGCGTGGATGGCGGTGGCGAACGATGCACGTGTGGACGTGATCGGTCACCCCGGCACGCCGATGTTCACGTTTGATTACGAAACGGTGGTGCGCGAATGCGCACGACAAGGAAAGATCATCGAAATCAATGAAAATTCGTTTAATGCTCGTGAAGGGTCTCTTGAAAACTGCACGCGCATTGCGTATTACTGCAAAAAATATGGTGTACGCGTGATGCTCAGTTCGGATGCGCATTTCCATGAATACGTAGGAAAATTCGACCGTAGTATATTGATGTTGAAAGAATTGGCATTTCCCATTGATTTGGTGATCAACGCGAACAGACAAAATTTGGAAACGTATCTGAAAGAAAAGAATTTGGCACTGTAAAGGAGATAAGAATGTGATGTATACGATTGGTATTGATTTGGGCGGCACCAACATTGTGGCCGGTGTCGTAGACGATAACTATAACATTTTAGCTGCGGCAAAATGCAAAACCGGCGCGCAACGTACACCCGAAGAAATCATCGACGATATGGCGGCAATGGCGCGCGAGGCGGTGGAAAAGGCCGGCTTGTCGCTTAATGATATCGCGCACGTTGGTGTGGGGTGCCCCGGTACGTGCAACCCCGAAACGGGTGAAGTGGAATATACCAACAATATCAACTTCTCTCACGTGATGTTGGGGCCGATCTTGAAAGAAAAAATGGGTCTTCCCGTGTACATCGAAAACGATGCCAATGCGGCGGCGATCGGGGAAGTGAAAGCCGGTGCTGCCAAAGGGGCCGAAAGTTGTGTGTGTATCACGCTCGGTACCGGTGTCGGCGGTGGTGTGATCTTGGACGGTAAGGTGTTTAGCGGTTTCAATTTCTCGGGCGCCGAACTCGGTCATACGGTCATTGTGGCGAACGGTGAGCCGTGTACCTGCGGCCGCAACGGATGTTGGGAGGCGTATGCTTCGGCCACCGCGCTTATCAACCAAACGCGCCGTGCGATGGAAGCACATCCCGAAAGCAAGATGTGGCAGATTGCCGATACTCTCGACAAGGTGAACGGCTTGACAGCGTTTGATGCGATGCGTGCGGGTGATGCCGTTGCCAAAGACGTAGTAGACACGTATATTTACTATGTTGGTTGCGGTTTGACCAATATGATCAACATCTTCCAACCGGAGGTGTTATGCATCGGTGGTGGCATCTGCAAAGAGGGCGAGACTTTGCTGGCACCGTTACGTGGAATTATCGAAAAAGAACGTTACAGCAAATATTGCGAAAAACAAACGAGACTGTGCGTTGCCGAACTCGGCAACGATGCCGGTGTGGTCGGCGCGGCTGCGCTGGGACGATAAGATAACGTGGGGAGGATGCGACGTGGATAAACACGACCTTGCACAACAATTAGAGGTACTCGGTTGTCGCGTGTTGGTGGACGAACCGATGGCGGCGCATACCTCCTTTCGTATCGGTGGACCTGCCGATTTGTTTGTTTCGGCGACTTCGGAACAACTAAGAGAGGCGGTTCGCCTTTGCCGTAAAGTCAATATCCCTTACATGGTGATCGGCAATGGTTCCAACCTTCTTGTCAGCGATGCGGGTGTGGATGGCGTGGTGTTGCAACTGTCGGCACAAGACGCGGTCTTTGAAGAAGAATTTGTCATCGCATCGGCCGGTATGTCGCTGGGGAAACTGTGTTTGGAAGCGTGTGAACACGGCCTTACGGGCTTGGAATTTGCTTACGGTATCCCCGGCAGTGTAGGCGGCGGCGTATATATGAATGCCGGTGCTTACGGCGGGGAATTGGCGGATGTTTTGGAGGAAGTGACTGCGCTTGACGAAGGCGGCAATACGTTTATTCTTCACAAACATGAATTGAATTTGGGGTATCGCCACAGTGTATTTATGGAAAAACCGTACACGGTGTTGAAAGCGACCTTGCGTCTTAAGGCCGATTCACCGACGGCGATCCGCGCCCGTATGGACGACTTTCTGTCGCGACGCAAAGAGAAACAACCGCTCGAATATCCCAGCGGCGGCAGTTTCTTTAAACGTCCTGCGGGGCATTTTGCGGGTGCGTTGATCGAACAATGCGGCTTGAAAGGGTTTACGGTCGGCGGTGCGCAGGTGAGTGAGAAGCACGCGGGATTTGTGATCAATCGCGGCGGTGCGACGTGTGCCGACGTGATGGAGTTGTGCCGTCAGGTGCAAGAAAAAGTATGGGAAACGTTCGGCGTCAGGCTGGAGCGGGAAGTGCAATATATCGGAAGGTAGGGTTGGGCGTATGTCCTTTTCCTCGGATATTAAAGCGGAATTGGCTGCTATTGAAAACGAACGGTCGTGTTGCGACCTTGCACAGGCGTACGGTATGTTGGAATGCGGCCGCCTGTTTTCGGCGAGCGGTGTATCCTTGCAAACGGAAAATTCTCTCGTCGCCAAGCGCTACGTACAGCTTGCCGAGCATGTGTGCGGCGTTGCGATGAACACGGCGTTTTCGGATAAAGCGGGTTTGCATACCGTCACGGCTGAGCAGACAAACGTGTCGAAGATCCTGTCGCGTTTCGGTCACGGAAAAGAAGTGGGCGTGCGCTTGAATCGTGCCAATTTGGATTGTGAACAATGTGTTTATGCCTATTTGCGCGGTGCCTTTTTGGTGTGTGGCGCTATCACCAATCCACAGGTGGATTATCACTTGGAATTTTCTGTTCCGTATTATAACCTCAGTCACGACTTGATGACGTTGATGGGGGAGGTCGGGTTGCTTCCGAAATGCGTCAAACGCAAGGGGAACTACGTGATCTACTTCAAGGAAAGTGAACAGATCGAGGATTGCTTGACGATGATGGGGGCGATGTCTGCTTCGCTGGAACTGATGAACATC
Source organism: Clostridia bacterium (assembly GCA_017434985.1). Classification (GTDB taxonomy): domain Bacteria; phylum Bacillota; class Clostridia; order Oscillospirales; family Acutalibacteraceae; genus RGIG3009. The sequence goes on along the minus strand of JAFSFY010000057.1, from coordinate 61,876 downwards.
AAAATGATCAAAGATATTCGCAACAACGCCAATCGTGTGGCGAATTGCGAAAGTGCCAATATTGACAAGACGGTGGCCGCTTCGCTGTTGCAAACCGAAGCGGTACGCCGCATTGAAAGTACCGTGGGGATTGAAGCGTTGCCGCAGGAACTTCGCGATCTGTGTCGGCTGCGTCTGGAAAATCCCGAATATTCTTTGCGTGAATTGGGTGAGAATTTGGAACCGCCGATCAGTCGTTCGGGGGTCAATCATCGGCTGCGCCGTATTATGGAGTTTGCCGAAAATTTATAAAGGAGACGCGGTATGGCCTTTGTTCATCTCCACGTGCATAGTGAGTACAGCCTGCTCGACGGCGCTTGCCGTCTGAACGGGCTGATTTCGCGTGTGCGCGAATTGGGTCAAACGGCGGTCGCTGTGACCGATCACGGCGTGATGTACGGCATTGCGGAATTTTATAAAGCCGCCAAACGCGAAGGAATTCAGCCGATTCTGGGGTGCGAAGTGTACGTGGCTGCTCGTACCCGTCACGACAAACAACACGGTATTGACAACGAGCATCATCATTTGGTGTTGCTTTGCGAGAATGAGATAGGATACGCCAATTTGGTGCGACTCGTGTCGGCGGCGTGGACCGACGGCTTTTACGGGAAACCGCGTGTCGATCGGGAATTGTTGGAGAAACACCACGAAGGGTTAATTGCGCTTTCGGCGTGCTTGGCGGGAGAAATTCCCGATGCGTTACGCAACGATAATTATGAAAAAGCCAAACAGACGGCACTGTATTATCAGCGCCTTTTCGGCGACGGTAACTTCTTTTTGGAATTGCAAGATCACGGGTTGGCAGAGCAAGCGCAGGTCAATCGCGGATTGATGCGCTTATCGCGCGAAACGGGGATCGAACTCGTGTGTACCAACGACGCGCATTATTTGACGCGTGACGATGCACAGATGCAAAAAGTGCTTTTGTGCATTCAAACCAACACAACGGTGGACGAGCCCAACCCCATTGCGTTTGAAACGGAGGAGTTTTATCTCAAATCCGAAAAGGAAATGTTGCAACTGTTCCCGCGAGAAGCGGTGGAAAACACGGCGAAGATCGCCGCGCGTTGTCGGGTGGAGTTGGAGTTCGGCAAAACCAAATTGCCACATTTTGAAGCCCCCGGCGGCGACAGCTATGCTTATTTTCGTGCGCAATGTTATGACGGCTTGCATCGCCATTACGGCGTTTCTCCCGAACGCGCGATCGTGGAGCGTTTGGAATATGAGCTGAAAACCATTCGTGACATGGGGTACGTGGATTACTACCTCATTGTCAACGATTTTATCCAATATGCGAAAGGTCAAGGCATCCCCGTCGGTCCCGGGCGTGGTTCCGGTGCGGGTAGTTTGTGCGCGTATTGTATCGGTATTACGGGCATTGATCCCATCAAATACAACTTGTTGTTTGAACGTTTTTTGAATCCCGAACGGGTCAGTATGCCCGACTTTGATATTGACTTTTGCAACGAGCGGCGCCAAGAGGTGATCGACTACGTGATTCGCAAATACGGCGAAGATCACGTGGCGCAGATCGTTACCTTCGGTACGTTGGCCGCCCGGGCCGCCATACGCGACGTGGCGCGCGCTTTGGGACTTTCCTATGCAATTGGTGACACGGTGGCGAAAAAGGTGCCGTGGGAGATCAATATGACGCTTGAAAAAGCGCTCAAACAATCCAAGGATTTACGAGAGTTATATCAAAACGACGAACAGGTTCACCGTTTGATCGATATGGCGAAAAAAGTCGAGGGGATGCCGCGACACGCGTCCACCCACGCCGCCGGTGTGGTCATTACGGCAAAACCGGTGTCGGAATACGTCCCCCTGTGTGTCAACGGCGATCTGGTGGCTACACAGTATACAATGACCCTGCTTGAGGAATTGGGACTCCTGAAGATGGACTTTCTGGGGTTGCGCAACCTGACCATTATTCACGATGCCGAGAAAATGATTCGTCGGGAAAAAGATGCGGCGTTCGACATCAAAAATATCCCATTGGATGCGGCACCGGTCTACAAAATGTTGTCGCAAGGCAACAGTGACGGCGTATTTCAGTTTGAGTCGGCGGGAATGAAGCGGGTTCTCTCGCAGTTGAAACCCGATTGCTTCGAGGATCTGATTGCGGTTATCTCGCTGTTTCGTCCCGGCCCGATGGATTCCATTCCGCGTTATATCGAAAATCGACATCACCCCGAAAAAGTCACCTACCTGCACGAGCGGTTGCGCCCGATTTTGGAAGTTACCTACGGCTGTATCGTGTATCAAGAACAAGTGATGCAGATTTTCCGCGAACTCGGCGGCTATTCGCTCGGCCGTGCCGATTTGGTGCGCCGTGCGATGTCCAAGAAAAAGCACGACGTGATGCAGCAAGAACGCGAAATCTTTTTACACGGACTTACTGACGAAAACGGTCGTGTAGTGGTGGAAGGTTGCGTGCGTCGCGGGGTGAGCGAAGCCATCGGTCGACAGATCTTTGAAGAAATGGCTTCCTTTGCGTCGTATGCGTTTAACAAGTCGCACGCGGCGGCGTATGCCTTGGTTGCCTATCAAACGGCATATTTGAAAGCCTTTTATCCAAAAGAATATATGGCAGCGCTGTTGACCAGTGTGTTGGACAGCGGCAAGATTGCCGGATATATCGGCGAGTGTGAGCGGTTGCGCATCCGTGTGTTGCCGCCCTCTGTCAACGAGAGTACCGCCGCCTTTACCGTCGCGGGCGATCATATTCGTTTTGGCTTGTTGGCAGTGAAAAATTTAGGACGCGGTCTGATTACAGAGCTGGTTGCCGAGCGGAAAGAGGGAGGCGCCTTTACCGGTTTTTACTCTTTCTGTGAGCGAATGAGCAAACGACGCGATTTTAATCGCCGTGCGCTTGAGAGCTTGATCCGTTGCGGTGCGTTAGATGGATTGGATGCCAATCGTCGTCAAATGCTCGAGTCGTTACCGTTTGTGATGGATAATTTGGAAACGGTGAACCGCCGCAACGTTGAGGGGCAACTTGATTTCTTCAGCGACAACGATGCCGCATCGGAATCAACACCGTTTTTGCCGCAGGTGGCGGAATTTCCGTACGCTGAATTGTTGGCTATGGAAAAAGAGGTATCCGGTCTGTATCTCACCGGCAACCCCATGAAACCGTACACGCGGTTGCATGAGCATATTGGTGCGGACCGCATTGATGCGATTATTACCGCATTGGCAGATCCGTCTTCTGAAAAAAGTGATTACGTGGACGGACAAACGGTCACGCTTTTGGGTATGATAGATAAAGTACAGGTGAAATCCACCCGCAACAATACCCAGATGGCGTACGTGATGTTAGAAGATATGTATGCCTCGTTGGAATTGATCGTATTTTCGCGTATGCTTGACCAGGTGAAATCGTTGCTTCGTGCGGGACAAGTCGTTGTTGTGCGCGGCAAGATCAACGCGAAAGAGGAGGAAGCGCCGACAGTGCTGGTCAGCGCCGTTGAAGCGGCGCCTTCACCCGACAGTGTTCCCGCACCGAAGACACCTGCCAAACCCGTTGCTAACCCGGGACTCTATTTGCGGTTGCCCTCGTTGGAAAGTCAAGAATGGAAGCGCGCACAAAAAATACTGCGTGTTTTCGAGGGGCAAACACCGGTGTATCTGCGCTTGAACGACAGCGGAAAATTGATGCGTGTGCCGACCGATTTATGGGTCACGCCGGAAGCCGTTATGATTGAAGAATTGCAACGCGCCTTGGGTGATACAAATGTTGCAAAGGTTTGGTAGAAAAGTTGCGAATATCGAAAATGAGGCGAATTTTGGCACTTTCTTCCTTGCCATTTGAAACGGGGATGTATATAATTGGTAACGACATTGAATTGAAGAGGGAATGGCAATTATGGCGATTAAGAAGATTGCAGTTTTGACCAGCGGTGGCGATGCACCGGGTATGAACGCGGCTGTTCGTGCGGTGGTTCGTACGGCACTCGGCCGCGGCGTGGACGTGTATGCGGTATATCGCGGTTACAACGGCCTGATTAACGGTGACGTAAAAGAGATGAATCTCCGCAGTGTGTCGGATATCATTCATCGCGGCGGTACGGCGCTTTACAGTGCGCGCAGTCCCGAATTTTGTACCGAAGAAGGTATGAATAAAGCGGTCGACACCTGCAAAAAGCTTGGTATTGACGGTTTGGTCGTCATCGGCGGTGACGGTTCGTTCCGCGGTGCACAAGATTTGTGCCGTCGCGGTGTGCCGTGTATCGGCATTCCCGGTACGATCGATAATGATATTTCTTGTTGTGAGCATACCATCGGGTATGATACGGCACTGAATACATGTATGGAGATGATCGACCGTTTGCGTGACACGTCCGAATCTCACGACCGTTGCTCGGTCGTAGAAGTGATGGGCCGACACGCGGGTTATTTGGCTCTCAATGTGGGTATTGCGGTTGGTGCTACCACGATTTTGGTTCCCGAAGTGCCGTACGATTTTGAGCGCGATATTATTGACCGTATGAAGAAAACGGCCGCCACCGGCAAAAAACACTTTATCATCATCGTGGCGGAAGGTATCGGCCGTGTGGAAGAGCTTGCCAAACGTATTGAGGAGGAAACGGGTGTGGAATCCCGCGCGACCATTCTCGGCCACGTGCAACGCGGCGGTAACCCGACGGTGTATGACCGTGTGCTTGCCAGCCGTATGGGTAATTACGCGGTGGAGCTGTTGCTTTCCGGTAAGAGCAAGCGTGTGGTGACCATCCAGCAAGATCGCATCACCGATTTTGACATTGAGGAAGCACTCAAAATGAAAAAATCGTTTGACAGCGAGTTGTATCGCGTTGCTCACGAAATTTCCATTTGAGAAAATTTTAAATTAGGTATTGACATTTGACAAAAATGTTGGTATAGTATTTGGGTAGAAAAACAAAGCAGAACGTTGCCCGTTCTCACCTGCAGATCTCGTTCTCGACAGGTCAATAGTGGATAACTCTCTCGGTAAAAAGGGATTGTTTTGTCACGCGGGCACGTTTGTGCCCGCGTTTTTTATGCAAAAACAGGTGGAGGTGCTTACCCATCGCAACGAAAGAATTGCAGATCAACGAACAGATTTGCGACAGTGAGATTCGTGTTATCGGTGCAGACGGCGCACAACTTGGTGTGATGTCTGCGAAAGAAGCGCAAGCGATTGCCGACGAACAAGGATACGATCTGGTTAAGATCGCGCCCGCTGCTACGCCGCCGGTTTGCCGCATTATGGATTACGGCAAATATCGGTTCGAACAAGCCAAGCGCGAAAAAGAGGCTCGCAAAAATCAACGGTTGGTGGAAACCAAAGAAATTCGGTTGTCGCTCAATATTGACGTGGCGGATTTCAACACCAAGGCCAAACACGCCGCACGCTTTTTGCAAGACGGCAATAAGGTCAAAGTTTCCATTCGCTTCCGTGGCCGCGAAATGGGTCATCCCGAAATCGGGTTGGACACCATGAAACGCTTTGCCGAGACTTGTGCCGAATGGGGAAGTGTAGAAAAACCTGCAAAGATGGAAGGTCGGAATATGTTAATGTTCCTGGCCCCGAAGTCTGCAAAATAACGGATAATTTTAAGGAGGATAACTGTTATGCCTAAAATCAAAACGCACAGCGGCGCCAAAAAACGCTTCAAATTGACGAAGACCGGTAAAGTCGTCCGTGCACACGCCTACAAATCGCACATCCTGAACAAGAAGACCACCAAACGCAAAAGAAACTTGCGCAAGACCACGATTGCTGATGTCACCAATGTGTATCAGGTTAAGCGCTTGATCCCGTACAAATAATCGAGAAGACAGAACGGAGGATATAAGACATGGCTCGTGTTAAAGGCGCAATGATGACGCGCAAAAGAAGAAAAAAGACTCTGAAATTGGCCAAAGGTTACTTTGGTGCGAAATCCAAGTTGTTCCGTACCGCTAAGGAAGCGGTTATGAAATCCGGTCAATATGCATACATTGGCCGTAAACAACGCAAAAGAGATTTCCGTCGTTTGTGGATCACTCGTATTTCCGCTGCTGCGAAAATCAACGGTATGAACTATTCTACCTTTATGAACGGTTTGAAGAAGGCGAACATCACCCTCAACCGTAAAATGCTGGCTGAACTGGCTGTCTCGGATGCCGCCGCGTTTGCCGGCTTGGTAGAGAAAGCAAAAGCTGCTTTAAATTAAGCTGTACTTGCGCCCGCCGGCACGTGCCTGCGGGCGTTTGTTCGTTGATTGTAACCGAAAGTGAGGGGTGTTTGTGTTCGTTACCAGCCGTGATAACAACGTCATTCGACAGTATCGTCACTTGTCGGCGGACGGTAAATTTCGCCGCGAAACGGGTCGTTTTGTGGTGGAAGGTGCACGCCTGTGTGAAGATGCGGCACTCTCCCACGTAACCATCGAAACGCTGCTTTACACCGCCTCTGCCGCCGAGCGGTACGCCCCTCAAGTGCAAACGGTGATTGAAGCGGCGAGTTCAGTGTATGAAATAACGGATTCATTGGCTTTGCACATCAGCGATACCAAGTCGCCGCAAGGCCTTTTCTGCATTTGCTTGATGCCTGACGGTGCGTTGCCGCACTTGTTACCCGACGGTCGATATGCCGCTTTGGAAGCCGTTCAAGATCCCTCCAATTTGGGGGCGATGATCCGTACGGCGGAAGCGCTGGGCCTTAACGGTCTGCTTCTGTCGGACGGGTGTTGTGATCCGTACAATCCCAAGGTGTTACGTGGCAGTATGGGCGGTGTTTTTCGCCTTCCTTTGTATTTGTGCGGCGATTTTTCTTCGACGTTGCCGCAATTGTCACAAGACGGTTTTACCACGGTTGCTTGTGTGGTGGACGAAACCGCGCAACCGGTGCAATCAGTATCATTGGGAGAAGGCACGGTCGTGGTGATCGGCAACGAAGGCAACGGGCTGAGAGAAGAAACCGTGAAATGTTGTGATTTGGCGATGACCATTCCGATGATGGGGCGTGCCGAATCATTGAACGCGTCTATGGCAGCCGGTATTGTGTTTTGGGAAATGATGAGAGGATAACGCTGTGACGGATCAAGTATTGTATTGGATGTGGTTGCAAACTGCTATTCATCAAGGAACGGCGACCACGCCGCGTGTGTTGAAACATTTTTCCACGGCCGAAGATGTGTACCGTGCCGACAAAGCCGATTATTGCTATATCGGTATGCCGGACGATACGCTGGAAGCGCTGTGCAACAAGTCGCTCGATAATGTTAAGAAGTTGGCGGAACGTGCGTTGAAAGACGGCTGGATCTTGACGCCGGATAGTCCTGATTATCCGTCACCTCTCAAGCAGTTGTTTTCGCCGCCGCTGGTACTGTACGGAAAAGGTGTATTGCCCGATTTTGAACGGATGCCTGCGATTGCTGTTGTAGGGACACGTAGATGCACCGAATACGGCATTGAAGCCGCCGGCGGCATCGCCGCGGGTTTGGCGGCGGTGGGTTGTCCCGTCGTTAGCGGAGGTGCACGCGGAATTGACCGTGCCGCCCACGAAGGTGCTCTCTATGGCGGCGGTAAGACTGTGGCAATACAAGCCTGCGGGCTTGATGTGGATTATCCGTCTGTTAATCGTTATATGCGGGAGCGCATTTTGGATCACGGCGGCGCCCTTCTCAGTGAATATCCGCCCGGAACGACCGTGACACGCTCGGTGTTTCAGGTGCGTAACCGTTTGATCAGTGGTTTGTCGTGGGGTGTGTGCGTGGTGGAAGCGCCCGTTCGCAGCGGTGCGCTGATGACGGCGCGGTTAGCCCGTGATCAGGGAAAAGATGTATTTGCGGTTCCCGGCCCGATCACCTCACCGGTTTCTGTCGGATGCCATAACCTCATTCGTGATGGTGCCTGCTTGGTTGCAGCGCCCTCACACATTTTAAGTGAATATCAAATTCGATGCGGCAATATGTTGGACGAAGAAGAGGCCGATGTGGCGCAACAAATGTTTTATGCTCGTCCGCGAAAACCGATTGCACCGCCGCAAGTGCAAGAAGACGTAGTGCCGTTAAAAGAGGAATCGCCGACGTTGCAACTGTTACCCGACGGTGCGTCCGAAAATTGCCGTCGTGTGTACGATGCACTTTCGAGTGCACCTCTTTCGGCTGAATTACTGTTTGAAAAAACGGGACTTCCGCTCGGAGAGATTTTTTCGGTTTTAACGGAATTGGAGATATACGGATGTGTGAAAACGCATCCGGGACAACAGTATTCGAGATAAGAGAGAATTGGGTGAAGAGAATGTCGAAGCTGGTTATTGTGGAATCACCGGCCAAAGCAAAGACGATACAAAAATATTTGGGGGACGGATATCAGGTCGTGGCCTCAATGGGTCACATTCGCGATCTGCCCAAAACACTGCTCGGTGTGGATATTGAACACGATTTTACGCCGAAATACGTGGATATTGCGGGGAAATCGGCGCTGATTCGCCAACTGAAAGTGATGGCCGCCGAGAGCGACGACGTCATTTTGGCAACCGACCCGGACCGTGAAGGGGAGGCCATTTCGTGGCATTTGGCGCAGTTGTTGAAAACCGATCTGCAATCCTGCAATCGTGTCACCTTTAATGAAATCACCAAGACCGGTGTGACGCAAGGGATGGCACAACCGCGAAAGGTGGATATGGATCTTGTTAACGCGCAACAAGCGCGTCGCGTGTTGGATCGTATCGTTGGTTATCGCTTGAGCCCCTTTTTGTGGAAAAAAGTACGCAAAGGTCTTTCAGCCGGCCGCGTTCAATCGGCGGCGGTCAGCATTGTGGTTGACCGTGAAGAAGAGATCCGTGCGTTTGTCAGCGAAGAATATTGGAACATCGATGCCCTGTTGGCAACCGATAAAAACGGTATGCCGTTTTCGGCACGGTTGTACGGTAACGCCAAAGGAAAGTTGAAGATCAAAAATAAAGAACAAGCCGACACGATTTTGGCGGCTATTCGTCCGCTCACCTTTGCGGTAGATACCGTCAAGCGCGGTGTGCGCAAGGTTTCTCCCGCGCCCCCGTTTATTACCTCAACGATGCAACAAGAAGCCAGCCGCAAACTCGGGTTCTCTTCTCGTCGCACGATGAAAGCGGCGCAAGAGCTGTATGAAGGTGTGGAACTTGGCGGAATGGGCGCGATGGGTTTGATCACCTATATGCGTACCGATTCGTTGCGCATTTCGGAAGATGCCCGTCGTGACGGTAATGCCTACATTCGCGCCGAGTTCGGCGAACAATACCTGCCCGAAAAACCGCGTTATTACAAGTCAAAAGGCAGCGCTCAGGATGCCCATGAAGCGATCCGTCCGTCCGACCCGTCGTTGTCGCCTGACAAAGTAAAAGCCTTTTTGACTTCGGATCAATATCGCCTCTACAAACTGATTTGGGAACGCTTTATTGCCAGTTTGATGGCGAATGCGGTCCACGATACCTGTCAAGTGGTTATTAAAGCGGGTGAATACGTTTTTAAAGTATCGGGCCATACCGTTCGTTTTGACGGTTATACGGTCCTGTATACGGAAGGAAAGGACGAAGAAGGGGAGGGGGATGCGACGCTTCCTCCGCTGAATGAGGGCGATTGTTTGACGTTGCGTGATCTGCAAGGCAGTCAACACTTCACCCAACCGCCTGCACGTTACACCGAGGCAACGCTTATCAAAGCGTTGGAAGAAAACGGTATCGGTCGTCCGTCAACCTATGCGCCTACCATTACGACCATTTTGAATCGTGAATACATTGAGCGCGACGGCAAGTTGTTGAAGCCGACGGCGCTCGGGGAAGTTACCACCAGTTTGATGAAAGCGCAGTTCCCCGAAATAGTGGATACGGAATTCACCGCAACGATGGAACGGCAGTTGGATAGTGTGGAGTCGGGTGAACAAGATTGGATCGCGATCATTCGCGAGTTTTACGACGGTTTTTCGCAGACCTTGAGCAAAGCGGAAGAAACGCTTTCGGGAGAACGGATTCAAGTGCCTGAGGAAGAAACCGACGTGATTTGTGACAAATGCGGGCGCCGTATGGTGATTAAAAGCGGTCGCTACGGCAAGTTCTTGGCTTGTCCCGGCTATCCCACCTGCAAAAACACCAAACAGTTGGTTGATACCACGGCCGGCGTTTGCCCCAAATGCGGCGGCAATATCGTGGCGCGTAAATCCAAGCGCAATCGCAAATTTTTCGGATGTGAGAACTATCCGAAGTGCGATTTTGCCACGTGGAACGAACCCTCCAAAGAGCAGTGTCCTCAATGCGGCAAAACCCTCTTTAAGAAAAATAGCCGTACAGGAAACAAATTGGTGTGTTTGACAGAGAATTGCGGTTTTGAAAAAGCCGCTGTCAAAGGAAAGAAAGATGAATAAACGACTCACGGTTATCGGCGGTGGTCTTGCCGGTTGTGAAGCGGCGTGGGCGGCAGCGAATAAAGGTGTTGCCGTAACGCTTGTGGAAATGAAACCGCATAAATACACACCGGCACATCACCACCCGCAGTTGGCGGAATTGGTTTGTTCCAATTCGCTCAAAGCGGCGCGAATCGACAGTGCCGCCGGTCTGTTGAAAGAAGAAATGGCAAAGCTCGGTTCGGTTTGTGTGTGGGCGGCGCGTCAGTGCGCCGTTCCCGCAGGCGGCGCGTTGGCGGTAGATCGCGATCGGTTTGCCATGTTGGTAACCGAGAAGATCACGTCGCATCCGCTTATCACGATCGAACACCGTGAAGTGACGCAACTTCCCACCGAGGGAATGACGGTGGTTGCCAGTGGTCCGCTGACCTCGGATGCACTTGCAACCGATATTGCCAACCACTGTGGTGAAGGGCTTCATTTTTACGATGCGGCTGCGCCGATCGTCACGGCGGCCAGTGTGGATATGTCGGCGGCATTCCGCGCTTCGCGCTATGATCGTGAAGAAAGCGGAGAAGGCGATTACATCAACTGCCCGATGAACAAGGAAGAGTATGAGGCTTTTCATCAAGCGTTGGTGGAGGCCGAAACGGCTCTGTTGCACGGGTTTGACAAGCCAAAAGTGTACGAGGGCTGTATGCCGATCGAGATTTTGGCAAAGCGAGGGACCGATTCCATTCGGTTTGGCCCGATGAAACCTGTTGGTCTTCGTGACCCGCGTACGGGGCATCGTCCGTGGGCGGTGTTGCAACTCCGCGCTGAAAATGCCGAGGGTTCACTCTACAATCTGGTCGGTTTTCAAACAAACTTGAAATTTAGCGAACAAAAACGTGTTTTTTCGATGATTCCTGCTTTAAAAGAGGCAGAATTTGTCCGCTATGGTGTGATGCATCGCAACACGTTTTTGGATTCGCCGCGGCTTCTCACCGCCGATATGCGTCTCAAATCGGCGCCCCATCTGTTTTTTGCCGGACAAATGACCGGCGTGGAAGGGTATATGGAATCGGCGGCAAGCGGTCTGATGGCGGGCATCAATGCGGCTAACGCCTTGTTAGAAGAGGATGCGCTTATTCTGCCGCGCGAGACGATGATTGGTGCCTTGCTTCACCACGTGGTGGATGAAACGGTTGACGATTTTCAACCGATGGGTGCCAATTTCGGCATTTTGCCGCCGCTTGATGAGCATATTCGAGATAAGCGACAGCGATATGCCGCATTGGCGCAGCGCTCCATGGACTATTTTAAGGCGAAAGGACTGTAACGCAAATGAAAATCATCGTGGATGCCTACGGTGGCGACAACGCCCCTGCTGAAATTGTAAAAGGTGCAATGGATGCACGAAACGAATACGGTTGTGAATTGGTGCTTTGCGGTAATGAAGGCGAGATTCGCCGTTTGTTTGAGGAAAATGCGTTTTCCTTTGACGGTGTCGAGATCGTGGATGCTCCCGATGTGATTTCGATGAACGATATTCCAAAATCCATTTTGCGTGAACATAAAGACTGCTCGATGGCCAAGGGGCTTCGCTTGTTGGCAGAAGGTGGCGGGGATGCGTTTGTTTCGGCGGGTAGCACCGGTGCCTTGATTATGGGTGCCACGTTTTTGCTCAAACGCATTAAAGGCGTTTCCCGTCCCGCTTTGGCGGCGGTGATCCCCACGGCTAAGAAACCGATGATGTTGCTCGACTCGGGTGCCAACGTGGATTGCCGTCCCGAAATGTTGTTTCAATTTGCACAGATGGGCAGCATCTATATGACCGAGGTGATGAATCACGGTCGCGCGGCAACGGTCGGTTTGTTGAACGTCGGCACCGAAGAACACAAAGGTGGCGAATTGCAACACGAGACCTACGCTTTGCTCAAAGACAGCGACCTCAATTTCATCGGCAACGTGGAAGCGCGTGACGTTCCCGGCGGTATTGCCGACGTGATCGTGGCTGACGGCTTCTCGGGAAACGTCTTGCTGAAAAGCATGGAAGGTACCGTGGATATGTTGATGGGGTTTCTGAAAGGAATTCTCTACGCCTCGCTTATTACCAAACTTGGTGCCTTGACGATGAAATCCCGTTTTGGCGGATTGAAGAAAAAGTTATCCACGGCGGAATACGGCGGAGCACCGCTTCTCGGTGTGACCGCGCCGGTGATCAAAGCTCACGGCAATTCCAAGGCGTATGCCCTTAAAAACGCGATCCGTGTGGCGATGGAAACGGTTAATGCCGACGTGGTAGGGAAAATTACCGCTTCGGTACAAAAGGAAGCATAAGAATGGTTTTACGATATTTAAAAAGTCTTCTGCCCGACCGCTTTGGTTGTGATGAAGAAGACGTGACGTTGGCAGCTACGTTCGATGAACTGAACTTATCTGCCGATGATACCTATGAAATTGTGGTTTGTTTACAGGATCTTTACGGCATAGAAATTCCGGCCGATTGTTTGCAATCGTTTGAAACGTTGGAAGATATGGTCGGGTATGTGGAAGATCGTTTGTGAGAGGAGAGTGGGTTTCGCGATATGGTAACGGAAATCATGGAGAAAATCGGATATGTTTTTCAAAATAGGGAGTTGCTGGAGAACGCTCTGACTCATTCTTCGTATGCCAATGAGGGTAACCGCCATTTGAAAAGCAACGAACGGTTGGAGTTTTTGGGCGATTCGGTGCTGGGCTTTATTACGGCACGGTACTTGTTCAGCCATGAAAATGGCCAAGAAGGAGAACTTACCAAACTCCGTGCTTCGCTGGTTTGCGAAAAGGCGCTGCATTCGTATGCGTTGCAGTTGAACCTCGGGCAATACTTACTGCTCGGTAAAGGCGAACGCTTGACAGGTGGTGCTTCGCGCCCGTCCATTTTGGCGGATGCTTTCGAAGCGTTGATTGCGGCGATTTATTTGGATGGTGGTTTGGAGCCGGTGGAACGGTTTTTATTGCCCTTTTTGGAACAAGAACGTTCTCAACAGCGCAAAGTGAAATTTAAAGATTACAAAACGGCTTTGCAAGAGATCGTTCAGCAAAATCCCGGTGAACATCTGGAGTATGAATTGAAAGGCGAGTCGGGTCCCGATCACAACAAGCAATTCGTTATGGAAGTGCATCTCAACTCCAACGTGATCGGTACGGGTCGAGGTCGCAGTAAAAAGGAAGCAGAACAACAAGCGGCCAGAGAAGCCCTGAAATTGATGGGTTATGATGACTGAACCGAAAAAACGACACAGTAACGTGGCGTTGTTCGTGCCGCATGCCGGTTGTCCGCATCAATGCAGTTTTTGCAATCAACGCCATATTGCCGGCACGCAGTCGATGCCGACAGTGCAGGACGTGATAACGGCTTGTGAAAATGCGTTGAAAACGAGGCGTACTTGTGCAGAGGAGTCTGAAATTGCTTTTTTCGGCGGCAGTTTTACGGCAATCGCGCAGGAAACGATGGTTGACTTGTTGAAAGCGGCCTATCCCTATGTTGAAAACGGGTCTTTTGGCGGGATTCGCCTTTCGACTCGTCCCGATGCTATTAATGAGGATATTCTTTTATTGCTGCGGGATTATGGGGTAACCACCATTGAACTTGGCGCGCAAAGTATGGACGATCGCGTATTACTCCAAAACGGTCGCGGTCATACGGCGAAAGATGTCCAAGCGGCAGCAAAGTTGATAAAAGTGCACGGGTTTTCGTTGGGTTTACAGATGATGACAGGATTGCCGGGTGACAGCGACGACGGTGCGATAAATACGGCGCGACAATTGGCGGATCTTCAACCCGATTGTGTGCGTATCTATCCGACGCTGGTCATTGAAAATACGCCGCTTGCCCGGTGGTATCGGCGCGGCGAGTATCAGCCGCAAACCGTGGAAGAAGCCGTTGAATTGTGTAGCCGTTTGCTGTCTTTTTTCGAAGAAGAACGGCACATCCCCGTCATTCGGCTGGGACTGCACAATGAAACGGATATGCAAGGCCATTGTTTGGCGGGCCCGTTTCATCCCGCATTTCGGGAACGTTGCGAAAGCTTGCTTTGGCTGCAACGTATCCGTGCAGTATTGCGGGAGCGACAAAGGGGAATGGTTCGTATAGGAGTTTCCCCGTCACAGTTGTCAAAAGCGATTGGTCAAAAACGCGAAAATGTTGATAAATTACGAGCAGAGGGATACGTCGCTGTCATAAAAGCCGATCCCGATTTGAACGAAAAGGATTTAAGAGTGGAAGTGATCGAATGATACTGAAATCGTTGGAAATTCAGGGGTTTAAATCGTTCCCCGATAAAACGGTGCTGTCGTTTGGCAGCGGGATCACGGCGGTTGTCGGTCCCAACGGAAGCGGCAAATCCAATATCAGTGACGCGATTCGGTGGGTGCTCGGTGAGCAATCCTCCAAGTCGTTGCGCGGCTCGAAAATGGAAGACGTGATTTTCAGCGGTACGTCTCGCCGTAAGGGCGTCGGCTTTGCCGAGGTATCGTTGATTATTGACAATACCAACCGTTTGCTGGATTTTGATTCGGATACGGTGAAAGTGACTCGGCGATATTATCGGTCGGGCGAAAGCGAATATTTGCTTAATAATGCGACGGTGCGGTTACGCGACGTGCAACTCTTGTTTATGGACACCGGTCTCGGTCGTGACGGGTATTCCATCATCGGTCAAGGACGTATTACGGACATTGTTTCCTCGAAATCGGAGGAACGTCGCGAGATTTTTGAAGAGGCTGCCGGTATTGCGAAATATCGGTATCGCAAAAACGAGGCGGAGCGCCGTTTGAAATCGGCGGAAGAAAATCTTCTTCGTTTGCGGGATATTTTGCAAGAATTGGAAGAGCGCATCGGGCCGTTAAAAACGCAATCGGAAAAAGCCAAAAAATTCTTGGAATTGGCCGGCGAAAAGAAGGAATTGGAGATTGGCGTGTGGTTGAAAACGCTGGACAATTCCCGCGTGACCTTGCGTGAGTTGGACGGAAAATTGGAGTTGTCCCGCACGCAATACGACGCCGCCGGAACAGCAATTGAAGCCATTGAAGAAGAAATCGAAACCTTGGCGCAAACGGGCCGCGAATTGGCGGTCGAAATGGATCGTTTGCGTATTGAAAAAGGCACTTTGGAAGAGGAAGCGGTGCGTTGTGACGGTAACGCAAGTTTGTTTCGAAACGACATCGCGCACCACTTGGAAGATATTGCCCGTATTCGCGGCGAAATGGAGCAATCGGATCTCGGCAATCTCCGTTTGGATGAAGAAGTTGAAGCGCGCCGCGCGGTGATTACTGCCAAGCAAACCGAGATTGCAGGGGCGGAACAACAGCGTTTGTCTCTTTCGGATGAGTGGGAAAAGTTGCTTCGCAGCAGCGATGAGTTTTCGGGCAAAATTGAAGAACTGTCTCGTCGTGTCGCGGAATGTGTGGCGGCATTGTCCGACATTCGTGTCAAGACGGTCACGGCGGAATCGTCGCTTTCTGAAATTACCATGCGTTTGTCGCAGGTAAACGCGGCGCTGTCTCTTCGTTTGCAACAAAGTGAGGGAACGCGCGAGGAAAAGGCGGCGTGTGAAGAGGATTACGAGCGCTTGTCCGAGTACGTGGTGGAACTGCAAAATGCCCTGAAAGGCTATGAGTTGCGCTACAATTCGCGCAGTTTGAAATTGGATACTGCCAAAGAAGAAGCCGACCGTTTGCGTTTGGATGTGGAAGAAAAAGAACGCCGCATCCGTATGCTCGAAGAGATGGAACGCAGTATGGAAGGTTTCGCTCAAAGCGTAAAAGCGGTGATGAAACAAGCGGAACGTGGAGAACTTCGCGGTATTCGCGGTCCGGTTTCGCGCCTGATTCAAGCAGAAGGCACCTATGCCTTGGCGGTGGAAACCGCGCTTGGTGCGGCGGCGCAAAACATTGTGTGTGACCGTGAAGAGGATGCCAAACGCGGTATCGCGTTCCTTAAAAACACCAAAGGCGGTCGTGCCACGTTCCTGCCGATCCGCTCCATTCGCGGTAATCTGCTCAACGAAAAAGGTCTCGAAAACGAGGACGGTTTCGTCGGTATTGCCGCTTCGCTCGTGCAATACGATGAGGAATATCGGCAGATCGCGTACAGTTTGCTCGGTCGTATTGCGGTTGCTGAGGATTTGGATTACGCGGTGGCCATTGCGCGTAAATACGACTACCGTTTCCGCGTGGTTACGTTGGACGGTCAAGTGGTGAATGCCGGCGGTTCTTTGACGGGTGGTTCGCACGTGAAGGGTGCGGGCTTGTTGTCGCGTCGCAGTGAAATTGAGCGTTTGACTGCCGAAAAAGAAACGTTAACGGCTAAAGCCGAAGCGGCACAAGAGCAGTTTAAAGCCATTCGCGAAGAAGTGTCTGCCGTGCAAGCCGAACTTTCCGGTACGCAGGGCGAGTTGGCAACCGCACAGGAAGATAAGATTCGCGTGGAAGGCGAATTGCATCGCCTTGACGAAGTGCTGTCCACCAACGAAGAAGCAATCGCCGCGTTGAAGGCGGAAGCCGCTGATTTGGAAAACCGCGCGGCAGAATGCCGTCACGTGATGGAGACCTCTTCTTCGGAAACGACGGCTATGAACGAGAAACGACAGGCAGCCGAAGACGAATTGACCGCCTTGGACGGCGGTCGTCAAAAGCTCTCCGAGGAACGAGAAGCGTTGGCGGAGAAAATTGCCGATTTGAAGCTGGCTGTGATGGCGTTACAAAAAGAGATCGAAGCAGAAGAAGCGGCGATCACGGAGATTCAATTGCGCAAGGCCGATCAAGCGACGGCCAAAACGTTGCTGGCGCAGCGTGTCGACGAATTGCTCGCCAAAAACGAAGAATTGGAAGCGCAAGCGCTCCTTCTGACCGAACAAGCCGCGCAATTGCGTGAAAAGGCACAAGCTACCGTTACGGCGGTGGACACTCTTGCCGAACAACGTATGCAAGGGGAGGCGCGCCAAACGCAACTTCGTCAACAAAGCCGTGAAAAGGGCGACGAGCGTGAGCAATGCGGTCGTGACGTGGTGCGGTTGGAAGAAAAATATGCCGCCGCGCAGAAAGAAACCGACGATATTTTGCGTCGTTTGTACGAAGAATATGAATTGACGCGACATCAAGCGGAGGAGATTGCCAAACCCATCGAGGATATGGGTGAGGCTACGCGCCGTTTGACCGAATTGAAAAACAAAATTCGTGCGCTCGGCAGCGTCAACGTGGATGCGATTGAAGAATACAAAGAGGTCAGTGAACGGTACGAATTTATGTCCGTTCAGGTGAATGACGTCGAAGTCTCGCGCGAAGAATTGCTTAAATTGATCGGTGATCTTACGGTACAAATGCGTGAGATGTTCATCGAACGCTTCCATCAGATCAATACGCATTTCGGTACGGTGTTCGGCGAGTTGTTTGATGGTGGTAAAGCCGAATTGGTGCTCACCGATCCCGACGATATTTTGCATTCCGGTATCGAGATGAAGGTACAACCTCCGGGCAAGGTGATCCTCAATATGGATTCGCTTTCGGGCGGTGAAAAGTCATTGGTCGCCACCGCTCTCTTGTTTGCCATTTTGAAAGTGACCCCCTCGCCGTTCTGCGTTTTGGACGAAATCGAAGCGGCATTGGACGACGTGAATGTGGATCGCTATGCGCAATATTTGCGTCGTATGTGCGATCGCAGTCAGTTTATCGTCATTACCCACCGTCGCGGTACGATGGAAGAAGCCGACGTGTTGTACGGCGTTACGATGCAGGAAGAGGGCGTTTCCAAGTTGCTTGAACTGCGCGCCAGCGAAGTAGAGGCCAAACTTGGTATTAAAGGAAATGCACCCGTGTGATAAAGAAAGGCGTTGAAACAGAATGGGCTTTTTCAGTAAAATCGGACAGGGCCTGAAAAAAACGCGGGACTCGTTGATGGGGACGGTCAACTCGTTGTTGCATTCGTTCACCAAGATCGACGATGAACTGTTTGAAGAATTGGAAGAGATTTTGATTACCGGTGACGTCAGCGTGACGGCAGCCGAGGATATTTGCACGCAATTGCGTGAGACGGTCAAAGAACGTGGCATCACCGATCCCTCGCAGATTCGCGAGCTACTTCGCGAAACGGTGGCGGATATGCTGCGCGGGGGTCAGGAATTGGCTCTTTCCACCTCGCCGTCGGTAATTTTGGTGATTGGTGTCAACGGTGTGGGGAAGACCACTTCCATTGGGAAAATGGCGGCTCTCTTTAAGAGCCAAGGCAAAAAAGTGGTGCTCGGCGCGGCGGATACGTTCCGCGCCGCCGCCATCGAACAGCTGGAAATTTGGGCCGAGCGTACCGATACGCCGATCGTCAAACACACACAAGGTGCCGATCCGGCAGCGGTGGTGTTTGATACGTTAGCGGCCGCCAAAGCGCGCGGTGCCGACGTGGCGATCTGCGATACGGCCGGTCGTTTGCACAACAAAAAGAATTTGATGGATGAACTCGGGAAGATCAGTCGTGTGATCGATCGCGAGTTGCCCGACGCGGATCGGGAAGTGTTGCTGGTGCTTGATGCCACGACAGGACAAAACGCTGTTAATCAAGTGCGCGAGTTCCGTGCAGCTGCAGGGATTACCGGTATCATCCTTACCAAGTTGGACGGTACGGCGCGCGGCGGCGTGGTATTGACCATTCGCAAAGAATTGGACGTGCCGGTGAAATTTATCGGCGTGGGTGAGGGCATTGACGATCTGCAACCCTTTGATCCCGACGAATTTGCCGACGGGCTGTTTGGAGAATGAGTATGAAATACATTATTGCAACACATAATGTGGCAAAATTGCGTGAACTTTCGCGCATTTTGGAACCGCTCGGTATCGAAGCGGTGACCGACCGCGATTTGGGAATCGAACTTCCCGAAGTGGACGAAACGGGAACCACGTTTGCCGAAAACGCGTTTTTGAAAGCAGAATCCGCCTGTAAAGCTACCGGACTTCCGGCCATTGCCGACGATTCGGGTATCGTGGTGGACGCGCTTAACGGTGCTCCGGGTGTGTATTCCGCGCGCTACGGCGGCCCCGATTGCGACGATCAAGGGCGCAATTTGTTGTTGCTTCGCGAAATGGACGGTGTGCCGTGGGAGAAACGTACGGCGCATTATGCCTGTGCGGTTTGCTGTGTGTTTCCCGATAATGCGCCCGCCATTATGGTGGAAGGCGAAATGCACGGCTATGTCGGCACGGAACAGCATGGAGACAGAGGTTTCGGTTATGATCCGCTGTTTTACGTGTTACAGGATGACGGTACGTACAAAACGGCCGCGCAATTGACCGATGAAGAAAAAGATGCTATCAGTCATCGCGGCAACGCGCTTCGACTGTTTAAACAAGAATTATTGACAAGAATGGGATGACAACTATGACAAGCAAACAACGCGCGTATTTGCGCTCTTTGGCGAATCCGTTGCAACCGATCGTGCACGTGGGAAAAGGCGGTCTGTCGGCAACGATTGAAAAACAAGCGGACGATGCGCTGACCGCACGCGAGTTGGTGAAAGGCAAGGTGCTCGAAAACGCTCCCGAAACCACGCGTGAGATTGCCGAGCAATTGGCCAAAGCGGTTCATGCCGACGTGGTACAGGTGATCGGTCGGGTGTTCGTGTTGTATCGTCGCAACGAAGAAGAACCGCAAATCGTGTTGCCGCGCGCGCGTTCGTAATCATGAAAAAGATTGGCGTATTTGGTGGGACGTTCGATCCCATCCACAACGGTCACTTGATATTGGCCGATGAATTGGGAAAACGGTTGGCGTTGGATTTGGTAATTCTAATGCCGACGTTTGTGCCGCCTCATAAGATCAAACCCGACCTGGCATCGGCTGTCGATCGGGTGGCGATGTGTCGTTTGGCGTGCGAGCCCTACGAGCGAATGACGGTTTCTGAATGGGAAGTGAATCGCCGCGGGGTCAGCTTTACGGTACTCACCTTGGAAGCGTTACAGGGACGATACCCCGACGCACAGTTGTATTTGTTCGTCGGTGCGGATATGTTTCTCACCTTGGGAACGTGGTATCGGTTTGCCGATATTGCCAAAATGGCGGTGCTGTGCACGGTTCCGCGTGACGACGTGACGATGGAACAACTGCAAGCGTATGCCGCGCAGTTGGAAGAGCAGGGCGCGCGTTGCCGAGTGGAAAATATCCAAACGCCTCGTATTTCCTCCACCGACATTCGTGCACGGGCGGCCGCAGGTGAATCCATTACGCAGTGGGTCCCGCCCGCTGTAGAACAATACATTGCGCAGCACGAGGTGTACACCGCCCATAAACACTATCGCAACGTTTATGAGCAATACATCGATATTATTCGCGGACGATTAACGCCGAAACGTTTTCGCCATTCGTTGGCGGTTGCCGATAAAGCGCGTGAATTGGCGCAAAGATACGGTGCCGACGCTGAAAAGGCGTATACGGCAGGATTGCTGCACGATATTTTGAAAGATACTGCGGGCGATTCGCAGTTGCAAATCTTACAAGACTTTGATATACTGTTAGACGATGTTGAAAAAAACTCGCCGAAACTGTGGCACGCACGTGCCGGCGCTGTGTTTATTGAGCATATTCTCGGCATTCATGATGAAGATATCTTGAACGCCGTGCGCTATCATACGACAGGGCGCGCCGGTATGTCGCTGTTGGAAATGATCTTGTATTTGGCGGATTTCACTTCGGCCGACCGTGATTATCCCGATGTGGATGTTTTGCGCGAATTGACCGATCGTGATCTCTTGAAAGCAATGGAGTATGCGGCTGCCTACACCATTGAAGATCTTCAGGCTTCCGGTTTGACCGTGCATCCCGACACCACGGCGTGTTATGACGATATTTTAGAAAGGTTGGAGCGCGAATAATGGCTAAGGACAGACGCAAAAAAACAGTCGGTACCCAAAAACGAAAGAAAAAACAGGGTCGGCAGATCATCACCATTGCGGCCTCGATCTTTTTGGTCTTGTTTGCGATACTTGTCTTTATTTTGGTACAAGTGTTGACGGCGGGCTCCGGCGAAAAAGACAAGACACAGTCCGATCTCAATAAATACGATACCACGCCGTCTGCCTTGCAGAACAAAGTGGCGTATTACGTTGTCGGTCTGCTTGGTGAAGACGAGACGTCGGCTACCGAAGCCCTCATGTTTATCTGCCATGACAAAAAGAAAAACACCCTTAACATTATGGAAGTCCCGCAGGATACCTATTTGGGTGAAAGTGATTTGTGGTCGGTGAAAAAGGCGGGTCTCGTGTGGGGAAATCCCGCACCGCTCGATTGGTGTGATTTCGAAGGAAAACGCATTTTTAAGGCGGAAATTGAAGATCACAAAAAAGCGGGGCACACCGTCAGTCAACGGACGGGTTCGGCGTCGTATAACCTGATTTCCGTCTTCAACGAACAGTTTGCGATGCCCGTGGATCAGTATTTTATGATTCCGCAAGCCGGCTTTGTCAAACTCGTTAATCTCCTCGGCGGTTTGGACGTGGATTTGGAATCGTCCCTCAAAGTAGGGGAGACGACCTATGCGAAAGGCGTTCGCACGCTGGACGGTGAAGCCGCACTGCAATACGTGCTCAAGCGTGACAAAGGCGTACAAGGCGACGTGAACCGCATTTTGCGTCAACGCAAGGTGTTTTTAGCGTTGTTCCAACGCCTGTGTGCACAAAACGAAGAGCAGTTGCTCAACGATTCGCTTGGTCCCGTGATGCGCGGTTCCACGCCCATTCGTGTCAGTGGTGAGTTGGCGACGGCGGATATGATCAAGTTGGTACTGGATCTGGCGAACGTGAAACCGGCGGATATGACGGTGCAACTGTTGGCAGGCAAAGCCACTTCTCACAGTTCGCAGTCCTACTACTCGATCGGTCGTGCCTCGCTGGTGGCGCAACTGAATGCGTATTTCAACCCGTATGGTGAGACGATCGTTGAATCGGACTTGTTGGTTACCGAATTGGTGCAAAATGTAGAGGCGGACGTTCATCTGCAAGTTCTTTCCGAGCTGGTCGTGGAACAAAGCGGAAAAGCGGAAGTCACTTCTGCGACGACCACTACCACTTCCTCCAAGACGACAACCACCACAAAGAAAGCAGGATGATATGGAACGCGAAATATTGTTGAAAAATTTGGTGTGTTCGCTGGATAAACACAAAGCGGCAGACATCAAGATATTGCGGGTGACCGAAGTCTCGTCTTTGGCGGATTACTTTGTTATTGCGGGCGGTACGTCTTCCACGCAAGTACGCGCCTTGGCGGATTACGTAGAGTTCGAACTCGGTCAACAAGGGGTAAACCCGTTGCGCATCGAAGGGTATCAAACGGCGCAATGGACGCTTTTGGACTACGGCTCGGTCGTGGTGCATATCTTCCAAGAAAACACGCGTAGTTTTTACGATTTGGAACGTCTTTGGCAGGATGCCGAGGAAGTAGAGTTATTGACTTTTTTGGACAATGGGGATGACAATCATGAAAAAGTATAATGCAGCAGAAATCGAAAAGAAATGGCAACACAAATGGGAAACGGAAAACACCTTTGCAGCGGAAGACGGGTTTGACAAACCTGCCTATTTCGCGTTGGTAGAATTCCCGTATCCTTCCGGTCAAGGATTACACGTTGGCCATCCGCGCTCCTACACGGCACTTGACGTGGTATCGCGTAAACGCCGTATGCAAGGCTACAACGTGTTGTATCCGATGGGGTGGGATGCGTTTGGTCTTCCCACCGAAAACTTTGCCATCAAAAACCACATTCATCCCGAAGTGGTTACCAAAAACAATGTGGCGCGTTTTAAATCGCAGCTGCAATCGCTCGGCCTTTCGTTTGACTGGACGCGCGAGATCAACACCACCGATCCCGATTACTACAAATGGACGCAGTGGATCTTCTTGCAACTCTTCAACAAAGGTCTCGCCTATAAAAAAGAGATGGCGGTCAACTGGTGTACTTCTTGCAAATGCGTGTTGGCTAACGAGGAAGTGGTCGGCGGTGTTTGCGAGCGCTGCGGTGGCGAAGTGGTGCGTAAGGTGAAGAGCCAATGGATGCTCAAAATCACCGCGTATGCACAACGCTTGATCGACGATTTGGCGTTGGTGGATTATCCTGAGCGTGTCAGAGCGCAACAAATCAACTGGATCGGTCGTTCCACGGGTGCGCAAGTTACCTTTAAAACGACGGCGGGCGACGATGTGGTCGTTTATACCACCCGTCCCGATACGCTGTTTGGTGCGACCTATATGGTGATGTCGCCCGAACATCCTCTGCTCGAAACTTGGATCAATAACGGTGTGCTCAAAAATGTTGACGAGGTGCGCGCGTATCAAGAAACCGCGTCGCGCAAATCCGATTTCGAACGCACGGAAGTGGCCAAAGATAAAACGGGCGTTTGCTTGTCCGGTGTGATGGGAATCAACCCCGTCAACGGTCGCGAGATACCGCTCTTTATTTCCGACTACGTGTTGGTCTCGTACGGTACGGGTGCCATTATGGCGGTGCCGGCGCACGATACTCGCGACTGGGAATTTGCGAAGAAATTCGATCTGCCGATCATCGAAGTTGTGCAAGGCGGTGACGTGGAAAAAGAAGCGTTCACCGACTGTGCGACCGGTATTATGGTCAACTCCGGCTTCCTGAACGGTTTGTCGGTTGATGAAGCCAAAGCGGCTATCATCGCCCACCTCGAAAAAGAGGGGATCGGCGAAAGCAAAGTGAACTTCAAATTGCGTGACTGGGTGTTCTCCCGTCAACGCTATTGGGGTGAACCGATCCCGATCGTCCACTGCCCGCACTGCGGTCAAGTGGGTGTTCCGGAAGATCAACTTCCCGTCAAATTGCCGATGGTGGATAGTTATGAACCCACCGATAACGGCGAATCGCCTTTGGCGACGATTGACGAGTGGGTGAATACCACCTGCCCGAAATGTGGTGCCCCCGCGAAGCGCGAAACCGATACGATGCCGCAATGGGCGGGCTCTTCCTGGTACTTCTTGCGCTACTGCGATCCGCACAACAACAATGCGCTCGCTTCGAAGGAAGCCTTGGATTATTGGATGCCCGTCAATTGGTACAACGGCGGTATGGAACATACGACGCTGCACTTGCTCTATAGCCGTTTCTGGCACAAATTCCTTTACGATATCGGCGTAGTTCCCACGGCGGAACCCTATGCCAAACGTACCAGCCACGGTATGATTTTGGGTGAAAACGGCGAAAAGATGTCCAAATCTCGCGGCAACGTTGTCAACCCCGATGAGATCGTGCACGATTACGGTGCGGATACGTTGCGTTTGTACGAGATGTTTATCGGCGACTTTGAAAAGGCCGCACCGTGGTCCAGCTCCAGCATTCGCGGTTCGCAGCGTTTCTTGGAACGTGTGTGGATGCTCGGTGAACAATTGATCGACAGCGACGAGATTCGTCCCGCCTTGGAGATCTCGGTCAACCGTACCATCCGCAAGGTCGGCGACGATATCGAAAACCTCAAATTTAATACGGCGATCGCCGCGATGATGGCGTTGCTCAACGATTTGAGTGCGGCCGGCGGTGTTACCCGTGCGGAATATGCGATTTTGCTCCAACTTCTCAATCCGTTTGCGCCCCATATGACCGAAGAATTGTGGGAAATGTTTGGTTACGAAGGCACGTTGGATCATCGTCCGTGGCCGACGTTTGACCCGAACAAGTGTGAGGAAAGCACGGTGGAGATCGCGGTGCAGGTCAACGGTAAAATTCGTGACCGCCTCAACGTGGCGGTGGATGCCGCGGCGGACGATGTGATTGCCTTGGCAAAAGCGCAAGAAAAAATTGCCGCTGAACTTGACGGCAAGCAAATCGTGAAAGAGTTGTACATTCCGCGCAAGTTGGTCAACTTGGTCGTAAAACCTTTGTAATTTAATTACAAAAAGGTCTTGACGAGTGACAAATCATAGTGTATAATAACGTAGTTACCAATAAAATTACCCCTGCTGACAGGCGGAGGGAGGGAATAGGAATGTCTGAAGTCAAAGTTAAAGAGAACGAATCCTTGGATAGCGCTCTTCGTCGTTGGAAGAAGTCTTGTGCTCGCTCCGGTGTTCTGGCCGAAGTTCGGAAAAGAGAACACTATGAGAAGCCTTCTGTTCGTCGCAAGAAGAAGTCTGAGGCTGCTCGTAAGAGAAAGTTCAAATAAGTAAAAAGCGGGCTACAAGCCCGCTTTTTATCATTTTGGAAAGGAGAACGTGTATGGCGCTGTTTTACCCGACGGTATATCGTGACCGTATTACGGATATTACCCCCGATTTGTTGCACGATATGGGTGTGCGCGGGTTGCTGTTGGACGTTGATAATACCCTTACTACGCACGGAAGTCAATATTTGAGCGACGATGTGGCCGCGTGGCTTCACACGATGCAAGAGGCCGGTTTTTTGATGACGGTGGTTTCCAATTCGTGGGAATGGCGTGTTGCTCCGTTTGCCAAACGAATCGGTTTGCGCCATACCTCTCTGTCTTGTAAACCCTTGCCGTTCGGCTTTTTGCGCGGCGCCCGTCGGATGGGACTTAAGCGCAAAGAATGTGTTGCCATCGGTGATCAGGTGTTTACCGATATTCTCGGTGCGAATTTATGTGGCGTTCCTTGTATACAACTGCAACCCATTTTGCTCGAAACAGGCAAACCTATTTTAGCGTTGAAACGCAAGTTGGAACGATATTTTTATAAACGAAAAGAGGGAAAGAAATGAGAGCGCGATTTGGTCCTGCCGGTAACGGTGACGCCTTTTATGCCGCCGGCAAAAAATCGACGGTACAAGCCCCTGAATGGTTGCATCAATTGGGACTCACGGCATATGAATACCAATGTGGCCGCGGCGTGCGCATTTCGGAAGAATCGGCGCTTTCGTTGCGTGCGCAAGCCGAACGATATGATATTCAATTGTCCCTGCATGCGCCGTACTTCATCTCTCTTGCTTCGGCAGAAGAAGAAAAAAGGGACAATTCCATTCGGTATATTTTGGAAAGCGCCCGTGCGGTGCATCAAATGGGCGGCAAACGCATTGTCATTCATCCCGGCGGATTGGGAGGTCGTTCGCGTGAAGAGGCAACGCAGATCGCGTGCGATACTTTGCACCGTGCCCAACAGGCGTTGGATGACGAAGGTCTCAGCGAAGTCATTATGTGTCCCGAAACGATGGGGAAGATCAATCAGCTGGGCAATTTGGACGAGATATTGACATTTTGCCGTTTGGACGAACGAATGTTGCCGTGTATTGATTTTGGACATTTGAACAGCCGAACCGGTGGTGAACTCAATTCGAGAGAAGCGTTTGGTGCGTTGCTCGATCGCTTGGAAAACGATCTCGGGGCGGAACGCGCTTCCCGATTCCACGCGCATTTCTCCAAAATCGAATATACCAAAGGCGGCGAAAAACGTCATTTGACTTTTGAAGACAGCGTCTTTGGTCCCGAGCCGGCACCGCTGATGGCGCTTATTCATGAACGGGGGTTAACGCCCACCTTTATTTGTGAATCTGACGGCACACAAGTGGAAGACGCGTGCACGTTACAGCAATTATACGGAGGCGATCAAGGATGAATAAGAAATTAGAAACGTTGGCAGCTATGCTGCCGGACGATACTTCTGCCGCTTTGGTGGCGGCGCCGCATAACCTTTGTTATCTCACCGGCTTTCCTTCCGGTGACAGTTGGTTGTTTATTACGCGTGGAAAATCCTATTTTTTGACCGATTTTCGATATATCGAAGTGGCAAAAAATACCATTGTCGGCGCTGAATGCGTGATGATTACCCGTTTGTCCCAAACGTTGATCGATCTTTGCCACAAAGAAGGCGTCACGCGTATCTTTTTGGAAGAAAGTGAAACCTCACTCGCGCAAGCCAATTTGCTTCGTCGAGCTGTTTCCGATGTCGATTTTGAAATGGGCGACGAATTGGATTCGTGGTTAGTAGGGATGCGTGCGGTAAAAGACGAACACGAAGTGGCGTTGATCGAACAGGCGCAACGCATTACCGAAGCGGGATTTGAGCACATTTTGCCGTATATTCGCGAGGGCGCAACCGAACGCGAAGTGGCGCTCGAATTGGAATTTTTTATGCGTCGTGAAGGTGCACAGCGCGTGGCGTTTGATTTCATTGTCGTGTCGGGCGCCAATACGTCACTTCCGCACGGGATTCCGTCGGACAAACCCATTGAAAAAGGCGATTTTATCACAATGGATTTCGGTGCGGTCATCGACGGTTATCACTCCGATATGACAAGAACAGTAGCGCTCGGCTTTGTTTCCGATGAGCAAAAGCACATCTACGAAACGGTCTTAAAAGCGCAGAAAAATGCTCTTTCTGTTCTCAAAGCCGGTGTTTCGTGTGTGGATGGTGACGCGGCGGCACGTGATATTATCAAAGCCGCCGGTTATGGCGAATCCTTTGGTCACGGAACGGGTCACGGTGTTGGCGTGCAGGTGCACGAAGCCCCCAACCTTTCCCCGCGCGCAGGTGAACGCTTGTTGAAAGTCGGCAACGTCGTTACCGTGGAACCGGGCATTTATTTGGAAGGCCGTTTTGGCGTTCGCATTGAAGATATGGTGCTTATCACCCAAGACGGTTGTCGTAATCTCACCCGTTCGCCGAAAGAATTGATCGTTCTGTAATATCGCATCGACATTTCCCGTATACTGATATCAAGATCAGTAAAGGGTGTGTGTGCAGATGTTTGTTCTTTCTGTTAAAACCGACAAAAAACAAATTCTTTTTTCCTTGCTTACCGTTTGTGCGGTGGCTGTTGTGGCCGTGTTGGCTTTGGTGATCCCGCCTGCGGATACCATCTCCACGAACGAGATTCCGGTGGTCAGCACACGGGGCGGAAGTGGGGAAGAACGTGTTGCTTTTTTGAAAAATCTCGGGTATGAAACCGACGGTGAAGCGCTGGAAGTGGAGGAGATCCGCTTGCCCGATGAAAGCGATGAGACCATCAAGAAGTACAACGAAATTCAAAAAAAGGTCGGGTTTGATCTGGAAGCCTATTTGGGAAAACGAGTAAAACGGTACACCTACCGTGTTCTCAACGCAGAAAACTCTCCGACACAGGCGTGCTTGTACGTGTATCGCGATACGGTGATCGCCGGCCATATCACCGGTGCCGACGGGGTGGCGCCTCTCATTTAAAAAAGGAACGTGAAACGTTATGTCACAGCGATTGGACAAATTCATTGCTTCGCAGGGCACGTTAAGCCGCAGCGATGCCACGCGCCTGGTTCGACGTGGGCGCGTAACGGTAAACGGTGCCGTGTGCCGCGATGCAGCTTTCAAAATTGAAGAAGCCGACGTTGTCGTCGCTGTGGACGGAACGCCGATCGTGTATCAAAAATTTGTCTATTTGATGATGAATAAACCGGCCGGTATTTTGTGCGTTTCGCGTGATCCAAAGGTGAAAACGGTAGTGGATCTGTTGCCGCCCGAACAACAACGAAAAGGACTGTTTCCCGCAGGGCGTCTTGACAAAGATACGGTTGGGTTGGTTATCTTAACGGACGACGGTGATTTTGCCCATCGTATGCTGGCCCCCAAAAAGGCGGTGGCAAAGTGCTATCATGTTCGATTAGACGGTCCGTTGTCGGATGAGGATGTTGCCGCTTTTCGCGAGGGGATCGTGTTGGCGGACGGTACGCTGTGTCGTCCGGCTTCGCTCAAAATTTTAGAAGACGGAAACGAACCATTGGCAGAAGTCGTGATCACCGAGGGACGATATCATCAGATCAAGCGAATGTTCGGTGTGCGCGATCGCGGCGTAAATTGGCTGAAGCGAGTTTCCATTGGTCGGTTGCAGCTGGACACCCGTCTAAAGGAAGGGGAAAGCCGCTATTTAACGGCAGACGAGTTGTCGAAACTGTTTGTGTGAGAAGTTTTTGTTAAAAACAGACAAAGGATTTTAAAAACTTTGTTTGCTATTGATATGGCATAATGCGGAAAATCTTGTTACAATATGGGTATCATAGTGGAAGGGTGCTGTATACTTTTCTGCTCAAAGATATGGAGGTTATTAAATGGCAAGTTTGTCCTTGAAAGGGATCTACAAAAAGTATCCCGGCGGCGTTGTTGCGGTTTCCGATTTCAACTTGGAAATCAAAGACAAAGAGTTTATTATTTTGGTCGGTCCTTCCGGCTGCGGTAAATCTACCACTTTGCGTATGATTGCCGGTTTGGAAGAGATTTCCGACGGTGAGTTGTACATCGGCGATCGTTTGGTCAACGACGTGGCCCCGAAAGATCGCGACATCGCGATGGTGTTCCAAAACTACGCTCTGTATCCGCACATGACCGTGTTTGACAATATGGCGTTCGGTTTGAAATTGCGTAAAACTCCTCGTGACGAAATCAAACGTCGCGTGGAAGAAGCTGCTCGTATTTTGGATATCGCTCACTTGCTCGACAGAAAACCGAAGGCTTTGTCCGGCGGTCAACGTCAGCGTGTTGCGTTGGGTCGTGCGATCGTTCGTGAGCCGAAGGTCTTCTTGCTTGACGAACCGCTCTCCAACTTGGATGCGAAACTTCGTGCTCAAATGAGAACGGAGATCTCCAAATTGCACAAGAAATTGGGTACCACCTTTATCTACGTTACCCACGACCAGACCGAAGCTATGACCATGGCCGACCGTATCGTGGTTATGAAAGACGGTTTGATTCAACAAGTGGATTCCCCGAACAACCTCTATTCCAAACCCGGCAATATGTTCGTCGCCGGCTTTATCGGCAGCCCGCAAATGAACTTTGTGGATTGTATGTTGAAAAAGGTTGACGGCAAATTCTGCGTCGAGTTCGGTACCGAAGATACCAAAACGAGAAAAGGTGTCAAATACCTCATTCCGTTGCCCGAATCCAAAAACCACAAAGGCATTTTGGACGAGTATCTCGGCAAAGCTGACGAGAGAGAGATCGTGATGGGCATCCGTCCCGAAGACGTGCATGACGAGCCTCGCTTTATGGAAGCTTTTGCGGATTGCCGCATCCGTGCCAACATTGAAGTTACCGAGCTTATGGGTTCCGAAACCTTCTTGTACTTCAATGTGGAAGGCTTCAATATGGTCGCCCGCGTGGATCCCACTTCCGTGGCGCGTCCCGGTGACGAGATCGATATGGTTTTGGATAACACCAAGATTCATCTCTTCGACAAAGACACCGAGAAAACCATCTGCAACTAATCGAGTGTTTGAAAACCCGTGCATTTTTGCACGGGTTTTCTTTTTGTTTTACTCACCCTTTTGACTTTGCCGAATAAACTGATAATGTAGAAGACAAAAGGGGAGAGCGTTATGTACAGAAGAAACAAAGGATGCGGCGGATATTGTTTGGCATTCGGGATTGGCGTTTTACTGGTGATTGCCTTTCCGTTGCGCTTTATTTTAATCATTGCGGCTTTCCTTTTGATTCTCGCCGGACTTTCACTGCTAAAGTGCGGCTGAACTTACGATAGGGGGATATGCTATGCAGATCGTTGTTGTGAAAAGCCCGAAATTCCTTGGAACCTTGTTAAGAAGTTGGTTTAAAATCAAAAAAGGAGCACCAATCGAATGAAGAAAAGCGAGTATTGGTTTTTCCAATACTCGCTTTTTGCATATTCTGCCGTTCTTTCGAATATAGTGTAGCAAAGAAGCTGTGAAAAGGAGAGAACGACTATGGAACTTCAAATCGCGAAAAGGTGCATAAAGGCAATGGAAATATTGCCGGAAGAAGTGTCGGAAGAATCGCTTGATTGCGACTTGCTGCTTCCGGACTATTTGCCGGATATTGCCGCTATTTTCAAGTGCATTGCTGAACCGATGGTGCAACACCATCAAATAAGCGGCGATCGTGTGATGGTGGAGGGGACGACCAAAATCCAAATCCTGTATTCGGATGAGGAGAGAAACAACGTGTACACGTTTGAAACGGTGCAGGCGTTTGGCTGTTCATTCCCGCTCAAAGAAACAAAAGACGATTCTTTTATCAAGTTCTTCGCTCAGAACAATGTCGTTAACTGTCGTGCAATCAGTCCGCGCCGTGTGGACATTCATGGCACTTTCAGTGTGAAGTTGATCCGTTATGCGGAACGAGAAAAAATTTGTTTGGAGCTCCCTTTGGAAAAGGAATGCCAAACTAAAGTGGAAACGGTTCCGTACTCGCGGTTGGTTGGCGGAAAGTCAAAAAGCTTTACCATAAACGAAACACTGGAATTGGCCGATAGTGTGGAAGCGCATACTTTGTTGCGAAGCAGTGCCGTTTCCCATGTGACAGAATGTAAAGCCATCAAAAACAAAGCGATTGTCAAAGGGGAGGTTTTCTTACGAACCATCTATGTTATGAATGGCGAAAGCGGGAAAATCGGGTGTTCAGAAAACCATATTCCGTTTAGTCAAATTGTGGATTTAGAGGGCTTGGAAGAAGATCATCTCTGCTTTTGCCAAACAGCGGTTTCGCATTGTGAAGTGCATCCTGCACAGACAACCGTTGGAGAAAATAAACTATTAAGTGTTAGTTTGAAAATCAATCTGGAATTGGGTGCTTTTTGCACTGAGAACGTTAGTGTTCTTACCGACGCTTATCGTACTGATTGTACAATTAAAAACTCGATGGAGTTGATGGAATTTTGTGCCGTTACTACCGCGGAAAATCGGCTTGAAAGTGCTTCGGCTACATGGGAATTGCCGGATACGGAAATTGAATATCCGGAGGATTTGTGGTGTGATATTGAATCGGTATCCGAATCCTTGAGAGATGAGGGGAAAATTCTTGCCATCGCCGCTACGGTTTCTATGTTGACGCGGAATAAGAATCATTCGCTTGCTTTTTATGAAAGGCCGATTGAACTCAACGTTCCGTTACAAGGTTTGGCTGAGTCGAATCAAATACGTATAAACGTGTTAAAAACAGCATGGAGGATACAGGGAACTTTCTGCGAATTGACTGTAACGCTCGCAGTGGAGTTTTGTACGTCTGCGATAAGAAAAATTCAGACGGTTTCGGAAATGGAAATGATGGAAAAAGAAAACGATGAAGGTAAAGAGAAAAAGGAGAAATGTTGCGCGAAGATCTATTTTGCCGAAAAAGGAGAGTCGGTTTGGGAAATCGGAAAGAAACATCGGATTGCCATAGAGAATGTGTGTTATGAGAACAATTTAACTGCAGATGACGTTTTGCAAAATGATTGTATGATAATGTTGACACCCTAATACAAACAAGGCCCCCTGAATGCTGTTTCACGTGATAACAGACAAGAAAGGGGGCCTTTGCTTTGTGAAAATGCATAAATTTAGTTACAAAGTTGCAAAAAACTAAAGGAAAGCCTTGCCTTAATTTGTTTTATGTGCTATATTTAGTATAAATATTTGGGTCTGCATACGACTTGTGGATTCGTTGATTTTGCGGAGGGTATCTCATGAAATTTTCCGAAATGCCGTATCATCGCCCCGATCCCGAGGCGGCGAAACAACAATTGGAGATGTTGACGAAGGCATTGGCCGATGCAGCAACTTACGAGCAAGCGCGCGCCGTTTTTTTGGAAAAGGAAGAGTTTATTAAGAACTTTGCCACCAACGGCACGTTGGCACATATTCGTCATTCCATTGATACGCGTGATACTTTCTACGATGAAGAAATGAAGTTCTGGAACGTGACGATGCCGGAATTACAAGAGTATCAACAAAAATGGACGATGGCGCTCTTAGCTTCGCCTTTCCGCAAAGAGTTTGCCGAAGAATTCGGTGACGTAATGTTCCTCAATGCCGAAATCGCGCTGAAAGCGTTTTCACCGGACATCATTCCCGAATTGCAAAAAGAGAATGAATTGACCCAGGAATACGAAAAGCTGTTGGCTTCCGCGAAGATCCCGTTTGAAGGCGGCGAGTATACCATTTCGCAGATGTCGCCGTTTAAAACCGATGCGGATGACGAGCGCCGTTTGGCTGCCTGGAAGGCGGAGGGCCAATGGTACAAAGATAACCAAGAAAAACTGGATAACATTTATCATGAGTTGACCACTTTGCGTGATGCAATGGGTAAGAAATTGGGTTACGCGGGATACACGGAACTCGGTTATTACAATATGGGCCGCAACTGCTACGGAAAAGAAGACGTGGAAAAATTCCGCGCCGCCGTTGTGAAGTATTTGGTGCCGGTGGCAGATGCGATCTACCGCGAACAGGCCAAGCGCTTGGGCAAGACCTATCCGATGAGTTTTGCGGACAATGCTTTGATGTTCCGTTCCGGCAATCCCAAACCCTGCGGAACGCCGGACGATATTTTGGCACACGGCAAAGTGTTTTACGATGAGTTGTCTCCCGAAACCAGCGAATTTTTCAACACGATGTTGGATAACGAACTGTTGGACGTGCTCTCTACCGAGGGGAAAGCGGGCGGCGGTTACTGCACCTCGCTTCACGCTTACGAAGTACCGTTCATTTTTGCCAACTTTAACGGTACCCAACACGACGTGGAAGTGGTTACCCACGAAGCGGGTCACGCGTTTGCCGATTGGCTCAATCGCAAACGCATTCCGATGGAGACCATTTGGCCCAGCATGGAAGGTTGCGAAGTTCACTCGATGTCGATGGAATTCTTTGCGTGGCCGTGGGCAGAAGGCTTCTTCGGCGCGGATACGCGCAAGTTTATGTACAGCCATTTGGCGGGTGCCCTCACGTTTATTCCGTACGGCACGTTGGTGGATCATTTCCAACACGAGGTGTACGAACACCCCGAAATGACACCGGCCGACCGTCATGCGAAGTGGAAAGAACTGCTCGGCGTGTATATGCCGTGGATGAAACTTGACGGCGACATTCCTTTCTACAGCGAAGGGGAGGGGTGGCAACGTCAACATCACATTTATTCCAGCCCGTTCTACTATATCGACTATTGCCTTGCCCAAACCGTGGCGTTGCAATTCTGGGCGAAGATTCAAGCGGATCCCAAAGATGCATGGAAGCACTATATGGCGTACACCTCGCAAGGCGGCAGCCGTGTGTTCACCGAACTGCTCAAAAACGCGGGATTGGATAGCCCGTTTGAAGAAACTTGCCTGCGCAATGTGTGTGACGTGGCCAATCGTTGGTTGGCGGCGTTTGATTTGAGCGACATTGCCTGATAAAAGACAAAAGGGGTACCCCTTTTGTTATGGCACATTTTATGTGCCATAATGGTTTAATTGTATATTATGCGAGGGTAACTCGCTAATATAAGAAAAAGAAGGAGAGGATATTTATGCGCAAATTCTCAAAAGTTCTTGCTCTGCTCCTCGTCGCCCTGTTGTGCCTTGGCATGTTCGCGGGTTGCGGCGAAAAAGTTGAGAAAAACGAGAACAAAGTCATCCTTGGTAACGTGACGGAACTTTCCGGCGACTTCCGCTGGCCCGGTTTCGGCGGCAGCTCTGCCGGCGCGTCTGACCAAGACATCAACCGCTTGACTACCGGTTACTCCACCATGGAAACCAACCAAAACGGTGCCTATGTGTGGAACCAAACGGTTGTCAAAGAGCACTCGGAAGTTGAAGACGAGAACGGCAACTTGGTCGTGACCGTCGAAATCAACCCCGGTCTCAAATTCAGCGATGGTTCTGAAGTGAAGGCTGTCAACTACTTGGCTTACGTTTTGGCTTTCAGCACGAACGTTTCCGTCAATGCGGGCCACACCGGTATGTCCGGCCAAGCCTTTGTCGGTTTCGATAGCTTCAAAGCCTACGTTGGTGCCGACGTTGAAGTGAAAGGTGCCACCAAAGAGTTTGCCGGCGTTCGTTTGCTCGGCGACTACAAATTCTCGCTGACCGTTAGCAAAGAAGCGGGCTTCTATCCCTACTACTATGCGAACACCTACGGCGCTGTCACGCCCTATCCGCTCGACCTCGTGTTGGGTGAAGGCGTGGAAGTGAAGGACGACGGTAACGGTGCTTACTTGACCGATGCTTGGTACAAGAAAGCGGCTGATTCCACCGCCGAAACCCTCACCTACGAGAAGAGCGAGCACCTCAAAGCGGCTCGTTACGACGTGACCAAATACGCGTTCTCCGGTCCCTACACCATCTCGGCTTGGGATGAGAGCACCAAAGAAGTCACCTTGAAGATCAACCCCGAATTCGCGGGTAACTTTGAAGGCCAAAAACCGGCCATCACCACCGTTGTGTACGTGAAGATCGTTTCCGAGACTCAACTTGACCAGTTGAAGAACGGTGTTATCGACGTTCTCGCCAACATCACCGGCGGTACCGACACCAAAGCGGCTCTCGACGCGATGAAAGCCTCCGAAGGCAAATTGGCGGAGAACCACTATCAACGTGCCGGCTACGGTAAGATCCAATTCGAATGCGACTTCGGTCCCACGATGTTCAACGAAGTGCGTCAAGCCATCACCTACTTGCTCGACAGAAACGCGTTCTGCTCCACCTTCACCGGCGGTTACGGTCAAGTGGTGCACGGCCCGTATTCTCCTGACTTCGCGCAATGGCTCGCTGTGAAAGACACCATCCAACTCAACAGCTACGAGTACTCCTTGGCTTCCGCTAAGAAGGTCCTCGAAGACAACGGCTGGGTCTACAACTCCAAGGGCGAAGCCTACGTGGAAGGCGCCACCGGTGTGGACGCTGTCCGCTATAAGAAATTGACCGCTGAAGAAGCTGCTGCTTGCGACGGCGTCAACAAAACCTACACCTCCGTGGCCAACACCGACGGTGTGGAATACAAAACCGTGAAAGTCGGCAACGACTATTACATGCCGCTCGTCATCAACTGGTTCGGCACCACCCCCAACGACGTGACCGACTTGATCGGCACCTCCTTGGCGAACAGCGCGGAAGTTACTTCCGCCGGTATGGTGATCCGTTCCACCACCGGTGACTTCGACAAACTCCTCGGCGAGATCTATCGTGAAGAGAGCTACGGCTACGGCGGTACTCCCACTTACGGTATGTTCAACCTGGCTACCGGCTGGAACTCCGCTATCTATGACTATGCGTTCAACTGGTCCAGCGATCCGAAGTACTTTGGCTATTCTTCCAACAAGTTCTTCGATCCCGACGATGCGAAGTATCCCTATGACATCACCGCTGAGAAACTGTCCTATGCGGATGCTTTGGCTGCTGCGAAAGCTGCCGGCGCTGAAAACCTCGGTATGGATTATCTCTCCATGGCGATGGTGTACAACGCCAAGACCGAAGCGGAATACAACGAGTGGTGGAAAGCTTACATCGAGAAATGGAACTCCTTGGTTCCCGATATCCCGCTGTACTCCAACTACTACTATGACATCTACAACTCCAAGATCGAGAACTACAAAACCAGTCCGTTCTGGGGTTGCGCGGATGCTGTTGTGTACGCGACCATCAAAAACGCCGTTGAAGCTGAATAATTCAACTGTACGGTATTGACACTGTGAGCGAATAGCTCCGTCCGTATGGGGTAGCCATGTGGCTACCCCATACGGTGTTGTTATGTTTGCCTATCCATATCCTTTTAAGGATTTACTATATACAGCCCGTTAGCAAACGGGCCGGAAGCGAGAGATAAAAATGGGAAAATATATACTGAAACGATTGGGGTATATGGCGATTGTCACGGTAATACTCTCATTCTTAATGTTTGTGGTATACACGATGATTCCGTTCGATCGCGCACGCGCCGAAGTGGAAACGTTAAAGAATGCGTATAAAAACAATCCCGAAGGTTTCCAACAACGCTATGAAGAGTTGCGGAAAGAAATGGGGTTGGACGAGAATATTATCGTTCGTTATTTCGGCTGGATCGGTGTTGCTCCGATCAACGGCAAATATCAAGGTTTGTTGCAGGGGGATTTCGGGTATAGCTATATCCACGACCGTCCGGCGCAAGAAGTATTGGTTGAGCCGATGAAAAACACCATTTTTATCAATCTTTTTGCCACATTCTTGGCACTCGGCATCACGATTCCCATGGGTATTTTCTGCGCGGTACATCGAGGAAGTAAGCGAGATACCGCCATACAAGCAGGAACCATCATCGGGTATAGTATTCCCATATTTATTACCGCCATTTTATGTGTATGGTTCTTTGCTATCGTGCTTGGAATTTTTCCGGTTTCCGGCATGAAAACCCCCGGCTCAAACTATACGGGGATGAAAAAGTTTTTCGACCAGATGAAATATATGGCGTTGCCGCTGATTGTTATGACCTTGTCGTCGCTCGGCGGTATGACGCGCTACGTGCGTGCATCCATGACCGAAGCGTTGTCGATGGACTGCATTCGCACCGCTCGTGCAAAAGGTTTGCGTGAGAAAGTTGTGATCTATTCGCACGCTTGGAGAAACGCCTTGATCCCGATCGTTACCTTGGTAATTGGTTGGTTCCTCAGCATTTTCTCCGGCTCTATTATGATTGAAAACATTTTTGGCCTGAACGGTATGGGCCTCATTTATATAAATTCGCTTACCGGCAAAGATTTTGAAGTGGTGTTGTTGCTTCAAATGTTCTATGTTATCGTCGGTTTGCTTGGTAACCTGCTCATTGATATTGCGTACGGATTCGTGGATCCGCGTATCCGTGTGAACAAGTAAGGAGGCTTTTACAAATGAATAATCAAAAGAAAGCCCCCAAAAAGTTGTTTATTGCCGAATGCTTGCAAAAAATGTTTTTCGGCAATCTGTTTGGCAGAATGCGTGGGGAAGAGCATACGGTCGAAAACGAGCGATATGACAGTCCCTCTAAACTGGCGGTAAAACGCTTTTTCCGCAAACCGCTGGCGACGACGGCTGTTATCGTTTTGCTGTCGATGTTCCTGTTCGTGTTTATCGGTCCGGCGTTTGACCCGGTTGACCTGTCGTATATGGAGGCTGCGCATGCAAACGTTGCCCCCAATATGAACATGATGAAATTGCCCGATTCGTTGAAAGACGGTGCGGTTTCTATCACCTCCAACGGTTCCTTTACCCTTGGTTTGGACGAAGAGGGAGACGTTCACGTTTGGGGTTACTACGGCACCACTTCCAAAGAAGATCGTGTTGACGTGATGAAGATCCCGCAGGAAGTGCAGGATGCGAACATTCGGTTTGCGGCGGCCGGTTCCGACCACTGTATCGCCATTGACGATAAGGGAAAAGTGTACGGCTGGGGTATGTACGATAATGCGCAATACAGCCATGACGGTACCCTGATTGCCATGTGCATCAAACAACCGACCGAGTTGCTCAACGGTACGTTGAATGTGGATAACGTAAAGCAATTGATCTGCGGCAACCAAGTGACGGCCATCCTGATGAAGGACGGTTCGCTGTATGCGTGGGGTAACGACCAAACGGGTGCTCCCAATATGCAAGCGGTGATGAAACTTGCCAAAGAAAATGCCAATTTCGATGAAATTGCGTTTACCAACAGCGGTATGTTCGCTTTGACGGACGAAGGCGAGTTCGTTACCGGCGGTAGTGCCAAGTATGACAACTTGCAGATTTTGGATGAAAACGGCGCCACAAAAGTGGTGAACATTTTTGATTATATCGGTACTCGCAAGATCGTCGACATTGCCGCGAGTGGTGACTCGGTCGTACTGTTGACCGATGACAGCGAAGTGATTACGCTTGGCACTGCGACGAAACCGCCGGTGTTGGCGGAGGGCGAAAAGATCGTTGAGGTTTCTGCCGGTACGCGTCACTTTATTTTGGTGACTGATAACGGTAAAGTGTATGCTTGGGGTAATGGCAAACTTGGACAAACCGACGTTCCCGAACAACTGACCGTTGCGGGAGCCGTGGATACGGTAATCGCTTCCGGTTTCCAAAACTATGCCTATAAAGACGGTGAGTTCGTGGATGCGTGGGGCCTCAAAGGGTACGTCTTTGGTACCGACAATATGGGACGTGACATCTTCAATCGTGTGATGAACGGCGGTCGTATGACCATGACCATCGGTGCGGTTGCTGTTATTGTGGCAACCATCATCGGCGTGATCATCGGTTGTATTTCCGGCTATTTCGGCGGTTGGGTGGATATGTTCCTGATGCGTGTTACCGAAATTTTCGGTGCCATCCCGTTTTTGCCGTTTGCGCTTGTTTTGTCCTCCATTTTGCAAGCGTCCAACCTGAACGAAGATACGCGAATTTTCATTATTATGATTATTTTGGGTCTTCTTTCGTGGACGGGCCTTGCGCGATTGGTACGCGGACAAGTGCTTGCCGAGCGTGAAAAAGAATTCGTAACGGCGGCCAAATCAATGGGCGTCAGTCAACGCCGTATTGCTTTTAAACACATTCTGCCCAACGTGATCTCGGTTATTTTGGTCAGTGTTACGCTTGATTTTGCCACCTGTATGTTGACCGAATCCACACTTTCCTACTTGGGCTTCGGCGTACAGTTGCCGCGTCCGACGTGGGGCAATATGCTGGATGGCTGCCGTAACTCGGTCGTTATCCAAAACTATTGGTGGCGTTGGTTGTTCCCGGCCATCTTCTTGTCCATCACCGTCATCTGCATCAACGTTATCGGTGATACGCTCCGTGACGTGTTGGATCCTAAATCGGAGGTGGAAAAATAATGGCACTGTTAGAAGTTAAGAATCTCCGTACGTTTTTCAAGACCAGAAACGGCACGGTCAAAGCGGTAAACGACGTTTCGTACTC
Organism: Clostridia bacterium; assembly: GCA_017434985.1. GTDB lineage: Bacteria > Bacillota > Clostridia > Oscillospirales > Acutalibacteraceae > RGIG3009. The sequence goes on along the minus strand of JAFSFY010000057.1, from coordinate 21,905 downwards.
CATCGAAAGAGGGAAGACCCTCGGCATCGTGGGTGAGTCCGGTTCCGGCAAAAGCGTTTCGGCTATGAGTATTTTGCGCTTGCTCGATGCCAACGGCTATATTGCCGATGGTGAAGTGCTGTTCGACGGACAAGACCTGGTTAACTTGCCGATGCAGGATATGTATCATATCCGCGGCAACCGTATTTCGGTGATTTTCCAAGAGCCGATGACCAGCTTAAACCCCGTCTTTTCGGTAAAAAAACAGTTGTCCGAGCCCTTTATCATTCACCAAGGGATGACCAAAAAACAAGCGGAAGAAAAATGTATCGAGATGTTGCGTGCGGTGCAGATTCCCAACCCCGAGGCGGTGGCACGCCAATATCCGCACCAATTGTCGGGCGGTATGCGTCAGCGCGTGATGATCGCAATGGCGCTTGCGTGTAAACCGGATATTTTGATTGCGGACGAACCGACGACTGCGCTCGACGTAACCATTCAAGCGCAGATTTTGCGGTTGATGAATCAACTCCAAAAAGAAAACGGTACTGCCATTATGTTTATCACGCACGACCTCGGTGTTATTAACGAAATGGCCGACGACGTGGTTGTGATGTATTGCGGTCAAGTGGTGGAGCAAGCACCGGCCAAGTTGATCTTTGCCGATTGTGAACAAAGCCATCCCTACACGGAAGGTCTTATGCACTCGATTCCGCGCCTCAACGACGATCGTGCAAAATTGGATCCCATCCCCGGTGTGGTTCCGCACCCGCTTGATCTGCCGAAAGGTTGCAAATTTTCGCCGCGTTGCAAGTATTGCACTCAAAAATGTTTAGAGGAAGAACCGAAGTTGACCAAAGTGGCGGATGGCCAGTTGGTAAGATGTTTCTATCCGGAAAAAGCGGAAAGGAGAAGTGCTGAGCATGCAGAAATTACTGTCAATAAATAACCTCAAAAAGTACTTCCCCGTGGCCAAGACCAGCATTTTCCAAAAGGAACAACTGTACGTTCGCGCCAACGAGGAAATTTCCATTGATATTTTTGAAGGCGAAACGTTCGGCCTCGTCGGTGAATCCGGTTGCGGTAAATCGACTCTCGGCCGTGTGTTGCTGCAATTATACGATCAAACCGCCGGCAGTACGATGTACTACGGTCGGGATATCAATGCCGTGGCACCGTCCTACGTGTTGGATACGCTGAAACATGCAGATGCGTATATCGCCAAATATACCAAAGCAAACGAAAAAGCTGCTCAACTGACGCAAAAATGCGACGAGTTGGGGGAGCAAGCCTCCTTCTTTGAGTTACAAGAAAAGAATTTGGCGGTTGCCGAAGCCAAAACGGCGCTGGAACACGTGGCCAAAATCTTGGGCGGTTTTATGGTTCGGGATACCAAAAACGGCGCTGCGTTGTTGCTTCAAAAGTTCAACTATGCTGTGAGAGTTGCCAAAATCGATTCCCAAACGGACGACATAGACCTTGAAACGGAAGTTTTGGAATCCGGCTTGGAACTTTCGGAGAAAAAAGAAGCTATTGAGAAAAAATTGGCCAAACTTTCCGCTAAGCGCGAGACGTTGTTAAAAGAGCGCGAGAGCCTTGTTGCTTCCTCGGCAGATGTGGAAAAGCAAATCGAAGAAGCCAAACGCCCCTTTGCACAGGATGAAGAGTTCCTCCATTTTGAAGCAATGCTGGACAACGGCATTGATCTTTCTCGTTTAACCGAACAGGAAATGCGCCTTCTTCGCAAAGATTTGCAGGTGATCTTCCAAGACCCGTATTCCTCTCTTAATCCGCGTATGACCATTGGTCAGATCATCGAAGAAGGGTTAACGACGCACAAGTTCTTCAAACCCGGTTCGGCGAAGATGAAGGAATACGTTTTTAAGACGATGCAGTCCTGCGGTTTGCAGAATTATATGTACAACCGTTATCCGCACCAATTCTCGGGTGGTCAACGCCAACGTATCAGTATTGCGCGTTCGTTGGCGGTGAAACCGAAATTCGTGGTGTGTGACGAGTGTGTGTCGGCGTTGGACGTTTCGATCCAATCACAGATCATCAACCTGTTGCAAGAGTTGAAAGAGCAAGAGAAACTGACCTATCTGTTCATTTCTCACGACCTTTCTGTTGTGCGCTACATTTCCGATCGCATCGGTGTTATGTACCTCGGCAATATGGTGGAAGTGGCACCTACCGACGTGATCTTCGCAGATCCGCGTCATCCGTACACGGTGGCTCTCCTCAGTTCTATCCCCACCACCGATCCCGAGAGTTTGACCAAAGAGCGCATTATTTTGGAAGGCAATATCCCCAGTCCCATCAAACCGCCTTCCGGCTGTAAATTCCATACGCGTTGTTTTATGGCTTGCGATAAATGCAAGCGTGTGCCGCCTCCGCTCACGGAGGTTGAGCCCGGTCACTTTGTGGCGTGTCATAATCTGGATCGTAAACTGGATGAAAACGGAAACTATCTGTTTGATGCCGCCGATTTGATCGGAACCAACGCTCGTTCTTAATCTTAAAAGCCGATTTGCTGTTGCAAATCGGCTTTTTTTATCAAAGAGTACTTCCTTTTTCAAAAATGATGTGTTATACTGTAGTATCATAGGCGTTTTGTGAGGTTTTCGAAATGCAACCAACTGTTGAACAAGATTTTATTATAGGCCGTAATGCGGTGATGGAAGCGTTGCGTTCGCAGCGGCCGTTGGACTCTGTTTGGGTTGCTTCCGGTGACCGCAGCGGCAGTATCGGCCCGATCTTAGCCAAATGCCGTGAGGCCGGCATTCCGATCAAGGAGACCGATGTTCGGAAATTAACAGCGAAGTGCGGCCCCAATCATCAAGGTGTGATGGCGATTGCCGCTTGTAAAGAATACGCTACCTTGGATGACTTGTTTGCCAAAGCGGAAGAGTCGGGGGAAGCGCCATTCTTTATTGTCTGTGACGAATTGGAAGATGCGCACAATTTGGGTGCCGTTCTGCGTACGGCAGAAGCAGCGGGGTGCCACGGTGTCATCATTCCCAAGCGCCATGCGGTGGGGTTGAATTCCACCGTGTACAAGACCTCTGCCGGCGCCGTGGAATACGTTCCGGTTGTCAGGGTTTCCAACTTGACAGAAACGTTGAAAGAGCTGAAAAAACGCGGACTTTGGGTGTACGGCTTGGATATGGACGGGCAACCGTGGTGTCAAACCGACCTCACCGGGGCTGTGGCGTTGGTTCTCGGCTCTGAAGGGCGCGGTATCAGTCGATTGGTACGCGAACAATGTGATTTTGTTCTTTCGTTGCCGATGCGTGGTAACATTAATTCATTAAATGCATCCGTTGCTTGCGGGATTATCGCCTACGAAGTGGCAAGACAACGGTTGGGGATAAAATAGGGGGCTGTTATGAAAAAGAAAAAACAGCAAGATGAACTTGTAGAAGTCAACACGGCAGAAATCCCTGAAGAGGTAACGACTTTCCGTGAAACGACGACCGAGTTCCCGACTGTCAAAGAGGACGAAGAATTGGCGCAGAAAAAGCACACCAAGAAAAAAGGTGGGCTCTTTCGCCGTGCAAAAAAAGGAAAAGAAGAGGAGAGTTCTCCCGTTTCGATAACGGAAGAAGCGGAGGAAATGCGCGTGTTTGAAACGCAGGAAATCGCCGCTGAGATCGATGATACTCGCGAGGTATTTTCCGAAGAGCCGACGCAACCGATTCCCTCGTTGTCCGATACGCAAGTGTTGGATGGGGAAGAGGAACCTCCCGCCGACAAGGGAACACAAATGATGCTGGAAGGCTTTGAAGAAGCCGAAGAACCGCGCGAAGAAATCGGTCGTGAAGAACGATTACGCCGTGTCCGTCGTGAGCAGATTGAAGACTTCTCGCAACGCCGAGAACAGCATATGCGTGAAGATGCCGACGAAAATACGCCGATTTCGGACGAACGCGGGGACGTTGTGTACCCCGAAACACCTTTGGAAGCATCGGAAAAAGAAATCGAGGAACAACCTCCTGAACAACGGGAAGCATCCTCGGTCTCCGTTCGTCGTTTCGCTGAATCGGTACGCCGTTCAGCTATCGCCCTGTTCTTTTCGGTTATTTTGGAGATTGTCTTGTTCTTGCTCACCTTGTTTTCGGCTTTCTCTCCTGTTTTGGCGATGGGTCCGATAGCGTATTTGTGTATTCAACTCGCCTTATTTGTCGCCCTGTGCGCCTCGAATCTAACACTTTTACGCGATGGATTAAAAAACCTTTTTGCGGGAAAACCGACGGTTGCTTCCGGGATAACCATATCGGCGCTGATCACCTTGGTGCACACCGCTCTTCAATTTTTGAATACAACCGATCTTCGCAACGGAACGACACCGTTGTTAACGGCCATTTCCGGTTTAAGCATACTGCTTTTGGCTCTCGCCAAACATTTTGAATGGGATCGCCGCCTCAAAAATGCGCCTTTTGTGTTGTCAGATAGAACTTCTAAGACGGTGTATCGCTGCATTGATGACGACTCGTTAGCAGAGGAAATTGGCCGTCCCGCCCTGGCAATCGGTGTTCCGCGCGTGGCGTATTATCGTGAAACCAACGCGGTGGATCAGTACGAGAAAACGGCGGATGACAGCACGCTTTCTTCCAGACAAATGAAATGGTACTTGCCGATTCTTTTTGGTTCCTCTTTGCTTATTTCACTTGTCTTTTTTGCACTTAACGGCATTTCTTCTTGGATGGTAACGCTCACGTTGTTTTGCGCCTTGATTGCCGTTGTCGCTCCGTCGCTCTTACTCTTTTCGTTACAACTTGCTTTTACGAGTGCGGCGCGAACCGCTAAAAGGGAAGGCTGCGCTTTGGTCGGTCACAAAGCGGTTGAAAATTTTGGGAAAGTTCACGCATTGGCGATGGATGCAACGGATATTTTCCCGGAACACTGCGTGTTGTTGCACGGCATTAAAACCTTCTCCGGCACACGCATTGACGATGCGATTTTGGATGCTGCTTCGGTGTCCATTCGCGCCGGCGGTCCCTTGTCCGCGGTTTTCTGCCGTATGATTCAAAACAAAGTGGATATGCTGCGTGACGTTGATACGTTGGTGTACGAACAGGATATGGGTCTTTCCGGTTGGGTGAGCGGCCGCCGTGTGTTGATCGGCAACCGCAAACTGCTTGATAACCACGGCATTGATATCCCCTCCAAAGATTACGAGGAACGCTATGCCATCAACGGTCGACAACTGGTATACTTGTCCATCGCCGGTGAACTCTCGGCTATGTTCGTAGTCAGTTATGTGGCGGATGAAACGGTAAAAACAATGCTTACCTCGCTGACGAAACAACGTGTGACGTTGCTTGTTCGCACCTGCGATCAAAACATTACCGAACAGTTGATCTCTTCTGTTTATGGATTGGATGGTTTCTACGTCGAACTCCTCGGTGCTCCCGCCGGCCGTTCGTTTGAAGGCTTGGTTGACGGTGTCAGCGAATCGGAAGTCTCTGCAGTGGTATCCAACGGCAATCGCAACGGCCTTGTTTTGGCGCTCGCTTTGTGCCGCCGTTTGACAAAGAGCAGACATTTGTTTACTGTTTTACAAACGGTCTTGTCCGTTGCCATGATGGCCTTTGTCGCCTATACGATGTTCTTTACGGGCGGTATCTTGTCACCGCTCTATTTAGCGGAGATGTTGTTGGCGGCCACATTGGTGTTTGCGGCGATTTCCATTTTTGTTAAAAAACAGTAACACTTGTTCAAAATAACTAAAAAACGCCCTCCGTTTTTTAAAAGACGGAGGGCGTTTTGTATACAATTGTTGTTGCAATTTTCAAAAAAATAGGTTATAATTATCAAAAGTAATAGTTATACGTTGGTAATTTTTGTATAATATTGCTTGATTTTGTCAGTTTTGGTGGTTTCGCCGCCAAAAAGAAAGGGGAGACCTTCGTTGAAACAGTATAATGCTAAACATATCCGTAACGTTGCCTTGGTGGGGCATGCCGGTACCGGTAAGACCTCGCTTGCTGAGGCAGCGCTTTATTTATCGGGTGCGACCGACCGTTTGGGAAAAGTGACCGACGGTACCACCATTTCCGATTTTGATTCTGAAGAGATCAAACGTCAATCTTCGGTTTCCACTTCCGTTCTTCCGTTGGAATGGAAAGATACCAAAATCAATTTGCTTGATACCCCCGGCTTGTTTGATTTTGCCGGCGGCTTGAGCGAAGGCATCCGTGCGGCGGGCAGCAGTGTTATTGTCATTTCCGGCAAGAGCGGTGTGACGGTCGGTGCGCAAAAAGCCTTTGCAGCGGCACGGAAAAAGGGTATTGCTCAAATTATCTTCATTAACAAAATGGATAGCGAACATGCCGATTTCTATCGTGTGTTTGAAGAGCTGAAAACCAAATTCGGGCCGATGGTTTGTCCGTTGGTCGTTCCGTACGTGGAAGACCATAAAGTCCAATGCTATGTCAATATGTTGGAATACAAAGCCTACAAATACGAAAACGGCAAGGCTATCGAATGCCCGATTCCGGATATGGGACACCGTTTGGAGGGTTTGCGTACTGCCATTAACGAGGCGGTTGCCGAAACCAGTGAAGAACTGATGGAAAAATACTTCTCTGGTATCGAATTTACGCCTGATGAGTTGATTCTCGGTTTGGCAACGGGTGTCCGTCGCGGTGAGATCGCACCCGTGTATTGCGGCGCTTCACAATGTATGGAAGGTGTCGACCAATTGCTGAATGGTTTGATGTGGCTCGCTCCTTGGGCTGAAACAGTAGCGGGTGAGACCGGTATTGACCCCAATGGCGAGGAAGTGAAATTGACCGTTTCCGAGCAAGCGCAAACCGCCGCCATCGTCTTTAAGAGTATCGTAGACCCGTTTGTCGGAAAACTGTTGTATTTCAAAGTGATCAGTGGTAAAGTTACCCCCGATTGCACGCTGATGAATATGCGTACCGGCACTGCCGAAAAGATCGGCAAACTCTTTATGGTGCGCGGCAAAAAGCAAGAAGAGGTTCCGTGTGTTGTTGCGGGCGATATCGGCGCGGTTGCCAAATTGGCAGCTACCAATACCGGCGATACTTTGTGTTCGCCCGTTCGTCCCGTAATTTTGCCGGGTGTTAACTTTGAAAAACCGTCACTTTCGATGGCAGTGTATGCCAAGAAGAAGGGCGAAGAAGAAAAGATCGTGGCCGGTCTTAATCGCTTGAAAGAAGAAGATCCTACCATCTCTTTTGAAATCCATCCCGAAACGAGAGAACAAGTTCTCTCCGGCTTGGGCGAACAACATTTGGACGTTATCGTTTCCAAGTTGAAGAGTAAATTTGGTGTGGAAGTGACGTTGCAGGTGCCGCGCGTGCCGTATCGAGAGACGATCCGCCGCAAGGTTAAAGTGCAAGGCCGCCACAAAAAACAATCGGGTGGGCACGGTCAATTCGGTGATGTGTGGATTGAATTTGAACCTGCCGATACCGAAGATATTATCTTTGAAGAAAAAGTGTTCGGCGGCTCCGTGCCGAAGAACTATTTCCCTGCTGTGGAAAAAGGCTTGCGCGACAGCGCCCAAAAAGGTGTCCTGGCCGGTTATCCGTTGGTTGGCGTGAAAGCCACCTTGGTTGACGGCTCTTACCATCCGGTTGACTCTTCGGAAATGGCGTTTAAAACGGCGGCCTCACTGGCGTATAAGGCCGGTATTGCAGATGCCAACCCCGTCCTGCTCGAACCCATCGGTACGGTCAATGCGTATGTTCCGTCCGATTGCACCGGTGATATTATGGGGGATATCAACAAACGTCGTGGTCGCGTGCTTGGTATGAACCCGGAAGAGAATTCCGACCTGACTTGCGTTTGCGCCGAAGTTCCGATGGCCGAGATGGGCGATTACGCGACGATGCTGCGCTCTGCGACGCAGGGCCGCGGTCGCTATGAAATGGAATTTACCCGTTATGAGGAAGTCCCCTCGTCCATTGCTCAAAAGGTGATTGCCGAAAGCAAAACCGACGAAGAATAACGCCTTTTACCGCCGCCGAGCGAAAAAAATATCGCTCGGCGGCGATTTTATTGATTTTTCTCTTGAAAAAACCGCAAAGATAGGGTAGAATAGAATAACCAAAGTGATAATTGGAGGATTATGAAATGGTTTCTGCAGGTGATTTTCGTAACGGTGTTACCTTCGAAATGGATGGTAACGTCTACCAAATCGTGGAGTTCCAACACGTAAAACCCGGTAAAGGTGCGGCATTCGTTCGCGCCAAGATCCGCAACGTGATTGCCGGTACGGTGGTGGAGCGTACGTTCAACCCCAACGATAAGTATCCGACTGCTTTTGTTGAAAGAAAAGAGATGGAATACTCTTACAACGACGGCGATCTGTACTACTTTATGGACCAAGAAACGTACGAGTTGATGCCCATCAACAGCGATGTCTTGTCCGACAACTTCAAATTCGTGAAAGAAAATATGATCTGCCGCGTGATGTCCTACAAAGGCAACGTGTTTGGCGTGGAGCCCCCGAACTTTGTGGAGTTGCAGGTTACTCAAACCGATCCCGGCTTCAAAGGTGATACCGCTACCAACGCAACCAAGCCGGCTACGCTTGAAACCGGTGCTGAAATCCGCGTGCCGCTCTTCATCGATGAAGGCGAAATGATTCGTGTGGACACCCGTACCGGCGAATACATGGAGCGCGCGTAAGCTTTGATTCGTTTTGACGAATGAATGATTGGAGGTTTTTGTTATGACGATTACGGAAAAAGTGGCCTATTTGAAAGGCCTCATTGAAGGTATGGAAATCGATGCCGCTACCAAAGAGGGCAAGATCCTCAAAGCGGTTATGGACGTTTTGTCCGATCTCGCGCTCAGCGTGGAAGATCTGGAAGAGGTCGTTGAAGAAATGGGCGAGCAAGTCGACACCATTGACGAAGATCTCGATACCCTCGAGACCGAGTATTACGGTGATGACTACGACGACTATGACGACGATTGCTGCGATTGTGATTGTGATTGCGAAGACGAGTTCTATGACATTACCTGCCCCAGCTGTGAAGAAGAGTTCTGCGTGGACGAAGAAACCCTTCTCGACGGTGGCGTGGAATGCCCCAACTGCGGTGAGCATTTGGAGTTCGACATTGAAGAATGCGACGACGATTGCTGTGACTGCGGTTGCGATTGCGACGAAGAATAATGTTTTTAAGAACGGAGTGGATTTTCCACTCCGTTCTTTTTGCAAAATCCATTGACAGACACAAGGGATTGTGCTATAATGTCAAAAATTGATCTTTAAGCACGATACCGTGAGATCGGCAAGATTGAGTGATATGAAAGAAGCGGATACGTTTAGATAGTATCGGCCTTTTTTCTGTGTGCAAATCTTGCCCTGTTGGCAAGATTTTTTGTTTGTAAAGGAGTTCGCTATGTCGGCTATCACCAAAACGTCGTTTGTTTCAAATTTGATTTCGCAGGCCGCATTGTCGGCCTCTTTGCCGTCCGAACTTCTTTCTCGTATTGCCTCTTCTTCATATACGATTTTTCCCGGCTTTTGCGATGTGCATGTGCATTTTCGTGAGCCGGGCTTTTCTTATAAAGAGACCATTGCAACCGGCAGCGCAGCGGCGGCACGCGGCGGGTATACGGCGGTTTGCACCATGCCAAACTTGAATCCCGTTCCCGATTGCCGTGAAGCGTTGCAGTTGCAACAAAGTATCATTGACAATACCGCGTGTATTCACGTATACCCCTATGCGGCAATCACGCGTTCTCAAAAGGGGGAAGCACTATCGGCGATGGACGAAATGTCCGATTCGGCGATTGCCTTTTCTGACGATGGGCGCGGGGTGCAAAGTGATGTCTTGATGCGTCAAGCAATGATGAAAGCGAAGGCGCTTGACAAACTGATTGTAGCGCATTGTGAAGTGAACGATTTGCTGCACGGCGGCTACATCCACGATGGCGAATACGCCCGTCTACACGGGCACAAAGGCATTTGCAGTGCCAGCGAATATCAACAGATCGCGCGTGATTTGGATTTGGTGCGCGAAATTGGATGCGGGTATCACGTGTGCCACATTTCCACCAAGGAAAGCGTGGAACTGATTCGAAAAGCCAAGGCGGAAGGATTGGATGTTACCTGCGAAACGGCACCGCATTATTTGGTAATGAGCGATAGGGATTTGCAGGAAGACGGCCGTTTTAAAATGAACCCGCCGATTCGTTCCGAAGAAGATCGAATCGCTTTGCTGAATGGCGTGCTGGACGGTACCATCGATATGATTGCCACCGACCATGCACCTCACAGCGCCGAAGAAAAAGGGAAAGGCCTCGAAAAAAGTGCCTTTGGTATTGTCGGTTTGGAAACAGCTTTGCCCATTTTGTATACGTATTTGGTAAAACCGGGTATCCTTACACTTGATAACGTTGTGGACCTGTTGGTTACCAATCCGCGGCGGCGATTTGGTATCCCGCTCGGCAACGATTTTTCGGTGTGGGATCTTAATCAAGACTATATCGTGGATCCTAAAGAATTCCTTTCGATGGGGAAGGCGACTCCCTTTGCGGGGAAGCGCCTGTTTGGCAGATGTAAGTTGACCGTGTGTAACGGTACGCTTGTTTATAATGAGTTTTCGCAGATGCAGGAGGAACAAAACCATGGCTAAAAGAACAGACATTAAGAAGATTTTGATCATCGGTTCCGGCCCGATCGTGATCGGTCAGGCCGCTGAATTTGACTATGCCGGTACACAAGCGTGTTTGGCACTCAGAGAAGAGGGGTACGAGGTGGTTCTCGCCAACTCTAACCCTGCCACCATTATGACCGATACGACGATTGCTGATAAGGTGTATATGGAGCCGTTGACACTGGAATACGTAGCGAAGATCATTCGTTACGAACGTCCCGACGCCATCGTTCCCGGTATCGGCGGTCAAACGGGCCTTAACTTGGCGATGCAACTCGAAAAGAAAGGCATCCTCAAAGAATGCAACGTGGAATTGCTCGGTACCAGTAGCGCAAGTATTGAACGCGCGGAAGACCGCGAACTGTTTAAGGAACTTTGCCAATCCATTGGTGAACCGACCATTCCCTCGGAGATTGCCTATTCGCTGGACGAAGCGCGTGAAGCGGCCGCTCGCATCGGTTACCCGGTTGTGTTGCGTCCTGCTTTTACACTTGGCGGTACCGGCGGCGGTTTTGCTTACAACGAAGCGGAGTTGTTGGAGATCGGCAAAAATGCATTCAAACTCTCTCCTGTACATCAAGTCTTGATCGAAAAGAGTGTCAAAGGCTACAAAGAGATCGAATTTGAAGTCATGCGCGACTCCAATGACCACGCCATCACCATTTGCGGTATGGAAAACGTGGATCCTGTTGGCGTGCATACAGGTGACTCCATCGTAGTGGCGCCCATTTTGTCGCTGAACGATCACGACCTTAAAATGCTCAATGACAGTGCCATCAAAATCATTCGTGAATTGAAGATCGAAGGCGGTTGTAACGTGCAATTTGCCCTCAATCCCGAATCGAGCGAATATTACCTTATTGAAGTCAATCCGCGTGTGTCGCGTTCTTCGGCACTCGCATCCAAGGCGAGCGGATATCCGATTGCGCGTGTCACGGCAAAAATTGCGGTCGGTATGTCGTTGGAAGAGATTCCTGTTGCCGGCGGCACGGCGGCCATTGAACCGAATTTGGATTATATTGTGGCCAAATTCCCGCGTTTCCCGTTTGATAAGTTTGCGTCCGCCCCCAATACCCTTGGCACGCAAATGAAGGCTACCGGTGAAGTGATGGGCATCGGTTCTACATTGGATGAGTGCTTCCTCAAATCGGTGCGTTCTCTCGAGACCGGTGTGTGCCACTTCTATATGCCGAAATTTGACGGTATGACCAAAGAAGAATTGCTTGCCTATATTGACGAATCGAAAGATGACAACATTTTTGCGATCACGCAACTCATTCGTTTGGGCATGACGGTAGAAGAACTGCACGAGATCACCAAGATCACCGACATTTTCCTTGAGAGTTTGCAACGTATCGTGGAAATGGAGGGCATTTTGAAGGAGAAAGTGGGGGATGAGACGGCGCTTCGCGCTGCCAAACAACTCGGCTTCTCCGACAAATTCATTGCCAAACTGTGGAATTGTGAAGAGATCGCGATCTACCATCAACGAAAAGCGGCGGGCATTACGCCGGTGTTCCGTATGGTGGATACCATGCACACGGGTGCATATATCGCCTATTTGTACTCTTCTTATATCGGCAAAAACGATTCGCGGCTAACCGATAAAAAGAAGATTGTGGTGTTGGGCGCCGGCCCGATCCGTATCGGTCAAGGTGTGGAATTTGACTATTCGACCGTTCACTCGGTGCAAACGATCAAGAGAAGCGGTTACGAATCAATCATCATCAACAACAATCCCGAAACGGTTTCTACCGACTATACCACCGCCGATAAACTGTATTTTGAACCCCTGACGCCCGAAGACGTGATGGCGATCATTGATTTTGAACAACCGGAAGGCGTTGTGGCGTCGCTCGGCGGACAAACGGCCATCAACCTGGCGCAACCGTTGACCGATCGCGGTGTGAAGATCATCGGCACCGATTGTGCCGCTATCGACCGTGCGGAGGACCGCAACGCGTTTGAAAATTTGCTTAACGAACTGGATATCCCGCGTGCGAAAGGACAGGCGGTCACCAATATTGAAGACGGTATCAAAGCTGCCAACGAGATCGGCTATCCCGTGCTGGTTCGTCCCAGTTTTGTGTTGGGTGGTCGTGCAATGCAGATTGTGGCCAAAGACGAACATTTACGTCAATACCTGAAAACGGCGGTGGAAATTGACGAAGACAAACCTGTTTTGGTTGATAAATACATCCAAGGCAAAGAAGTGGAGGTCGACGCTATTTGCGATGGCCGCAACGTGTTTGTGCCGGGTATTATGGAATTGGTGGAACGTACGGGCGTGCACTCGGGCGACTCCATCAGTGTGTATCCCACGTTCTCGGTGTCCGATAAAGTAAAGGGCACGATCCTGCAATATACCAAGAAACTCGGTTTGGGTATCGGCATTATCGGTTTGTTTAACATCCAATTCATTGTGGATAAAAACGACGACGTGTATATCATTGAGGTGAATCCGCGTTCCTCCCGTACGGTGCCGTTCCTTTCCAAGGCAACCGGTTACAGTTTAGCGGATATTGCCACCGAAGTGATCCTCGGCAAATCGCTTAAAGAACAAGGGATTTTTGATATTTATCCCGATGAGAAAAAACGTTTTTACGTGAAAGTGCCGGTCTTCTCCTTTAATAAAATTAAGGGCTTGGATGCATATCTCTCGCCCGAAATGAAATCCACCGGTGAAGCCATCGGTTACGATGAAAAATTGTCCCGTGCGATGCAAAAAGCATTGATCGCTTCGGGTATGAGTCTGCAAAACTACGGCACGGTCATCGTTACGTTGGCGGACGAAGATAAAGAAGAAGCGTTGCCTCTGGTACGCCGTTTCTACGACATGGGCTTTAACATTGAAGCCACCATCGGTACCGCCAATTTCTTGAAAGAAAACGGCATCCGTACCCGTGTGCGCGGTAAGATCAGCGAAGGCAGCGAAGAGATTTTGGAATCCATTCGTGCCGGTTACGTCAGCTACGTGATCAACACGCGTGCAATCTTGTCCGGTGTCCACTATGAAGACGGTGTGGCCATTCGCCGCTGCGCGGTGGAAAACGGCGTGACGTTGTTCTCCTCACTGGATACGGTGCGGATCGTATTGGACGTGTTGGAAGAGATCACCAACAAAGTTTCCACCATTGACGCGTGTTAAGAGGTACTTATGAAACAACGTGTATTTACGGTTGCCGCGAACGAGCGGTTGACCGATACGGTTTATCGAATGACACTTCACGGTGATACCTCGGCGATTACCGGCCCCGGTCAATTTGTCAACATCAAATTGGAAGGCAACTATTTGCGTCGTCCCATTTCCGTTTGCGATTGTACCGACGATGTTCTTACCCTCGTATATAAAGTAGTAGGGAAGGGCACGGCACAGATGGCGGCGATGAATGGGGGAGAATTGGATATTCTCACCGGCCTTGGCAACGGTTACGATACCGCCCTTTCGGGAGACAGCCCGTTGTTGCTTGGCGGTGGCGTGGGTGTTCCGCCGCTCTATATGCTTGCCAAACAGTTGATTGCACAAGGGAAACGTGTGTCGGTTGTTCTCGGATTTAATACCAAAAACGAAGTGTTTTATGAAGAGGAATTCCGCGCACTCGGTGCCGATGTAACGGTGACCACTGTAGACGGCTCTTACGGTGTAAAAGGTTTTGTTACTGACGCAATGAAAGAGAAAACCTATTCGTATTTTTACACCTGCGGTCCCGAACCGATGTTGAAAGCTGTCTACAGGACTTCCTCCACAAGTGGACAATTCAGCTTTGAAGAGCGTATGGGTTGCGGTTTCGGTGCGTGTATGGGCTGTTCGTGCAAAACCATTACGGGGTATAAACGCATTTGTAAAGATGGGCCTGTTTTGGAGAAGGAGGAGATCAAATGGGACGCTTAAATGTTGATCTTTGCGGTCTGCCTCTCGACAACCCGATCATTCCCGCAAGCGGTACCTTCGGTTACGGCTATGAATTTGCCGAATTGTACGATATTAACGTGCTTGGTACCTTTTCGTTTAAGGGTACTACCAAGGATCCGCGCTTCGGCAATCCCACGCCGCGTATTGCGGAATGCACGGCGGGTATGATCAATGCAGTTGGTTTGCAAAATCCCGGTGTGGAAAAAGTTATCTCGGAAGAATTGCCCAAACTTTCCACGTGCTTTAACAAAAAAGTAATGGCCAATGTGAGCGGTTTTTCGATTGACGATTATGCCTATACCTGCGAAAAATTGGATGCCTGCGATCAAGTCGGCTGGTTGGAAGTGAATGTCAGTTGTCCCAACGTGCATGGCGGCGGTATGAGTTTTGGTACCTCGCCCGAAGCGGCGGCAGAAGTCACGGCGGCGGTAAAAAAAGTGACCACCAAACCGATAATCATCAAATTGTCACCCAACGTTACGGATATTGTATCCATTGCCAAAGCGTGTGAAGCGGCCGGTGCCGACGGTATCAGCCTTATCAATACGTTGTTGGGTATGCGCATTGATCTGCGCACAAAAAAACCGATCATCGCCAACAAAATGGGCGGTTTTTCGGGAAGCGCGATTTTCCCCGTAGCAGTACGCATGGTGTATCAAGTGGCGCATGCCGTTAACATTCCGGTTGTCGGTATGGGCGGTGTAACCACGGCGGAAGACGTGATCGAAATGATGATCGCCGGTGCCACCGCGGTGGAGATCGGTGCTGCCAACTTGATCGACCCCTACATTTGTCGCGATATTATCAACGAGTTACCGCGCGTGATGGATAAATACGGAATTTCGGATTTAAAAAGCATTATCGGAGGCGTTCAGTAATGGGTAAAGATGTCATTGTTGCTTGCGATTTTTCTTCGGCAGAGCAAGTGTATGCGTTCTTAGACAAGTTTAACGGCAACGGCAAAAAACCGTTTGTCAAGATCGGTATGGAATTGTTTTACGGTGCCGGTCCTCAAATCGTGCGCGAGATCAAAAATCGCGGTCACAAGATCTTTTTGGATCTGAAATTACACGATATCCCCAACACCGTCAAAAAAGCGATGGCGGTTTTGTCCAATCTGGACGTGGACATTTGCAACTTGCACGCGAGCGGCACCGTTCGTATGATGGAAGCCGCGCTCGAAGGGCTTACCCGCCCCGACGGTACGCGTCCGCTCTTGATTGCGGTAACGCAACTGACTTCCACCGACCAAGAGAGTATGGAAAACGATCTGCTCATTCGCGAGCCGATCGACAAAGTGGTGATGCATTATGCCGCCAACGCCAAAAAAGCGGGTTTGGACGGTGTGGTGTGTTCGCCGCTTGAGGCGGGAAAAGTGCACGAAGTGTGCGGCGCCGATTTCTTGACCGTGACCCCCGGTGTACGCTTTGCGGACGGCGATATCGGCGACCAAAAACGCGTGATGACCCCCGCCGAAGCGAAAAAGATCGGTTCGGATTACATTGTGGTCGGTCGTCCCATTACGGCGGCGGAAGACCTGGTTGCGGCCTATGAACGTTGTGTAGCAGAATTTGTGGATTAAGGAGAGAAAAATTATGGAACAGTTAATTGCGAAAGATTTGCTTAAAATTAAAGCGGTGTTTTTCCGTCCCGACGAGCCCTTTACGTGGGCAAGCGGTATCAAAAGTCCCGTTTACTGCGATAACCGTTTGACCTTGACCGCCCCCGAGGTTCGTACCGATGTGGAAAACGGTTTGGCTGAAGTTATCCGTAAGCACTATCCCGAAGCGGAAGTGCTGATGGGTACCTCTACCGCCGGTATTGCCCACGCCGCGATCACCGGTCACATTATGGGGTTGCCGATGGGGTACGTGCGTTCCGGTGCGAAAGACCACGGCAGACAAAACCAAATTGAGGGTAAGTTGGAAAAAGGTCAAAAGGTCGTGGTTGTGGAAGACCTCATCTCCACCGGCGGCAGTGTGATCGAAGTGGTCAACGTGTTGCGTGAAGCCGGTGCTGAAGTGCTCGGTATTGCCAGCATTTTCACCTACGGTATGAAAAAAGGTATCGAACGTTTGGCTGCGGCAAACGTGAAAAACGTGTCGCTCACCAATTTTGACGTGATTGCCAACGTGGCTGCAGCTGAAGGTTACATCCGCACCGAAGACGTACAAAAACTCATTGCGTTCCGCAACAACCCTTCTGACGAAAGTTGGATTCAGGCAGGTGCGAAATAATGCGTAGTTTGATCGACATTGTGGATTTTTCCACACGGGAGATACAACAACTCATTGATACCGCGTGCGACATTATCGAACGCCCGCAAGAATATGCAGAAGCGTGTAAAGGCAAAAAACTTGCCACGCTTTTCTTTGAACCTTCCACGCGCACGCGTCTCAGTTTTGAGGCGGCAATGTTGGAACTCGGCGGCAGTGTGATCGGCTTTTCCGAGGCGAACAGTTCGTCAGCCTCGAAAGGGGAAAGCATTGCCGATACCGCGCGTGTGATCGGTTGTTACGCCGACATTATTGCGATGCGCCATCCCAAGGAAGGCGCACCGTACGTGGCGGCACAACACGCGGGAATCCCGGTAATCAACGCGGGTGACGGGGGACACTGTCATCCCACGCAAACGCTTGCCGATCTGCTCACCATTTACCGCGAAAAAGGCACATTTGACAACCTGACTGTCGGTTTTTGCGGCGATTTAAAATACGGACGGACGGTTCATTCGTTGATTGCGGCGCTCAGCCGCTATCACAACGTCAACATCGTGTTGATTTCGCCTGAAGAATTGAAAATTCCCAGCTACGTGAAGCGTGAGGTGCTGGAGAAAAACGGCATGTCCTATATGCAAACCACGTCGTTGGAAGAAGCGATACCGCAGTTGGATGTTCTCTATATGACGCGTATTCAACGCGAACGGTTTGACGATTTGGAAACGTATGAGCGCCTCAAAGACAGTTATATTTTGACACTTGACAAACTGCAAACCGCCAAGGCGGATATGTGCATTTTGCATCCGTTGCCGCGTGTCAACGAGATCAGCGTGGCGGTGGATGGCGATTCCCGCGCTTGCTATTTCAAACAGGTGTTGAACGGCAAATATATGCGTATGGCGCTCATTTTGAAGTTGTTGAATCAATCCGCAGATGAGATCTGTGATGCAGCCGACGAAGGGGAGCTGGCGGTCAATACGTTCCGTTGCACCAATCCGCGTTGTATTACGTCGACCGAGCAGGAATTGGACCATATTTTCAAACTTATGAACGCCGAGCACGGCATTTATCGTTGCCTCTATTGCGAAACACGGGCAGTTGCCGAAAAATAGAAAAAAAGGACGAATGTGCCTTGACACTTTCACGACCTGTATGGTATACTGATACCTGTTGAAAACAAAACGTTTTTTGCGACTGACGGAACAGTTTGTGGAGCACCACAAAGGAACAAAAAACGTGTATCAGCCGACCGTCTGGGCGCATTTAACTTACAGGTAAGTTAAGTGCGCCCTTTTTTGTTTACAAGGAGAGATTGTGATGAAAAAAGTAGGAATCGTAATGGGAAGCGACAGCGATCTGCCCATCATCCGCAAAGCAACGGATATGCTGAAATCGTTGGATATTCCCTTTGAAGTGCATGTCTATTCGGCACATCGCACACCCGTGGAAGCGGCTGATTTTGCGCGAAATGCGCGTCAAAACGGTTTCGGCGTATTGATTGCTGCGGCGGGGATGGCCGCCCATTTGGCGGGTGCTGTTGCCGCTAACACAACCTTGCCGGTTATCGGCATTCCGTGCAAATCGTCCAATTTGGACGGCCTTGACGCACTGCTTGCTACCGTGCAAATGCCGACGGGGATTCCCGTGGCCACTGTGGCGATTGACGGCGGCGGCAACGCGGCGTTGTTGGCAGCGCAGATTTTGGCCGTGGGTGATACGGAATTGGCCGATAAACTCAATCGCAAACGCGAAAGCGATGCGGCTATCGTGCTCGAAAAAGACAAAAAAGTCTTTGCAGAACTGTGTCAATAATTTTTAGGAGGATATAACTATGGAAAAGAAATTGGTGTACACCGGCAAAACGAAAGACGTTTTTGCCCTCGACAACGGCAATTATTTGCTGAAATTTAAAGATGATTGCACCGGCAAAGACGGCGTGTTTGATCCCGGTGAAAACTCGGTTGGCCTCACCATCGACGGTGTGGGCGACGTGAATTTGCGTATGTCCATCTACTTCTTTGAAAAAGTGAATGCTGCCGGCATCAAAACGCACTACATCAGCGCTGACTTGGAAAACACCACGATGGAGGTGTTGGCTGCAAAACCTTTTGGTAAAGGTCTCGAAGTTATTTGCCGTCACGAAGCAGTGGGTAGTTTCTACCGCCGTTACAGCGATTATATCGAAGAAGGTGCCGACCTCCCCGCTTACGTGGAAACCACCTTCAAAAACGACGAAAAGGGCGATCCGCTCGTTACCAAAGACGGTTTGGTCGATTTGGGCGTGATGACCGCCGAGCAATACGACGATATCAAAGATATGACCCAAAAAATCACGCAGATCGTCGCCGATGACCTAAAAGAAAAAGGGCTCGTGCTGTATGATATTAAATTCGAATTTGGTTACGATGCCGATGGTAAAGTGATGCTGATCGATGAGATTGCTTCCGGCAATATGCGTGTGTATAAGGATGGTCAATACATTGACCCGATGACTTTGTCGGAATTGTTTTTTGCTTAATTCTTGATTTGTAGAGAGGAGTCACCATGGGCGGTTTTTTTGGTGTGGTTTGTGACCACGACGCCATTTCAGATGTTTTTTTCGGAACCGACTATCATTCCCATTTGGGCACGCGTCGCGGCGGCATGGCGGCTTATGATCCCAAGATTGGCCTGCAGCGTGAGATCCATAACATTGAGAATTCGCCGTTTCGAACCAAATTTGAAGATGTGTTTGATGAGATGACGGGATTTGCAGCCATCGGTTGCATTAGTGATTCCGACCCGCAACCGTTGTTGGTACGTTCGCAGTGCGGCACCTTTGCCATCTGCACGATCGGTGTTATCAATAACGCCGACGAGCTGATTACCCAATATCTTGCGGGTAGCGGTGGTCACTTTAACGTGATGACCGGCGGCGTGGTCAACAGCACGGAATTGACGGCGGCGCTCATTGGCCAAAAAGATACCCTGACAGAGGGTATCCGCTTTGCGCAGGAAGCCATCAAAGGGACGATGTCGATTCTCATCTTACGTGATAACGGCGAACTCATTGCCGCTCGTGACCGCTTTGGGCGCATCCCTGTTCAGATCGGCAAAAACGAACACGGTTATTGCGTGTCGTTCGAGTCGTTTGCGTGTAACAAGTTGGATTACGAGATCGAAAAAGAACTCGGCCCCGGCGAGATCGTGCGTTTGACCGCCGACTCGATGGAACAGTTGTCACCTCCGGGCGAAGAAATGCATATGTGCGCGTTCTTGTGGTCGTATTACGGCTATTCCACCTCCAACTATGAAGGAATCAACGTGGAAGTGATGCGCTACCGCAACGGCGAAATTATGGCGGAAAACGATGCCAAAGCCGGCACGGTTTACGATATTGACTACGTCAGCGGTGTGCCGGATTCGGGAACGCCGCACGCCATTGGGTATGCAAACAAGAGCGAAGTGCCGTTTTCCCGTCCGTTTATCAAGTATACGCCCACCTGGCCGCGCAGTTTTATGTCGGCAAAACAATCCGACCGCAACCGCGTTGCCAAGATGAAACAGATTCCCGTTCACGAGTTGATTGACGGGAAAAAGTTATTGTTTGTAGACGATTCGATCGTGCGGGGAACACAGCTGAAAGAAACGGTGGATTTCCTCTACGATAACGGTGCCAAAGAAGTGCATATGCGATCGGCTTGTCCGCCCATTATGTACGGTTGCAAATATCTCAATTTTTCGCGTTCGACAAGCGATATGGACCTTATCGCCCGTCGGGTCATTTTGGAACTCGAAGGGGAAGAGGGACTTCAGTATATCGAAGAATACAGCGACTCCTCCACCGAACGTGGTCAAAATCTGCGTCGGGCTATCTGCGAGAAACTTCATTTTAAATCGTTGGAATTCCAATCGTTGGACGGCGTGATCAAAGCCATTGGTTTGGAACCGTGTAAATTGTGTACCTACTGTTGGAACGGAAAGGAATAATATTATGAACATGCAATCTCATTCCGAAAGTTACGCCGCGGCCGGCGTGGACATTACCGCCGGTTACCGTGCGGTAGAATTGATGAAACAACACATTGCCAAAACGATGACGGCGGGCGTGTGTTCCGATGTAGGCGGTTTCGGCGGTTTGTTTGAACTGGATGTTACCGGGATGACGCGTCCCGTGTTGGTCAGCGGCACTGACGGTGTCGGTACCAAACTGAAATTGGCATTCTTGATGGACAAGCATGACACGGTCGGTATCGACTGCGTGGCTATGTGTGTCAACGACATCATTTGCAGTGGCGCCAAACCGCTTTTCTTCCTCGACTATATCGCTTGCGGCAAAAACATTCCTGAGCGTATCGCCGATATTGTCAAAGGCGTGTGCGAAGGTTGCGTTCAATCGGGTGCGGCGCTTATTGGCGGCGAAACGGCCGAAATGCCCGGCTTTTATCCTATTGACGAGTATGACCTCGCCGGCTATTGCACGGGCGTGGTGGACAAATGCAAGATCATTGATAACTCCACCATGCAAGAGGGCGACGTGGTGATCGCATTGCCCTCCTCCGGTGTGCACTCCAACGGCTTCTCCTTGGTTCGCAAAGTGTTTGACGTGGAGAATGCCGACATCAAATCGCCCGTTGCCGAACTTGGCGGCAAATCCATCGGTGAGACGTTGTTGACCCCCACGCGCATCTACGTCAAACCCGTGTTGGCGTTGTTGGATGCGGTGAAAGTGAAGGGCATTTCTCACATCACCGGTGGCGGTTTCTATGAAAACATTCCGCGCAGCATTCCCGAAGGGCTGGGCGCAAAGATCGATCGCGAAGCGGTTCGCGTGTTGCCCATTTTTGATTTGATTGCCAAAACCGGCAATATCAGTGAGCACGATATGTTCAACACCTTCAATATGGGTGTGGGCATGAGCATCGTGGTTGCCAAAGAAGACGCCGAAAAAGCGCTTTCCGTCTTGAAAGAAAACGGGGAAGACGCCTATCTTATCGGCGAAATTGTCAAATCCGAACAGCGGGTGATCTTGTGAAAGACGCAAAAATAGCGGTGCTGGTTTCCGGCGGCGGTACCAATTTGCAGGCACTTCTGGATGCCCAGGCAGCCGGTAAAATGCCCCATGGCGAGATCACTCTGGTGGTCTCCAATAAAGAAGACGCTTACGCC
>JAFSFY010000056.1 GCA_017434985.1 Clostridia bacterium | reverse complement strand
CGAGCGGCATAGGCTCCCTCCGGGAGGGAGCTGGCATTTGCGCAAGCAAATGACTGAGGGAGAACGCGCAACTATGACATCGTACAAGTTTGAAGCCGCGCAGGCTCCTTTCGTCACTCGCTAACGCTCGTGCCACCTTCCTCTCGGAGGAAGGCTTGTGAGTGACCGAGCCGCAGCGAGACTATCGCCTTTCGCAATGGGCGGGGAGACCCCGCCCCTACGGTGTGAGAATGAGATTGTGGGGGAGATTTGTAGGGGACGGCGCCACGACGTCCCGTTTTGACAATCCCTCCACCAACGCTACGCGTTGGTTCCCCTCCCTTTACACAAGGGAGGCGAGGTGTTGCAACGAAATGACGCGAAAAAAACCGCCCGTGCGTTTGCACAGGCGGTGTAAAAGGGAATTCTTATTTGATGAGGGTGCCCATCGTGCCGGGAGCCACGCAACCCGCGTTGGATTCGTCGGTATCAATGTGCATCGCGAGGGCAAAACTCTCACTGACACGCACCACCACGTCACCAAAGGTGATGTTGCGGCCGTCGGATTCCACGGCCACGCTGACCACGTCTTTGTCCTGCACGTCGAACGCGGCGGCATCGGCGGGGGTCATATGAATGTGGCGTTTGGCGGCGATGACGCCTTCTTTCAGTTCCACTTCGCCGCAAGGACCGACCAGTTTGCAAGCGCCGGTGCCCGCAATGTCGCCCGATTCACGGATGGGGGCGTCCACGCCGATGGCGCGGGCGTCGGTGAGGGAGATCTCCACCTGCGACGCTTTGCGCACGGGGCCGAGAATGCTCACACCGGGAAGGCTTTTTTTGCTGCCGACCACTTCCACGCGCTCACTGCACGCGAATTGACCGGGTTGAGACAGATCTTTTTTGGGCGTGAGTTCGTATCCTTTGCCGAACAACACGTCGAGATCTTCACGGGAAAGGTGAACGTGACGGGCGGAAGTTTCCACCAAGATTTTGTTTGACATATTCTATACACCTCGATTATTGATTTCCTTAAAAGAGTACCACAATCGACCGTTTTTGTCAAGGAAGGGAACCGTATGAACACGACTTTTGAACAACTCAAACAGCACTGTATGGGGTGCCGCGATTGCGCGCTGTGCGAAACGCGTCACAACGTGGTGTTCGGGGTGGGTAACCCCACGGCGGAGGTGCTGTTTATCGGGGAAGGTCCCGGTGAAAACGAGGATCTACAGGGGGAGCCGTTCGTCGGTCGCGCGGGGAAACTGCTCGACACGATGCTGGAAGCGGTGGGACTGTCCCGCAAACACAACATTTACATCGCCAATATGGTGAAATGCCGCCCGCCGCAAAACCGCGACCCGCTTCCCGAAGAGCAAGCGGCGTGCCGCAAGTGGTTGGACGCGCAAATTCGCGCCTTATCCCCGAAGATCGTGGTGTGTCTCGGGCGCATTGCGGCGTTTAAGTTCATTTCCGAGGACTTCAAAGTGACCAAACAGCACGGTCAGTTTATCGAAAAAGACGGGGTGTTGTACATGGGCATGTTCCATCCCGCCGCCATTTTGCGAAATCCCAACCAAAAACCGCTTGCGTTTGCGGATTTTGTGGCGCTGCGGGATAAAATACAAGAGGTGTGCGAGCACACCGAGTTCTGTTTTGAGTGAGGAGAAAGCGATGAAACGTATCGCATTGCGTGTATGTGCCGCGTTGGTGGTGTTGGTGGTGTTGTTGACTGCGTTGCCCGTGTCGGCAAACGAGATCCGCTATGAGTTCCCCAAAGACGAGGGCAGTGACATTATGGCGCCCTCTGCGATGATGATGTACGTGGGCGTGAAAGCCGACAGCGACGTCGTATTATACGAAAAACAGGCCGATATTCGGTATCAACCGGGCGGTCTTATGCGCGTGGCGATGATCGGGTATGCGATGAAGTGTATCAAAGACAAGCGCATCGATATGGATGCCACCCACGGTACGTATACGCTCGAAATGTTCAATCAGTACGTGTCGGGCACGGGACTGCACGTGGCGATGATGAAGTTTGGGGAAACCTGGACGGTGCGCGACCTGCTTACCGTGTGTACCATTCAGACCGCCGCCGATGCCGCCGTGGCGCTGGCCACCGCCATTTCGGGCAGTGTGGAAGCCTTTGTGGCGGGGCTGAATGAGTTTTCAAAGGAACTCGGGTGTACCAATTCCTCGTTTACCAATGTGACCTGCTTAAATGACGAAGGACAGTATATGTCCGCGCGCGACGTGATGACCTTTACACGGTACGCGATGGATTATCCCGAACTGCGCGGGATGCTCGAGTTGCGGCAATACACCGTGACCCCCGTGGAAAACGGCAAAAAACGCAGTTGGCCGACCGGCAACGATATGTTGCGCGCGTCCACGCCGTATTATTATACCTACGCGACCGGCGGCAAAACCGGTGGTACGCTGACCGAAACGAGTCTCGTGACCTTCGGCAGCAAAGACGGCTACGAATATATGGCGGTGGTGATGGGTGCGCCGCGTAAAAACGAAAAAGGAGAACTTACGGGTGTGGCGTATGCCGACGCGCGCCGCCTCATCCGTTGGGGACTCATTGGGTTTACCTACGAAATGCTTGCCCGTAAAAACGAGCCGGTGGGGCGTATTCCCGTGCGGGATTGTGCCAATCGCGACAGCGTTCCGCTGGTCCCCGCCAAGGAGTTTTTTACGGTGGTGGCCAACACGGTGGACATCACGCAACTCAAACGCCGCATCGTTTACGACAACGAGACTCTCACAGCACCCGTAAAAGTTGGTGACAGGGTGGCGACGCTGGAGATCTATCTGGAGGATAAACTCGTCGGCACCGTGCCGCTGGAAACGGGGGAGAGCGCCGATTATCATTTTCTGTACGCTGTGTGGCGGCGGATCACCGCGGCGGTGTTCTCGTGGTGGACGCTCGGTATTCTGCTCGTGCTCGCCGCGGCGGCGGTGGCGTACGGCATTCTCAACGTGCAATACAACAAAAAACGCCGCAAAAAGCACTAAACACCTTGCCAGAGACGGCGTTTTGTGATAATCTAACAGTCAAGGAGTGACACGATATGGATATTTTTGTGGAACAGATCGTAGCGAAAAAGAAAGAGACCAAAGAAAAGATTTTTATCATCGGTGTGGCGTTGTTGTTGCTGGTGCTGATGGTGGTCAGCTTTTTTGCGCTTGGCGGTATCGGGCTTTTTTCAGTGGCGCTTTTGCTGTGGGTGGCCCTTGCCTACGGCGCGTGGTGGCTCATTACCTCGCAGAATCTGGAATTTGAATACAGCATTACCAACGGCGATATCGACATCGACCGCATTGTGGCGCGCCGCAAACGCGCGCGTATCGTGTCGGTGCGCGGGCAGAAGATCGAACAAGCGGGCAAGTATGACGCCGCGCAGATGCAAAACCGCCCGTTTGACCGTGTGGTGATGGCCGCTTCGTCGCTGAATGCACAAGGATTGTACTACTTTACCTACCACAGCAAGAAAAGCGGCTCCACCATCGTGGTGTTTGAGCCGGACGAGCGCGTCAAAGAAGCGTTCTACAAGAGTTTGCCGAAACTCGTGCAACTTGATTGGGATAAGCAATAAGAAAAAGGTCGGCGAGTGCCGACCTTTTTTCGCAAGATGGAGTGATTTGGAAATGAACAACATACAAGATATTGTGGTTTCACTCACCAATCGCGCCCCCGACACCCACAAAGGAACCTACGGTACCGTTCTGTCGGTGTGCGGCAGTTTCGGTATGGGCGGGGCGGCGGTGTTGTGCGCCAAGGCGGCGTTGCGGGTCGGCGCGGGGTTGTCGGTTTGTGCGACGCCGCGTTCGGTGTACACCGTGATGGGCGGCGCGTTGCCTGAAGTGGTGTTTGTGCCGCTTGCCGAGACCGAAAACGGCACCGTGACGCCGCACGTTTCACGTGAAACACGCGTTTGGCAACAAAAAGCGGCGGCGCTGGTGCTCGGATGTGGTTTGGGGCGCGGTGACGCGGTGGAAGCCGCCGTACTGAACCTACTTGAGGAAGCGCCCTGCCCCGTGGTGTTGGATGCGGATGGCATAAATGCCGTTTCGGCGCATATACTGAAACGGGAACGCGAAACGCCGCCGCTGATATTGACGCCGCACCCGATGGAAATGGCGCGGTTGTTACATTGTTCGGTTGACGAGGTGCAGCGCGACCGCGAGAGCGCGGCGGGGCGTGCCGCCGAACGGTTTCACGCGGTGGCGGTGCTGAAAGGGCACCACACGGTGGTGGCAGACGAGCACGGACAGGTATATATCAACCAAACGGGCAATCCCGGTATGGCGACCGCGGGCAGCGGTGACGTGCTTGCAGGGATGATCGGCGGGTTGTTGGCACAAGGGTTGTCGCCGTTTGAAGCGGCGGCGGTCGGCGTGTATCTGCACGGCGCGGCGGGTGACGCGGCGATTAAGCACGTCGGAATGCCGTCGCTCGTATCGTCCGATCTGTTGGACGGATTGTGTGAGGTGTTTCGCGGTTTCTCCAAATAAAATAGGGAGAGAATCAAGTTGAAACGCTGTTTGACGGGATTTTTGGTGGTTGCGGTGTTGCTTTTGGGCGGTTGCCGTCCTCAAACGCCGCCCGAAGCCAAAGCAAGCGACTTTTCGTGTGGGTTTGAGGCCACGTTGGACGACACGGTGTTCGGCGGAACGCTGAAACGCTACACGGCGGGGACGTTGGAACTTACCTTCGACAAACCCGAAACGGTGGCGGGGTTGACCGCACGATGGGACGGCGAGGCGGTGAAATTGCAGTTTCACGGGTTGAGTTTTGACGTCCCAAGTGATTCGTTGCCCGAGCAAGCGCTCGGCGAAGCGGTGGTCGGTGTGTTGGACGCGGTGTTGCGCGGCGACGTGACGGGAACGGTGCAGGACGGTGCGCTTACGATTGACGGGGCTTTGAACGGCGTGGACTACACCTTGGTGTGTGACAGCGCAAACGGGATGCCCAAACGCTTGTCGGTGCCCGATTATGAACTCGAAATTGTCTTTTCGGCACAATAAAACGGATATGCGGTGTGTTTCACGTGAAACACACCGCTTTTTTGTAGGGGAGGCGTTTTGTCCTCCTTGGCGGGCGGTCGAGGACGTCCGCCCCTACGGTGTGAGAATGAGGTTGTGGGGGATTTGTAGGGGTCGACCTCCGGACGACCCTCTTTGACAGTCTCTCCGAGTCGCTTTTCGACGCCTCTCTTGGCGGGCGGGGAGACCCCGCCCCTACGATGCGAGAATGAGATTGCGGGGAGATTTGTAGGGGACGGCGCCACGACGTCCCGTTTTGACAATCCCTCCACCAACGCTGCGCGTTGGTCCCCCTCCCTTTGCACAAGGGAGGCGAGGTGTTACAACAACCTTGCGATGGAATGGTCGTTTTACCTGATTGTTTCACGTGAAACATCAAAAAAATTGCAAAAGGCTCTTTTCTTCTCTATAAAAGTGTGATACAATAGGTAAAAATGCACGGAGGTGAAGTGAATGGGCAAAATTATCGCAGTTGTCAACCAAAAAGGCGGTGTCGGCAAAACCACCACGACGGTCAACTTGGCGGCGGCGGTAGGCACGGCGGGGAAACGCGCCCTGCTTGTGGACATTGACCCGCAGGGCAACGCCACCAGCGGTGTGGGTGTCGACAAGCGCCAAGGGACAGCGTCCACCTACGAAATGCTCATCGGCAACGCCACCGTGAACGACGTATTGCAACACACTCCGTTCAAAAACTTGGACGTGTTGCCTGCCGGTATGGCGCTTGCGGGTGCAGAAATCGAGTTGGTGGAGGTGCCGCGGCGCGAAAACCGCCTGAAAGCGGCGCTTGCCGAGTTGCGTGATCAATACGACTACATTTTCATTGATTGTCCGCCATCGCTCGGGCTGTTGACCCTCAACGCATTGTGCGCGGCCGATACGCTTTTGGTTCCCATTCAGTGCGAATACTACGCGCTGGAGGGGCTTTCGCAGTTGATGGCCACCGTGCGGCAGGTCAAACGACTGTATAACGCAGAACTCGATTTGGAGGGTGTCCTCCTCACGATGTATGACGGTCGGCTCAACCTAACACAACAGGTTGTGGTTGAGGTGAAAAAATTCTTTCCGCGCAAGGTGTTTGCGACCCCCATACCGCGCAGTGTGCGGTTGTCGGAAGCACCGAGTTTCGGCAAACCGATCGGCTATTACGACAAACATTCCAAAGGTGCCAAGGCGTACGAGGCGTTGGCGCACGAATTGATAGGGGGTAGAGGGTAATGGCGGCAAAAATCGGCGGTTTGGGCAAAGGTCTTGACGCGCTGTTTGCGGAAAACGCCGTAGAAGAGAAAGGCAAAACGGTTTCCTTGCGCATTTCCGAGATCGAACCCAACAAAGCGCAACCGCGCAAACAATTTGACGACGGGATGCTCGCCGATCTGGCGGCGTCTATCGCGCAACACGGGGTGCTGCAACCCTTGCTTGTGCGCCCGATGACCGACGGCAGTTATCAACTCGTCGCGGGGGAGCGCCGTTGGCGCGCCGCGCGTATGGCGGGACTGACCGAAGTGCCGGTGGTGATCCGCGAACTGTCCGACCGCGAAACGGCGGAACTCGCACTCATCGAAAACCTGCAGCGGCAAGACTTAAACCCGATGGAAGAAGCGTTTGGGTTCCGCGCCTTGATGGAACAGTACGGGCTGACGCAGGATGAAGTGGCCAAAGCGGTCAACAAATCCCGTCCGGCGGTGGCTAACGCGTTGCGGCTCTTAAATTTGCCGTCGGAACTGGCCACCATGGTGCAACACGGGGCGCTTTCGGCGGGGCACGCCCGCACGTTGCTCGGGTTTGAGACCCCGCAAGAACAGTTGCAGGCCGCCAAATTGGCGATCGACAAGGAATTGTCGGTGCGTGCACTGGAAAAAATGGTGAAAGAGGCGCAGACCGAGCGTAAAAACAAGCCGAAAAGTGACCGCCGCGACAGTTTGTTTGACGAAGTGGAACTCGCACTGACCGAAAATTTGGGGCGCAAGGTACGGGTCATTAACCGCGGGGAAAACGGCGTGTTACAGATCGAGTTTTACGGCAAAGACGATTTACAAGCACTCGCCAACGTTGTGGCGGTGCAGGAATAATAAGGAGAGGTTCATATGGTAGACATTAAATTGGTGCGCAGCAATCCCGATTTCGTGAAAGAAGCGGTGAAAAAGCGCGAAATGAATTTGGACGCGGTGATCGACGAGATTTTGGAGATCGACGCGAAACGCCGTGCGCTTTCGGGCGAAAACGACGGCCTGAAAGCCAAGCAGAATGCGGTTTCGAAACAAATTCCGCAAATCAAAAAAGAGGGCGGCGACGTGTCCGCCATCATGGCCGAGATGAAAGAGTTGTCGAACAAAATTAAAGAGGGCGACGCGGCCATCGGGGAACTCGAAGACAAGCAAAAAGAGCTCATCCTCTCCATCCCGAACCTGCCGGATGCCGACCTGAAAGCGGGCGGCAAGGAAAACAACGAATGCGTGCATCAGTTCGGCGAAAAACCGACCTTTGATTTCCCGCTGAAAAACCACGTGGAGTTGTGCGAGAGCCTCGGTCTTATCGACTACGAGCGCGGCGCGAAGCTCGCGGGTAACGGTTCGTGGGTATACCGCGGTTGGGGTGCGCGTCTCGAATGGGCACTGCTCAACTTCTTCATCAACGAACACATCGCCGACGGCTACGAATTTATTCTGCCGCCGCATATGCTCGGTTACGAGTGCGGGTACGTGGCGGGTCAGTTCCCGAAATTCAAGGAAGAAGTGTATTGGATTCAAAATCCGACCAGTTCCGACCCGAAATTCATGCTTCCCACCGCCGAAACGGCGCTGGTGAACCTGCATCGCGACGAAATTCTCACCAAAGACGAATTGCCGCGCAAATACATTGCGTACACCCCCTGCTATCGCCGTGAGGCGGGCAGCTACCGTTCGGAAGAACGCGGCATGATCCGCGGTCACCAATTCAACAAGGTGGAAATGGTGCAATACACCACCGCCGACGGTTCGGATGCCGCGTTTGAAGAGCTTGTGGGCAAAGCCGAGCGTTTGGTGCAAAAACTCGGGTTGCACTATCAACTCAGCAAGTTGGCGGCGGGTGACTGTTCCTTCTCGATGGCGCGTACTTCCGACATCGAAGTGTGGATCCCCAGCATGGAAATTTACAAGGAAGTCAGTTCCGCGTCCAACGCGCGCGACTACCAAGCGCGCCGCGGCAACGTGAAATACCGCGACGAAAACGGCAAATTGCAGTTCGCCCACACGCTCAACGCGTCGGGTCTCGCCACCAGCCGTGTGATCCCCGCCATCGTGGAGCAATATCAAAACGCCGACGGCTCGGTCACCGTGCCGGAAGTGCTCCGTCCCTATATGGGCATCGACGTGATCAAATAAAATCGAGAGTAATCTTGTCGTCAGTTCGAAACCATCCTGACGCTAAACAAAACTACGGGAGCGTTATCAAGTGAAACAACAACATACCAAATTCTCCGCCGTGGAACTTGCCAAGGCGGGGGTGATCGCCGCCTTGTACACCGCGCTGACGGTGCTGGTATACCCGCTCGCTTTCGGCGGGATGCAGGTGCGGCTCTCCGAAATGCTGACGGTACTGCCGGCGTATATGCCGTCGGCCGTGCCGGGGTTGACGGTGGGGTGCTTCTTGTCCAACCTCATCGGCCTGTCGAT
Source organism: Clostridia bacterium (assembly GCA_017434985.1). Classification (GTDB taxonomy): domain Bacteria; phylum Bacillota; class Clostridia; order Oscillospirales; family Acutalibacteraceae; genus RGIG3009. The sequence goes on along the minus strand of JAFSFY010000056.1, from coordinate 7,077 downwards.
GGGGGCAAACCCCGCGGGTGCGTGGGATCTGCTGTTCGGCACCGCCGCTACGGGACTTGCCGCGTGGTTGACCTATCTGCTGCGCCGGGTGCGTATCAAAGGTTTGCCGATTCTCGCGACCTTGCCGCCCGTCGTGCTCAACGCGTTTATCGTGGGCACCGAGTTGTACCTCGTGTACGGGGGATTGCCGTGGTGGTTGCACGTAACGTGGGTCGCGCTCGGACAGTTCATTTCCTGCACCGTCGGCGGCACCGTTATCGCCGCCGCGCTTTCGCGAACCAACCTAACAAAATGACAAAACGCCCGCCGAAACGGATTGCTTCAGCGGGCGTTACATTTTGCAAAAAAGGAATTGCAGGGGACGGCCTCTGCGCCGTCCCATTTTGCGGCGGGATCGTAGGGGAGGCGTTTCGCCTCCCTTGGCGGGCGGGGAGACCCCGCCCCTACGAGGTTGCAACGAGACGGAGGGGGATTTGTAAGGGGATTGTCAAAGTCGCCGTTATTACTCGTTCGGATAGGGCAATATCCAAAAAGCGAGCCGTTTTCACGGCTCGCTTTCACATACATCACCCGATTTTTTTGGCCGTCCACAAAATCACTTCGCAAATGACGTACAGGGCGGGTTGGTGCAACAGATACACCCACAGTGACTGCTTGCCGACGACGGCGAGCCACGGGAAGCGACTGCGGTACGCCCATTTGGGGGTCTTCCACCGCCCGACGAAGGTGCCCGCAAAAAAGCAAAACACCCACGGGAGCAGAGGAAAGTAGTCGCCGCACAAGGTGACGGGGCACAGCCCGAACGCGTAAAGCAGCGGATGATCGGTGGCGGCGGTGGGAATGGAGAGGGTGAACAGACCGCGCAACCCGAAATAGCCGCCCATATCGGCGGGGACGTGGTAACACAGCACGAACAACACCGCGCACAACACAAGCCCGAGCCACGGCGGGATGTATTTGAGGGTGGGGCGCAAGAGGGCGAACAACAAAATGCTCACCGCCAGCAGATGCAACACGCCGAACCAGATGTAATTATCGGGGGTGAGCATCCGCCAGAACACCGCACACCACATCACGGCAGACAATAGTATCGCTACCCCGGCAAGCAACAATCCGCGTTTGACATTACTTCGCGAAAAGTTGCAGGAGATGCCGCACAAAAACACAAACAGCGCGGCAAAAAACGGTTGCACGGGATAGAAAAAGCGGAACAGCGCGCGGCAAAACTCCACGTCAAACGTGTAGCCGACGAGATAAAACGCGTGGTAAAACACCATCAACACGATGGCAAATCCGCGCAATTCGTCGAGCAAACACACGCGACGTTTCGATTTTCGTTTGGTGGCCACAAAGTGCCCTCCTTTAGTAATTACAGATTGTATATTTTGTATCAAAGAAAACAGAAAGTTTATGGCGGATGTCCGCCACTGCTTGGGTATCGACGGTGGACTTATCCAGAACAAACCCTTTCGTAGGGCCGATAAACAAAAAGAAATAGCGCGAGGTCTCAAATACTCTCGCAATAACCGTGTAGGGGAGTTCGCAATCTTGCTCCTCCAGCCTGACCATGAACGACGTATCGCCGATGCGATGGTGGTTGAGCATCTGTTGCTTTTCGCCGAGTGAACGGTATTTCAGACGGGGGAAGTAAAAGAATTTCGCATATTCGATGACAAAAGCGGCGATGAGAACCGCAAGAGTAAGGGCGAGCGAAAACGTATAGTCATCGGGCAGGGTGAGAAGCAGCACGATGAAAGTCGCCGCAAACAATAAGCCGAAAACGGTGAACAGACAAACGTGTTTTTTCGGGTTTATCTTACCGAACATTGACACGTGAGCCAAGGCTTTGATGGTTTCAAAATCGTACGTACTGCTGATGGAGACCATACTCGTATGTCCTTTCTTTCGTGAGTCGACACGGTTTAAACAAGGCAAGCAACATGAAAGTGAAACCGCCCCGAGCCCGCCGCGACAGGGATGGATTGAGTTGAAAAAACTCCTTGAGAAATCTCAAGGAGTTTTTTGGAGCTACTGATCCGATTCGAACGGACGACCTGCTCATTACGAGTGAGCTGCTCTACCTGCTGAGCCACAGTAGCACTTGCACGTTGTATTATAGCAAACCGAACCTCTTTCGTCAAGTAAAAAATAATTTTTCTTGCAAAAGTCGGCAGAATGTGATTTAATAAGTGTGTAATATTTTCAAATCGACAAAAGGAGACTTCGCTATGGCACACGATAAACGATTTGCCGAGCACTTGAAACGCATTCGCAAGAGCACCGAACTGACCCAAAAAGACGTGGCTGACCTTTTGCATATCGACCGTTCCACCTACGCGTATTACGAAACGGGTAAGACGCATCCCGATCTGGACGTGTTGTGCCGTCTGGCGGGGATCTTCCATTTGACGGTGGACGAGATGGTGGGGTACGTGCCGCCGCACGCCGGCCTTTGCGACGGCAGTGAACCGTTTGAGCAAACCATTGTCAACCGTTTTTCGCGCCTTACCAAAGAGGAGCAGTTGCTGGTGTTGCAATTCCGTCAAATGCCGGACGAAAAGCGCGAAGCGATATTGGAAGACCTGCATCATTTTTTTGATTAACAAATTGTGAAAAAGCACGCGTTGCGTGCTTTTTTTCTTGCCCTGATGTGAAACGTATGCTATAATCAAAGGTAACTATGAGATTCGAGGTGCGACTATGGGACTGTTGACCGCCTTATTCGGCAACTATAGTGAAAAAGAAGTCAAACGGGTGCGACCCCTGTGTGATAAAATATTGGCAATGGAAGATACCTACCGCGCGATGAGCGAGGAGGAACTGAAAGGGCAAACCGCCAAACTGCGCGATCGGTTGGCGATGGGAGAGTCGCTGGACGACATTCTGCCCGACGCGTTTGCCACCTGCCGCGAAGCGTGTGATCGTGTGCTCGGTATGCGGCCGTTCCCCGTGCAGATCATCGGCGGTATCATTTTGCATCAAGGGCGCATCGCCGAAATGAAAACCGGTGAAGGCAAGACCTTGGTGGCGACGTTGCCCGCGTATTTGAACGCGTTGTCCGGCAAGGGCGTGCACATCGTCACCGTCAACGACTACCTCGCCCGCCGCGACAGCGAGTGGATGGGCAAGGTGTATCGCTATTTGGGGCTCACCGTCGGTCTCATCGTGCACGACCTCGACAACGCCGACCGCCGCGAAGCTTACGCCGCGGACATCACCTACGGTACCAACAACGAACTCGGGTTTGACTACCTGCGTGACAACATGGTCATCTACAAAGAACGCAAGGTGCAACGCGGACACAACTACGCCATCGTGGACGAGGTGGACTCCATCCTCATCGACGAGGCGCGTACCCCCCTCATCATTTCGGGTGCGGGCGACAAGTCCACCGACCTGTACGCCCGTGCGGATAAACTCGCGTCTACCTTGCGTGCGTTCCGCATCAAGGAGATGGACACCAAAGAAGAACAAGACACGGTGGACGGCGACTACATCGTGGACGAAAAGGCGCGTACCGCCACCCTCACCCAAAGCGGTGTGAAAAAGGCGGAACAGTTTTTCGGCGTGGATAACCTGATGGACCCCGACCACGTGACCCTCTTGCATCACATCAACCAAGCCATCAAAGCGCGCGGCGTGATGACGCGGGACGTGGATTACGTGGTGAAGGACGACCAAGTCATCATCGTGGACGAGTTTACGGGGCGCTTGATGTTCGGTCGCCGCTACAGCGAGGGTCTGCACCAAGCCATTGAAGCCAAAGAAAACGTGAAGGTGGAACGCGAAAGCAAAACGCTGGCCACCATCACGTTCCAAAACTATTTCCGTTTGTACAGCAAGTTGTCGGGTATGACCGGTACGGCCATGACCGAGGAAGCGGAGTTCCAACAAATTTATCGGTTGGACGTGGTGGAGATCCCCACCAACAAACCCGTGGCGCGGCAGGACGCGCCTGACGTCATCTACAAAACCGAAAAAGGCAAGTTTAACGCGGTGATCGACCAGATCGTGCAGTGCCACGAACGGCAACAACCCGTATTGGTGGGTACCGTATCCATCGAAAAATCCGAACAGCTGTCGGCTCTACTGAAACGCCGCGGCATCCCGCACGAAGTGCTCAACGCGAAACATCACGAAAAAGAAGCCGAGATCGTGGCGCAGGCGGGTAAATGCGGTGCGGTGACCATCGCCACCAACATGGCGGGTCGCGGTACCGACATCAAACTCGGCGGTAACGCCGAATTTATGGCCAAAGCGGAAATGCGCCGTATGGGTCTGCCGGAAGAACTGATCGTGGAATCCACCGCGTTCGGCGAGACGGACGACGAGGAGATCTTGTCCGCGCGCCGCACGTTCCAAGAACTCGAAGCCAAATACAAAGAGATCATCAAACCCGAAGAAGAGGCGGTGAAAGCCGCGGGCGGGTTGTTCATCCTCGGCACCGAACGGCACGAATCCCGCCGTATCGACAATCAGTTGCGCGGTCGTGCCGGTCGTCAGGGTGACCCCGGTCAAACGCGTTTCTATCTCTCGCTCGAAGACGATCTGATGCGTCTGTTCGGCGGGGAACGCATCGACCGTATGATGGAAATGCTCGGTGTGGACGAAACCATGCCGATCGAAAACAAAATGCTGTCGAGCGCCATTGAAACGGCGCAACGCCGCGTGGAAGAACGCAACTTCGGCATTCGCCGCAGCGTGTTGCAGTATGACGACGTGATGAACCGCCAGCGAGAACTCATCTACGACCAACGCAACAAGGTGCTGGACGGCGAGGATATCAAGGAATCCATCCTCGGGATGATCCGCGAGTCGATCGAGGGCAACGTCAACCAATACACTGCCAACGACCTCGACCACACCGAGTGGAATCTCGACGGTCTGCGCGAGTATTACACGGGATGGTTGCTCACTTCGCGCGATCTGCGCTATTCGTCGCAGCAACTCGAGGACCTTGACCGTGCCGCGTTGTCGGACGAAATTTACGAGCGCGCGCTTCGCGTGTACGACGGCAAGGAAACCGAGTACGGGCACGACCTGATGCGCGAACTGGAGCGCGTGGTGCTCTTAAAAACGGTGGACCGCTATTGGATGGACCACATCGACAATATGGATGAACTGCGCAAAGGCATCCACCTGCAAGCCTACGGTCAACACGACCCGGTGGTGTTGTACCGCAAAGAGGGTTTCGATATGTTCGACGGGATGATCGCGGCCATCCGCGAGGATACCGCCCGCCTGATGCTCACCGCGCAACTGCGCCGTGAAGAGGGGCCCAAACGCGAAGAGGTGGCCAAACCCATCGCCACCTCGAGTGACGGCACCGACGCTCCCCGCACCGTGCGCAAAAAGGCGTCCGACAAGGTGGGACGTAACGACCCGTGCCCTTGCGGCAGTGGTAAGAAATACAAAAAATGTTGCGGTCGAAACGACAACGACGAATAAAAGAGAGCGGCGGTGTAACGTAAAAACGTTACACCGCCGCTCCTTTTGCAGTCCTATATCAAGACTGCGCAAAACCTGAACCCGAAGTTTGAGTAATACAAACTTATCAGGCAATCAAAGGGCACACCGATTGCTGTGCCCTTTGATTGCCGTCCATCCGAGGTGTGGCCGGTTGTGCGGATGGACGGCGATAAGGAAAATGTACGAGGACTCAATACTTGATAAACGGAAGCAGGGATAACCACAACCGCCGCCGCCTGCGGATCCAATGCTGCCGTTGACGACCTTCACTTCGTTCGATCTCGCTGTTGAGGTAGGCAAGTTGGCGCGTAAAATCGCGAAAAAAGACAACCAGACTGACCGTGACCAAGGGAACGAGCAGGAGAACGAGCAAAGCGATCAACCAATATATATCCATAACGGGAACTTCTTCAGGCATCGTGATCTCCTTCTTCTTTGGGGGGCGGGGTGGATTGGGAACGCGTTTTTTCTGCACCGTTTATACTGAACACGGCACAAATTAAAAATCCGAAAATGGTGCCGACGATCAGGCCCAAAAAAAACTTTACCATCGCGATTCTCATCTCTCTTTCAATCGTAACGATATCGCCGAAACGGGCGGTTTTTCTCGAATTTTGGGTAGTATAGCATAGCAAAAAAGCAAAAACAATAAGCTCACAGCATAATCGTAGTAAATATTTACATATTTTTTTTGAATTTGTTTTTTACGGGGTGTTTTCGGGAAAAATGCCGACAATATAAAAAATTTCGAGAAAAGGATTGACAGAATCAGGTTGTCTGCGATAAAATTATAAAGGATATATATGGCAATGAAAGGAAGAAGCGAAATGAGTACACCGAAAGTGTTTGAAAGCGAATATCGGTATTGCCTTATCATGTGGGAAAACGAGCCCATCAAAACCACCGAAATTGTGAAACTGTGCAAAGAGCGCCTCGGTTGGGCGCCCACCACCACCTACACGGTCATGAAACGCCTGTCCGATCGTGGCGTCATGCAGATCAATTCTCAAATCGTCACCTCCCTTGTCAGCAAAGAGGAAGTACAAGCCTTTGAACTCAACGAGATGGTGGAAAAGCGGTTTGAGGGATCCCTGCCCGCCTTTATCGCGGCGTTTACGAAACATCAACGCATCTCGGACAAAGAGATCGACGCGGTGCAAGAGATGATCGACCGCTATCGCAACGGCGACTCGGTATAACCGACCGGCGAATAGACACAACGTGACCGCGCGGAACGAATCGTTCCGCGCGGTTTTTTATCCCTCGGCGGGAGGGGAGACCTCGCCCCTACGGTGTTGCAGCAAGGTTGAGGGGGTATTTGTAGGGGACGGCGCCACGACGTCCCGTTTGACAATCCCTCCGTCTTTTTGCTTCGCAAAAATCCACCGTCTCGCTGTGGCTCGGTCACCCACAAGCCTTCCTCCGAGAGGAAGGTGGCACGAGCGTTAGCGAGTGACGAAAGGAGCTTGCGCGGCTTCAAACTTGTACGATGTCATAGTTGCGCGTTCTCCCTCAGTCATTTGCTTGCGCAAATGCCAGCTCCCTCCCGGAGGGAGCCTATGCCGCTCGGCCGCTTCGCTACCTTTGCACAAGGGAGGCGAGGTGTTG
>JAFSFY010000055.1 GCA_017434985.1 Clostridia bacterium | reverse complement strand
CGAATATGGTGTTGTCCCGAATGCCCGGAGTATGACGAGAGGCAGTGGGACGACGAGGAGTATTGGAGGGAAGACGATGAGTTTGAGCGAACGGGCGCAGGCGATAAAGAAGCAGATGAGCGGTGTGGTGACCTTGCGCCGCGAATGGGAAGCGATGCGGGAAGAATGGCGGCAGATGGCGCGCAGTGAGGAGTGCTGGGGAGAGGAGTTTATTTGGCAGTTGCTGCTTGAAAAGCGCGCCTTGCAACGAGAATTGGCAAAGGCGGGTTTGCGCAACATGGCGCGGCTGCAACGTAGCGGACTAAACGAACGGCGTCGGCAACTGCTGTATATGCGATACGTTCAGGGGCGTTCGTGGGCAGATATTGTGCAAAGTCTGGGAAAGTCGAAGCAATACGTGTTGCGGGAACATAACCGCGCGTTGGAGCAGGTGGTGAAACGAGCGTGAAGCGTTTTGCGGGCGTCGCACAGGTGAGCGCTGTCATTGAAGAGAGCAAAAACCGTTTTGCGGCGCAGGGAGTGCCGTTTCATGCGGATGCGCTTGCCGCCGCGCTGAACGTGTCATACGACACGCTGGTCGCTGCGGCAAGAGGGGAGGGGGTCACGCCGAAAATGGCGGCAACGCTTACCGCCGCGTTGCAAGAGTGTACCGCCTCGGTGGTGTCGTGTGCGATGGCGGCGGATGCCAAACACCACGCGCTGTATATGTGGTATTTGCGCAATCGCGGCGGATTTTCGGATAAAGGCAGTGTGCCCCTGCCCGCCGACGGCGGTGTGACCTTTATCGGGGAGGGACGAATATAGCCAATGGAAACGGTTGATCTGGCACAGCTGGTGGGAGGTGGGTACAGTGAGTATTGGCGATGCACCAGTCGGTATCGCGTGCTGAAAGGCGGCAAAGCCTCCAAAAAATCCACCACCACGGCACTCAACTTCATTATACGCTTGATGCAATATCCCGATGCCAACTTGCTGGTCATTCGGCAGGTGATGGACACCCACCGCACCAGCACGTTTGCGCAACTGCGCTGGGCGATTGCACGGCTGGGGGTGGAACATTTGTGGAAAGCCACCACCAGCCCGATGGAACTCACCTACCTGCCGACGGGGCAAAAAATTCTGTTTCGCGGGTTTGACAACGTGTACAAGATCGCCTCCACTACGGTGGAACACGGCGTGTTGTGTTGGGTGTGGGTGGAAGAAGCGTTTGAGATCCCGTCGGAAGAGGAGTTTGACACCTTTGATCTGTCGGTGCCGCGAGGCGAGGTTAAACCGCCGTTGTTCAAACAAACCACCCTGACCTTTAACCCGTGGAGCGACCGCCATTGGCTGAAAAAGCGCTTTTTCGACCGTCCGTCCGACAACGTGGAAACGTTCAGCACCAACTATCGGTGCAACGAATTTTTGGACGAGTCGGACAAAGCGGTATTTGAGCGGATGCGCCGCGACAATCCTCGGCGTTACGCGGTGGCGGGGCTTGGTGAATGGGGTATCGCGGAGGGGCTGATCTACGACCGATGGTCGGTGGAGGAATTTGACGTGGACGCGTTGCCCGACGCGTGGAAATATCGGCGGGTGTACGGACTGGACTACGGGTACACCAACGACCCGACAGCGTTTATCGCGGCGGCGGCAGACCCCGTGGGGCGGGTGCTCTATATTTTTGATGAATTTGAACAGCGGGGGATGCTCAACAGTGACATTGCCGCCAAACTGCGCGAAATGGGATACGACGGAGAACGCATTCGCGCCGACAGTGCCGAGCCGAAATCCAACGATGAGTTGCGGCGGCAAGGCATCACCCGCATTTTTCCCGCCGCCAAAGGAGGTGGATCGCTGCTTCACGGAATCGCGCGGTTGCAGGAATATCGGATGATCGTGCATCCGCGATGCGTGCACACGGCGGCGGAACTGTCCGCATATGCGTGGGACCGTGATGAGGGGGGCATCGTCAATCGCCCGCGCGGCGGCAACGATCACTTGATGGACGCCCTGCGCTACGCCATGGAGGATGTGACGCATTTTCGTCCCGCACCGCCTCGCCGCGAACGGATGAGCGAAGGGCGCTTGTTGGCACAGGATATGAGCGGCGGATGGAACTGAAAGGAGAAGAAATATGGCATTTGTACTGGGTTTGACGGTGGGGGTGTTGGCGGTGGTGACGGTGCTGTTGTTGCGAGGCAAAAAGCAGGACGCACCGCCGACGGCGCCGCTCACGCGTGAGCAACGCCAATTATGGCACGAATATCAGAATTTTTTAAACTACAACGGCGACGAACAAGCCGCATTTGAGGAGTAAGAGAGATGGAAGAACAAGCATTGTTGACAACCGAACCCGAACAGGCGGTCACCATACCGCCTGATCAAACCGTGGCCGACGGGGCGGAAACCGTGGAGAATGAGTCGCCCGGCGACTTGCAGGACCCGCCGTTTACCCTGCCGATCAAATTCAACAAACAGGAATACCAACTGTCGGTTGAAGAAGCCACGATATACGCGCAAAAGGGCATGAAGTACACCACCATGGAACCGATGCTCAATCAGTTGCGCACGCTCGCCGAGGCCAAAGGTCAAACCGTGGCGGCACTGGTGAAGGACCTTTGCGGCGAGCCGAAGGACGAAACCGAGCGCTTGGCGGAAGAATTCCGCCGACTGCGCGACGAATGTCCCGAAGTAGATACCTTGGATAAGGTACCGCCGACGGTGATACAGCAAGCGCAAGAAAACGGGACGCCGCTTCTCTACGCGTACTTGCGCTATCACTACGACGAAAACCGACGCATCGCCCGTGCACGCGCCGCGGCACAGACGGCTTTGGAAGCGTCGGTCGGCACCCAACGCGGCGAACAACCGTCCTCCCCGAATCCCACCGTGGCCGCCATGGTGAGAGGCGTGTGGGGATAAACAACAACATAACAAAGGAGAAACGAAATGGCTATCAATACGTTGGAATTTTGCGAAAAAATGACGGGTGAATTGGACAAGTTGTTTGTGCAAGGCCCCGTGACCGGCTTTTTGGCCGACAATGTGATGCGCTCCAAATTTGTGGGCGCCAAAACCGTGTTGCTTCCCGAAATGGAATTGTCGGGTCTCGGCGACTACGACCGCGACACGGGTTTCATCAAAGGTACCGTCACGGTATCCAATCAACCCTACACCTTGGCGATGGACCGTGCCCGTTCGTTCCAACTCGACCGCGAGGATGAGGACGAAACCGGCATTGCGGGTCTGGCGGGTCAGGTGCTCGGCGAGTTCGTGCGCACCAAGGTGGTGCCCGAGGTGGACGCCTATTGCCTGTCCAAATTGGCGGGTCTCGCAGTCACCAAAGGTCACACCGTTAGCGGCACACCCGATACCGAAGCGGTGAAACTGTTCACCGAAGCCTGTTCGGCAGTGCAAAGCGAGATCGGCTTTGACGAGCCTCTCGTCTGCTTCGTCAACCCGATGATGTGGACGGCACTGCAAAACTCCCCCGAACTCTCCCGCCAAATTACGGTGAGCGAATTCCAAAAAGGGGACATCACCACCGAGGTGAAATCCATCAACGGCGTGGCGATCCTGCCGGTGGCCGACGGTCGCATGAAGAGTGCCTACACCTTCTACGACGGCGCCACCTCGGGTGAAGAAGCGGGCGGTTTCGTGCCCACGGCTGCTGCCAAAAACATCGGTCTCATCGTGATGCCCAAACGCGGCGCTTCGCTGGTGAAAAAGACCGAGCGCGTGCGCACCTTTGCGCCCGACCAAAACCAATCGGCGGATGCGTATAAGTTTGACTATCGCACCTACTACGATCTCATCGTTCGTAACAGTGCGGCAAACAGCGTGTACGCGTTTGTGTACGAGGACTAACAAACAAGCGGGGGCCCGCCAATCGGCGGGCCCTTTGTAGGAAAGGAGGAAGCGTATGAGCAACACACAGTGGACGGCAACCACCCCTGCCGGCATTTTTGCGGAATACGAGCGCGGTGTGGCGTATAAAAACGCGCTCGGTGAACGGGGGCTTTACCGTCAAAACGAACTGAACAAGCGCTTTTTCAGCGGTGACCAATGGCACGGAGCGGCGTGCGGAAGTGAACGTCCGCTCGTGCGCCACAACGTCATTCGCCGCATCGGCGAATACAAAATGGCCACTATCGGCGCGTCGCCGCTTGCGGTAAACTTTTCGGCAGGCGGTTACGCCGACACGGCGGTTCATCGCGAGGGGGTACGCCGTTTGCGTGGGGCATTGTCGCGCGGCGAGCGTCCTGCACTGACACCGCAGGAGAGCACCGACGTCACCCTGTCGGCACTGACGGGATATTTTCGCAGCACTGCCGAGCGTGTGGGTTTTGATATGTTGCGCGAGCGGGTGATGAGCAACGCGTTTTGTACCGGCACGGGAGTGCTGTATACCTATTGGGACAGCACCGTACCGACGGGTCTGTTTGCTGACGAAGGACAAACCGAACCTCTCAAAGGCGACATTGCGTGCGAGGTGTTGGATATCGACCACGTGTATTTCGGCGACCCCTCGATCGAAGAGGTGCAAGCGCAACCGTATATCATCCTTGCCCAACGGCGCACGGTGCGAGAACTGCGCCGTATGGCCGAGCGATACGGCCGTTCGGGCGACGAGATCGCCGCCATTCGCCCCGACCGCGAGGGACAACCGCGAAGCGGAGAGGACGAAGAAAGCGGCAAAGCCTTGTTGTTGACCAAATTTTTCAAAGATACCGACGAAAACGGCCAAACGGTGGTCAAAGCGGTGCAGGTGTGTCGCGGTGCGACGGTGCGCGGCGAATGGGCACTCAGCATTCGCTTGTACCCGTTGTCGGTATTTTGTTGGCAACACCGCCCCGATTGCGTGTACGGAGAAAGCGAGGTTACGTGGCTCATTCCCAATCAAATTGCCATCAACCGTATGTTGACCGCGTCGGTGTGGGCGGTGCTCAGCCAAGGGATGCCGACCTTGCTCGTCAACGGCGACGTGATCGATTCTCCCGTCAGCAACGACCCCGGTCAGGTGATTCGGGTGTTTGGCGGCGGCGAGAGTTTGCGCGATGCCATGCATTACGTAGACCCGCCGGCGTTCTCCGATGCGCTGACCGAGGCGGCAAGCAAACTGACCGTGGAAACGCTTACCCAAAGCGGCGCCAACGCCGCGGCACTCGGTGATATTGACCCCAACAACACTTCTGCCATCGCGGCGGTGCGCGAAGCGACGATGGTACCGCTGCAAACCATCCGCAACCGTTGGCATGCGTTTTGTGAGGACGTGGCACGGTTGTGGGCGGAATTTTGGGTGTGTTCCTACGGTGAGCGTGCGCTGCGCGTGTGCGACGAATGGGGCGAATGGTATCTGCCGTTTGACGGCGACCGTTATCGCGATTTGGCCATTCGCGCCCGCGTGGACGTGGGTCCCACCGACGTGTGGAACGAAACTCGCGCCGTGGACGTGTTGGACAAGTTGCTGGACAGCGGCGTGTTGACGCCGCGACAATATTTGGAGCGTTTGCCGCGCGGTGTGATTGCCGACGTGGAAGGCTTGTTGCGTGAACAACAAACGGAGGTGACGGTATGACGGGAATGGAAGCGTTTAAACGCGCGTTGCGCTTGCTTGGCTACACCGATATGGAGGGCGAAACAGACGCCGTTTCGTCGGGAGAACTGTACAAGCGCGCCCTGGCCATCGTGGATCAATTGTGCGGCGAATTGTCGCTCTTGGAAAGCGGTAAAACCGAAACGGTAACCTCACTGCACGCGGCACTGCCTCTCTCAGAAAAGAGCGCGCGCCACATTCTGCCCTACGGGGTGGCGATGTTCTTGGCGGCAGGTCGCGGTGACGGAGATAGCCAACGCTTGTTTGCGGCGTTGTACACCCAAAAATTGACGTTGCTCTCCCACCCGGGCGAGCGACGCGTCGACGTGTTACCGCGGGGGTGTGACGTGTGAAAGTGCCTTTTTTTAGGGAAAGCAAAACCGTCTCGCTGGCGGTGCCTCGCTTGGACGGCGGGATGACCGTAACCGACGCGCCGTGGCAACTTGACGATACGGTGTTGTCCGATTGTCGCAATATGTGGTTTCAAGATGGGACTTTACGCACCCGTGACGGGTTTTGGACCTCCGCCGATTGGGAGGGAAAAGAAACGCCCTATGCCGACGTCAACTACGTGGTTGATACCAACGGGTGGCTGGTGGGGATCAGCCGTTTGGAGCGTGACGGTGAAGGCAGTTTAACGGTAACGGCGCGCGCGCCGAGCGGTGGTGAGGAAGTGGAACTGTTGACGGTGTCGGTGCCGCTCGGCACGACCTATGCGTGCGTGCCGTCGGTCAGCACAGCCGAAAAGGACACCCTGCTGCTGTATGTTAGTGACGGGCGCATTTGGGCGTTGCGACCGTCGGCGTGGGAGGTCGCGGAAGTTACCTCCCGCATCTACGTGCCGACAGTGATGATCGGCGGACATCCGCTGGAGGGGCGCTTGTCCAACGACAGCGGCGGCAAAGCCTATCAGCAACGCAACCGTTTGACCGATCGGGTGCGGTGCTCGTACACCCCCGACGGCGTCGGGATGTATTATTATCTGCCGTACCGCCATGTTCAAGGGGATCTGCACGTGTGGGTGTCGGGTCTGGCAGGCAGTGTGTGGGAATACCACGTGCAAGCAGGCGAAACGGTATCCGCTGAAGCGGAGGGGCGGACGCTTGTGTTGGAACGCGACAACGGGTTGTTTTATTTTCGAAACAAAGAAGGTGACAACACCGTGTTGCCCGTCTACGGCACGCCCGACAGCGTGGTGGCGGAATACCATGTGCCGATGGAAAAACCGCTGGTGTACGATATGACCTTCGGCGTTTGGTATGGCGGTGACAAAAGCACGGCGGGTGGTCACCGCCTCTTTTTGAGCGGCAACACCGAAATGCCGCACGCGGTGATTTGGAGCGTGGCGGAGAATCCGTTTTATTTTCCCGAAAACGCCTGTGTTACGATAGGCCTGTCGGACAAAGCCATTACCGCATTCGGCAAGCAAGACGGCAGTTTGGTAATGTTCAAAGAAAATGAAACCTACGTAGCCGAATACGTACGCGGTACCGGCAGCATCACGGATACGAGCGAACCGTTGTTGCCGACCTACGCCATTCATACCGCCGTCGGGTGCGATTGTCCGCAAACGGTGGCGTTGCTTGGCGGTCGCTTAACGTGGAGTTGCAAAGACGGCAACGTCTATCAGTTGAAAGCACCGTCTTCCTACGGCAATCGCGGTATTGTGACCGTCGGCGATCCGATTCGCCCCTTGCTGCGCGATAACGACGGCAGCGTTTGTGCGCGTGTGTGGGACGGCAACTATTATCTCTTGTACGGTTGGACGTTGTGGGTGCTCACCAATGCCGAAAAACAAACGTGGTATCGCTTCGTATGGCCGGAGAACGGCACCCGGCCGTGCGGCTTGTACGACGGAACGACGTTGCGCATATTGGCAAAAGCGGGGCGCCAAACCTTTTGGTTTTCGCCGTCGGGCGCATACGATATACATCCGCTGCTGGATTACCGCCAACTTCCCGTGATAGGGGCGTTTTGCACCAAGTTTTACAATTTTGGCAGCAACACGTACAAGCGTATCCGTCGGGTGAGGATACAAAGTCGATCGTCGTTGACGCCGCGATATCATACCGAATACGGTTCCTATCGCGACGGCGTGCACCGCCCCGACGCGGGCGGTATGGTGGTGTGTACCCCTCATCTTCAGCGTTGTCGCAGATGGGCGTTGGAGCTGGAAGGGGAAGGATTGGCGGTAGGTCCCATTGACGCCGTGGCACACACGGAAGGAGGATGGACATGACCGCCGTAAACAACAAACGAAAGGAGAATGCACGAGATGATCTCGGTTTTAACCGTAACGGTAAACGATAAAGAGGGAGAACTGTATCCGAGCGAACCGCAATACGGCGGTGTGTTCGGCGATAACGAGGCGCTTGTTTTGGAGTTTGCGCCGCTTGACGACGCTTACCGTTATCAAATTGAGGTAGTGGACGGCAGCGGCGGCTACGATATCACCTTACCGCTCGCGGCACAGGACGGCAAACTGCGCTATGCCGTGCCGGCGGCGTGGACGGCGCCCGGAACGGCAACGGTACGCTTGGTGGCGGTAGAGGCCGACGGGGGCAATCTGTTGCGCCATTACGCACCGATCCGTTTGCGCTTTTCCGACCGCGAGCAAGGGGAAGCAATGGGGGAGATGCTTCCTCGTTGGCAAGCGGTGATGGTGGACGCCAATGAGGCGGCACAAAAAGCGAGCGCGGCCGCGTATACGGCAGAGGTGGCCGCGTTGACCGCGCGGGAGGCGGCGCAGGTGGCGCTGCAGGCAAAGGGCCCGAAAGGCGATAAAGGTGACAAAGGCGATAAAGGTGACAAAGGCGACGAAAACGTGTTGCACGTGACGGTTACGAACAATCAAGCAAGCCACACGCCGAGTGAGATCAAGGCGTTTGTGGATGCCGGCGGCTTGGCTGTTTTAGAAGAAGGGTATTTCTTGACAACAGTTGACGATTACGCTGCGTATTTTTTAAAGAGTACGGTGGACTACGGCAACCAAGTCACGATGCGGGAGTATAACGTTTTTGAAGATGGCAGTTGTGCTGAGTTTACACAAACCTACGTCGTTCCCGATGCGACGAAGGTGGAACAACTGCTTTGTCGCAACGCGTTGGCCCCCTCGTATGCGTATCGGTATATGCGTGAGATCGCCGATGCGGCCAACAAGCACACCGACGCAAAGGCGCTCACGTTTTTGTGGGTGACCGACACGCACGCGTGGGAGAAAGACACCCGTATCGGCAGTATCGTGGCACAAATGACGAAATACGTGCCGTGCGAATTCGTTGCCCATACGGGGGATATTATCGACGGGTTGACGACGACGGAGGATGGATTGTCCACGCTCTCAGAGCTGAACCGCAATCTGCAAGACGCGGCTTGCCCCGTTTTTTACGTCAAAGGCAACCACGACGACAACTGTCTGTACGCGAGAAAACAGGTGGCTTCCGGGTTGGGTAAATCGGAAGATTATATACAAACCTCGGAACTGTATGCCCGCACAAATGCGTTTAACCAAACTGCTCGCGGTAACGGAGATATGTATTGTTATTACGACGATGAAGCTACCAAAGTGCGCAGCATTTTCCTCAATTCGTACGATTATGCGGAGGACTGCGATGATAACGGCATTCGGGTAGAGGATGCTCACGCGGGCAAGGTGTTTCGCCAAGCGCAGTTGGATTGGCTTGAGGACGAGGCACTGAACTTTGCCGACAAAGACGCCCCCGAAGAGTGGGCGGTCATGTTGTTCTCGCACGAATATCTGCACGCCAACGTGTATCGCATTTTGGGTGATTACCAAAAAGGGTTGAACACGTTTGCCGCGCAGGGAAGCGGTGAAGTGATCGCGTTGTTCGTGGGGGACGACCATATGGATATGTTGTCGTGGTTTGATTGGAAATACGACGCCGGTTTCAGTGTGGCGCGGTTGACCTGCCTGAACGCGTCGATGGGCTATGACAACTACGACAAAGCCACGACCGACAACACCATGCTGTGTCCGCCGCGCAAAGTGACCGACACCGAAAACGAAACCGCGTTCGATTTGGTGACCGTCGACCGCGAAAATCACCTTATCTATTTGACGCGCTACGGCGCGCGTTCCTATGCGTACAACCCCGAAACAGAAGCGTATGACACGATTGTCGCTCGCACGAGGGTGGTGGACTACACCACGGGTACTTATAAAGTACTGACGGGATTGGAACCCGAAGAACCTGAAGAGGAAAAGGTTGAAGCCACCAACGTGTTGATGGGAATGACCTTTGAAAAGGGTATAATCGACCCTTCTACGGGCGAAGATGGTCACACTCTCAATAATATGCGAAGCAATATGGTGGACATTTCTACCCTGCAAGCCACCACGGATACGGCGCCGACCTATCATTTCGTGGTTTACAGTACGGACGATAATCCCGTATTGAGTGCGGTGCTGATGCGATACAACGCCAACAATGAGTTTGTAAACGGAGTAGACCTTAATAATACGAGTCTCATCGAGCAGTACGGCTATCCTGCAGGATCGGTGTGCGGTGCTTTCCCTTACAATCGGTACACGCCAATTAAAAAGGTACGCTATTCTGTTGATGCTCGAAATAGTGCGCGTGTTCGTGTGGCGATCTACAAGTTGGTGGATGATGTTCCGGAACTCGTTGACCAATGCGACGTGGATAACCCGCAGTTTGAGGCATAAGAAAGGGGGATAACCAATGGCTTGCAGAGTGTTGCAAAAGGG
>JAFSFY010000054.1 GCA_017434985.1 Clostridia bacterium | reverse complement strand
AGCAAGTGGTTCGGTGATTTCATCAAGCGTCACGATCTGCCGCCGATCCATCTGCACAGCCTACGTCACACAAACGCCACGTTGTTGATCGCAAGCGGTGCCGATCTGCGCACCGTGTCAAAACGTCTCGGCCACAGCAATATGACAACCACGGGAAATATCTACACCCACGCCATACAAGCCGCCGATGAACGTGCGGCTACCCTGCTCGGTGACATTCTTCGCCCCATCAAATTGGCATAACAAAACCCGCTCAACAAACCGGAATCCTCGGAACGTTGGGCGGGCTTTTCGCAGTACCGCTTGTGAAATTATTTCAAGTATGCTATATTGAGAGCATAAAGGCGGTGGAAAAATGGAAAAGGTATGCGAGATTTGTGGCAAACCGTTTGTCGTGCCGGAGAACTTCCCACGCACGAAGGTGTGTTCGACCGAGTGCTACGACAAAAAATATTTTCCGACGAAAGGCGAACGACGTCCAAAAAAGAAAGCGGGGCCGAAAGAGGAGACGAGAACCCCCGCACGTCCCATGACGGTCGGCGACGTGTTGCGTTGGGCAGAACAGTACCGCCAAAAGACAGGCAACCGTCTCTCGTATGGTTATGCCGTCGCGCGGATCGAAGCGCAGGGACGAAGAAAAGGCACTCACGTATGAGCCGATCAGGCAGCGTTGTCGGTGCGCTGTCGGTCGTTTCTCCTATCGGGGCGGAGAGTTTTTGCTCTCCGTCCTCTCCTTTTGCCCGCAAGCGGTCGAGAAGCAAGCGGAAACGTGGCCACGTTTGCACGTGCGCGGTTTTTGCTACCCTTTTTCGCCAAAAAACAAAACGCCTAAAATCGGCATTTAAAAGGCAAAGAGAATAGGCCGCCTTTTTGTGAGAAAAAATATTGTGAGGGGTATCTCTATACACTCCCCCCCGGGGGTGCGGGAGGGGTGGGGGTGCCCCTGGTTTCCTTGCTTCGATCTTCCGAGGTTCTTCCTCACCGGCACACGGTGCTCCCTCGGCGCAGATCGTCGCCTGGCGGCCGCACGTTGTTTGCCCTTCACGTTGTCAACGTCCCGCTGTGCGGATCCTCTTTGCCGCCTCGAACGGTACCGCTTGACCGTATAATTTTGGGGTTTATCTTGGGGTTTATTTGGGGTTTATGGGGCGCATTTGGGGTTTATTTTTGCGAACATTTGCGAACGTTCACGAAAAGTCATTGCCCGAAAATCCGCTATTTGCAAGGGTTTACAAGCGTTGACGAAATTTCACGAACAACTAAAAATTTGACTACGAATCAAGAGGTCAGGGGTTCGAGTCCCTTCGGGCGCGCCAAAATAACGGGCATCGCTTTTGCGGTGTCCGTTATTTTTTGTGCGGGTGGCGGGACTCGAACCCTGAGAGGGTGAGCGGTGTTAAGAAAACAGTCCGGTGGACTGTTTTTAACCGCGAATCCGAAGTTGTCGGAGAGGCACTCGAAGACAACGAGGAACAAAGACGCGCTTGCGCGGATTTGTCCCTTCGGGCGCGCCAAAATAACGGGCATCGCTTTTGCGGTGCCCGTTATTTTTTGTGTGTACGGAGGGACTCGAACCCTGAGAGGGTGAGCGGTGTTAAGAAAACAGTCCGGTGGACTGTTTTTAACCGCGAATCCGAAGTTGTCGGAGAGGTACTCGAAGACAACGAGGAAGAAAGACGCGCTTGCGCGGATTTGTCCCTTCGGGCGCGCCAAAAAGAGGGTATCACCTTTTGGTGATACCCTCTTTTTTTGCCCGAAGGGACTCGAAAGAGCGTTAAGAAAACGCCGCGGTGTCCGTTTTTTACATGGGAGGAAGTTGTACGACGAATTCGACAAGTCCGTCGTAACAGCGAACGGCGATGTGCCCTTTGTGCGACGCGACGATTGCTTTGGCGATGGCCAAGCCGAGCCCGTAGTGGTTCTCCTCACCGTTACGCACGGTGTCCACACGGTAAAACCGCTCGAAGATCGCTTCGCGTTGTTCGGGCGGAATTTCGTCGCCGCGGTTGACCACCGACAGTTTCACAAAGCCGCGCTCTCTCGTCAATGTCAAGGATACCGCGCCGCTGTCGCGGCTGTGGCGGATCGCGTTGTCCAGCAGGATGGACACGAGTTGTTTGAGCTGCACGCCGTTGCCGCTCAAACAAACATCTTGCTCGATGGCAGTATGGAGAGTAAGTCCTTTTTCAAATGCCACACTTTCAAACGGGAGCGACTCACCCGCCACCAAGCGACTGAAATCAAGGTGTTCTGTCGGCGGTGCTACGTTTTCGGTGTGTGCCAAGTCGAGCAGTTGGCCAATCAACATGCTCATCCGTTCATTTTCATATTGAATGTTGGCGAGCCATTGGTTATCACCGAGTTCGCGTGCCAACAATTCGGCGTTGGCGCTGACCACCGACACGGGGGTTTTCAGTTCGTGTCCCGCGTCGGAAATGAATTGTTTTTGTTTGCGATAACTATCCTCCAACGGGTCGACGATCTTGCGCGCCAAAAACACCGACAGAAAGAAAAAGGCAATCATCGCCGCACCGCCGAAGATTAAGGTATATCGAAACAGCATCATCGCGCTTTCGTTGATGACGGTGTTGTCCTTAAACACCACCAACGCGTAATTGCCTATTTCGGCTTTGTAAAACGCCAAGTTCCCCCTCGTTCCCTGACTTTTGCGGCCGCTGACGACGGCTTTTGCCAATACTTTCAATTCCTCGTCGGTATGTACCGTCGGCGGTTCGTTTTTGATTTCCAACACGTCGCCGTCCTTTGAAACGACCACTGTGTAGAAGTTGGACAGTTGAAACATCGGCGATTCTTCAAAGCGGTGTTCTTCGCCGCGATTGCCGCCGTTTGGGATGGGACGACTTGGCGGTTTCAGTCCCTCCATCGACTGCGACGTATACATATCGGCGTGCATTTTGAGCATTCGCTCGTTTTGTTTGGTCATTTCCCAATAACTGGAGGCGTAGATCACGCCGAGCGTGCCCACCCACAAAAGCACAAGAATCGACATTATGGCGGCAACGATTTTTCTTCTCGATT
>JAFSFY010000005.1 GCA_017434985.1 Clostridia bacterium | reverse complement strand
GTTCACTTCAAGGCCATCCTCATCCCACGCGATATTGCCAACGGCGGGATAGGCGGGCTTTGCCTGAGAAAATTCAACAAGCTCGCCTGCTTCATTGCGTTCCTGTTCGATCTGCTCGATCTTGACTTCACCAAGCGTCATCACGTTGACGTCGCTGTCACTGTCTTGCAAATAGGCAACCGTACCGCCGATGGCAACCGCCGCCACCGCCACCGCGCCTACGCTCGAAAGCAACAGACTTTTGAGTTTTGACATGATTCTTACCTCCTTTTTTTATTGTTTTTTCAGCAATCAAAGGATACAAACGCCGTTTATACCCTTTGATTGCCGCCTATCCCCGCAAGGGGGATAGGACGGACAAAAAGGAATTATTTGTTGTTATACACCACGGTTACACCTTCAAATTCGGAGATGCCGTAGTAGCAGTAACGATGGTCCGCAGGACCGCCAAACAATTGATCGAAGGCGATAAGTTCATGATGGGCCTCACCGTCGTTGTGCACGTGGTTGTCGTCCACAACCGTGTTGCCGTTGGCATCGGTCGGATGGCCGTAGCGCACGTTGGAGTAGGCATCCACACTGACACCGGCTTCCACGCGCACGTAGGGGTAACCGGTACCGGCAAATTCGCAATAATGGTAATTTGCCCAATCATCGTAAATAACGGTTACGTTTTTACAGGTGACATTCGTGGGAGTAGCAACGGTTTGCACTTCACCGTTTGTGATGGTCTGAGGTACTCTGCCGATCAACATACCGCTGTTACGGTAGTTGTACCACTGGTAGGCAGAAACGACGTCATTGACGGCATCAATACGGCAAGCAACGGTGCAATCCTCAAAAAGGATTTGGGCAGTGCTGCCGATACCACCAATAAGACCGCCATTTGCATTACCGAAGTCGCCCCACTGACCGCCGATAGTGGCAGAAGCATCAACGCTGATGTTTTTATACGTGTGGTTGCCGGATGCCCAGCCAACGATACCGCCGGCGTAGTATAAGTAGTCATTGACTTGAGAGTTTTTCACGGTAATGTTCTCAAAGGTGCAATCACCGTAAGCACAAGCCGCAACGGTACCGCAGATGGCGGATTCACCGGAGATGGAGGCTTTATCCATCACCAAGTTTTTGATGGTGGCGTCTTCTACTTTGCCAAACAAACCGAGGCCGAGGTCACCGTAGTAGTAGCCGTTATCCAATGCCCAGGTGTTTTGGCTCATACCGGAAATGGTGTGATTTTGACCGTCAAAGGTACCTTTGAAAGAATTGTCATTGCGGTAGGAACCAATCGGATCGAAACAGATCGGTTCGCCGTTTACGTCTTCGATGTAGAGGTCCAAATCATTAGCAAGGACGATGGTTTTGCCCTCGAAAGTGTTACCGGCGTCGATGAGTTCGCTAAAACCGGCCAATTGCTCGGAAGTGGTCAGCACGAACTCGGTATCGGTATCGTTATACCACGTGGTGTCAGCCGTGCCGTCCCAGGTGTCCACTTTGGGTTTCGCATCTTCAATGGTCTGCGTGAGCCACACCGCCACGTTCTCGTCGTTTTCTACGGCGTGGATGGCCATCGGCTCGCCGAAGGCTTCATCCAAAGCCACTTTCGCAGCGGGGATGATGACCGTTTCAGCGGTAGCCGCAAGGGTGGACACCGCT
>JAFSFY010000053.1 GCA_017434985.1 Clostridia bacterium | reverse complement strand
TTTTCACGTTGCCGGTGCGTTCTTCGATTTCGAACACCGCATAAGCATCGGTATATCCGTATGCATCAAAGACCGCTTTTTGCACCAAGAAGTTCACTTGCACGCTGCTCTCAAGCGTGAGAGATGCCGTTTGGAAACGCAGCGTTTGCGGAATCACTTCCGTTTTGGTTTCGCCACAACCCGTACAGGTGTAGGTCAACACACCCGTCGTAGTCGCGGTCGCTTCGGTCGTCACTTTGCCTTCATCCCAGGTGTGCTCGCCGCCGCAAATATCGTACTGCCACGTGGCTTTCGTCAGCGGATCGTTGTTGCCCTCGATCGTCATCGCTTGGCGATCGGCTTCGGTACCGATGTAACACACGTCGGTCAGCGCGGTACAACCGTAAAACGCGAGTTTGCCCACGCTCGTCACGCTCTTCGGAATGGTCACTTTTTTCAGGTTGGCGCAACGGTTAAAACCACCGTAGGCGATGCTCGTCACGCTATCCGGAACACGGTACTCGGTATACGGGGCGTTCATCGGCACGCACAAAAGCGTGGTCATATCTTTGGTGTACAACACGCCGTCAACCGAACAATACGCCGTATTGTTCGGGTCCACGTCAATGCGTTCCAAGTTGTTGCAAATGGCAAACGCCATATCGCCGATGCTCGTCACACTGCTCGGGATGGTCACACTCGTCAACTCGTAGCAAGCGAGGAACGCGTTTTTCCCAATCGTTTTCACGCTGTTCGGAATGGTGATGCTCTCCAGGCTGTTACAATCGGAGAACGCGTACGTGCCGATCGACGTCACCGTGCTCGGAATCGACACACTCTTCAGGGAAACGCAATATTCAAAGAGATACTCTTCAATGGTCGTCACCCCATACGGGATGGTGATACTCTCCAAACTGTCACAGTGGAAGAACGCCCAAGTACCGATGCTCTTCACGGTGCTCGGAATGGTAACGCTCTTCAGATTATCGCAATCGTAAAACGTATAAATGCCCAAGGTCGTAACACCGTGCGGAATGGTCACCTCAACCAAACTGTCGCAGTTGCCAAACATCCACTCGCCTACCGTGGTGATGCCGTTCGGAAGGGTCACGGACGTCATCGCCGAACAGCCGCGGAACACCGACGTGCCGAGACTCGTCACGCTGTCGGGAATCACGATCTCGGTCAGAGAAGCGCAATCGTAAAAGGCCTTGTCGGCAATTGCTGTTACGGGATACGTGTCGATGACACTCGGAATCGTCAAGGGGCCGGAAGCTTTGGTGTTACAATCGGTGATGGTCACCTCACCGTTGGTAACCGTATAGGTAAGGTAACTCAACACCACTTCACCGCAAGCATCGCACGCAATGTCGTAATTGCCGGTGTAAACGTGGGAGGTATACCGCATTTGACCGCACGTGTCACACACGTCGTCACACGCGTGCTCATAGTCGTGCGGCGCCTCGCGATACGCCCAACAATTGTTGCAGTACTCGTCGCACGCATCGTCGTAAGCGTGCGGTGCAACGGGCTCACGCTCCTGACCGCACCCTTCACAATACGACACACAATCGGCCACGAAATAGTGAGGCGGATCACGCATATCCAGGCATTCGTTGCATTCGGCGTCGCAAACGTCGTCGTAGATGTGTTCCACAACACGCGTGTAACTGCAGTAAGCACAATCGGGGTCACACGCGTAGTCATAGTAATGTTCGTAATGCTCCGTGCCGTCGATCTCGCAGATGTTATACGTCCACGTGGCCGCCGCCAAGTTCTCGTTGTTGGCGCCGATCGTCATCAACGCGCGCTCTTCGGCCGAGCCACCGTACCACACGTTTTTCAAGTTCGCAGAATAGAAAGCGCTATCCTCAACGGTCGTCACCGTTGCCGGGATGAGAATATCGGTCAAACTGCTGCAATAACAAAAAGTAAGCTCGCCAATACTCGTCACACTGTTTGGAATGGTGATGCTATTCAAACTCTCGCAAAAGAGAAAAGCAGCATCACCAATGCTCGTCACACTGTTCGGGATAGTGGCCGTTGTCAAAGCGCTGCAACCCTCAAAAGTAGAGGTGCCGATGCTCGTTACGCTGTCCGGGATGGTGACAGTTGTCAAAGCACTGCAACCCTCAAAGGCACCCCCTGCAATGGTTTTGGTATTTTCCTTAATGGCATACGCACCGGAAATCTCGGCTTGTACTTCAATCAAATGATTGCCGATATACAACGCATTATCTTTCCAATTCGCACTGTTGTTGTAAAATGCCGTGTCGTAAAAGGCAGAACTGCCGATGCTCATTACGCTGTCCGGAATGGTGATGCTCGTTAAACTCGAGCAACCGAAAAACGCATCACCGCCAATGCTCGTCACGCTGTCCGGAATGGTGATGCCCGTCAAACTCGTGCAACCGTAAAAAGCATACTTACCAATACTCGTCACAGGATACCCCTCGATCTTGGCAGGAATCTTCAACACGCCCGTCGCGGCGGTGTCGCAGTCGGTAATGGTGACCTCGCCGTCGGTGATGGTATACACCAACTCGTTCGGCACCGTCTCCTCACCCGAGCCAACGTTCGAATCGTCGATCACGTACAACCACGTGGCATTCTGCAAAGGTTCGTTATTGGTACCTATGGTGATCGCGGCCTGCGTTTCCTCGTCGCCGCTGTAATACACCGTCGCCAGTTTGTCGCACCCGTAAAACGCCGCGCCGTCAATGCTCGTAACACCGTTACCCAAGCGAACGCTTTCCAAGTTGCTGCAACGAATAAAGGCGCGAATGCCGATGGTGTTCACGCTGTTCGGGATAACCACACTTGTCAACTTCGTGTTGCCGGAAAAGAATTGCCCGGGAATCGCCGTCACACCGTCGGGGATGGTGTAAGCGCTCTCCGTTTTTCCGTCCGGATAAAACAGAAGTTGCGTTTTTCCCTTGTTCAGCAACACGCCGTCCACCGAACAGTAGGCCGTGTTGTCCTCATCCACCGTGATGCTTTCCAACAGGAGACATTCGCCAAAGGTGTCGTTGTCGATGGACGTCACACTGCTCGGAATGGCGACGGAGGTTAACGATTCACACGCGTAAAACGCTTGATCGCCAATCACTTCCAACCCGTCGGTCATGGTCACCTTGGTCAAACCGGTGCAACCGCTGAACGCCGAAGCACGAATGGTGGTCACGCTGTTCGGGATGGTCACACTCGTCAACCCGATACAGTTCAGAAAGGCACCCTCCTCGATGGTCGTGACAGGGCTTCCCTCCAACGTGCTCGGGATGACCACGTCACCCGGATCCAACTTTTGGCATTTGAGAATGATCGCCTCACCATTCTCAACCGTGTAGGCAAGATCGTTCACCGTTCCTGCCGCATGGGCGTGCAGGTGGAACACGTTGGTCGGCAATACGGCGATCAGCATCGTCATAACCAATAGGACCGAAAGCACTTTTTTCATACAATTCTCTCCTAAAAACAAGATAGGAACCGCGCCAAACATTTTCCCATTATAAGCGTTATGATACCATATCCTGTCAAAAAACGCAAGCGGTATCAAATAAAAAACGGAAGTGCTCCGTCAGGAACACTTCCGTTTTCGTTGTGTTTAGCCTACCCACACGCCGTTGGCGTCGAATTTGTAGGTTTTGCCGCCGATGACTTTGGTGCCGGTCACCATGTAACCGTTGGCGTCGCAGTAGTACCACTTGCCGCCGTCGGGCACCCACTCATTTTTGGTCATCGAACCGTTGCTGTTGAGATAGCACCAACCGATGCTGTCTTTCTTCC
>JAFSFY010000052.1 GCA_017434985.1 Clostridia bacterium | reverse complement strand
CCGATATGCACCGACATATAGAGCCGTTGCTATGGCTCCGCACATGGGCAGAACAAGATATATGCGTTGCCCCCAATGCGAAAAAAAGTCCTGGCAGAAAAAAGTGTTTAGCAAGGAGTAAACCAATTCCAATTTATCGAATAGGTGATATTTGTTTAGAAAAGGGTTTTAGGTTCTCCTAAAAAGCGGAAAATGTGATATACATTTTCCCTGCTTGTTACGGTATAAGACAAATAAAAGCCTCCCTTGTGTAAAGAGAGGTGGCAAAAATCTTTGATTTTTGACGGAGGGATTGTCAATTGTCTGCTCTGAACAATCCCCCAGTCTTTTTGCTTCGCAAAAATCCAGCCCCCTTTACACAAGGGGGCCTTTTTTACTGTCCTTAGGAGTACAACTCTTATTCGTCGGAGTTTTTCTTTTGAGGGGATGGAAGCGATTATCGTTCTTGCCAATACTTGCGGTCGAGCGTGCGGTATTGAATGGCTTCCGCCACGTGCCGCGGCTGCAACGTTTCGCTGTTGTCCAAGTCGGCAATGGTACGCGCTACTTTTAAAATACGGTCGTAGGCGCGTGCCGACAGATCCAATTTGTCAAACGCCGTTTTCATCAAGGCGGAGGCTTCGTCACTCAATGCACAATACCGTTTGAGTAACGAGGGGGAGAGTTGAGCGTTGACCCCGATGCCCGTTTGACGGTACCGTTCTTGCTGCACCGCGCGTGCTGCGTTGACGCGGGCACGAATATCGGCCGAACATTCCGCTTTGGTGTGGGAGGCAAGTTGCTCGTATTCCACCGGCGGCACCTCCACGTGAAGATCAAACCGATCAAGCAGTGGCCCCGAAACGCGCGCCAAATAACGTGAGGAAGCGGCGGGGGAGCAGGTGCATGGGCGGGTAGGATGCCCGAAATAGCCGCAGGGACACGGGTTCATGGCCGCCACCAACATAAACGAGCACGGATAGGAAAGCGAGCCGCTGGCACGGGAGATGGTGACCTGCTCATCTTCGAGCGGTTGACGAAGCGATTCCATGGCCATGCGCGAAAATTCGGGAAGTTCGTCCAAAAACAGCACACCGTTGTGAGCGAGCGATACCTCACCGGGACGCGGCACGGCACCGCCTCCCGTCAAACCGGGTGCAGAAACGGTGTGGTGCGGCGAACGAAACGGGCGTGCGGTCAACAAGCCTTTGCCCGCCGTCAATGTGCCGGCAATGGAATGCACCGCCGAGGTGACGAGGGCTTCTTCGCGTGTCATATTCGGCAAAATGGAGGGGAGACGCTTGGCGAGCATACTTTTGCCCGAACCGGGCGGCCCCACCATCAAGACGTTGTGCGAGCCCGCAGCTGCAATTTCGAGTGCGCGGCGCGGTACAGCCTGTCCCATCACGTCGGCAAAATCGGCGATTCCGTCCTCGGTGGAGGGAGTAAATTCGGTTTTTTCAAGCGGAGTCAGTAAGGCGTTTCCGGTTAAGTGCGCGAGTAACAACGTGATGTGTTCCGCGGCATATACGTCAATCCCGTCCACCACCGCACCTTCCGCCGCGTTTTGGAGCGGAATAAACACACGGCGAATGCCTTCGCGCCGTGCGGCTAAAATCATCGGTAGCACGCCGTGAACGGGGCGAATATCGCCCGTCAACGACAATTCACCGATAAAGGCCGAGTCTTCGGTATCGGCTTTGAGTTGTCCGCTGGCTTTGAGCAACGACAGGAATAACGGCAGGTCGTACAGCGACCCTTCTTTTTTAATATCGGCAGGGGCGAGGTTGACGGTAATGCGGCTGACGGGGTAGGTGAAACCGCAATTCTTAATGGTAGCGCGCACGCGGTCGCGTGATTCGCGTACCGCCATACCCGCCATGCCGACCACGTCGAATGCCGGCAATCCTTGCGAAACATCGGCCTCTACATCGACGCTGTACCCCTCGATACCGAGAAGCCCCAAACTTTTTACTTTGGCGAACATACACATTCCCTCCAATGACCACAGTATATCACGAATTTGTCAATAAACACAAGGGGTATTTGCCATTCGATTTGTCGAAAATGTCCATTTGAAATACCAAAACAAGATGTGGTATACTGAAATGGTCGAAAGGAGTGATTGGTTGTGTTTGATACGGGTAGTTGCTTGATGCATAAAAGCGAGGGCGTGTGCGTGGTGGAAGACGTACGTACGGAATCGTTCGGCGGCGTTTCCCGCGACTATTACATCTTGCGCCCGCTGTACGAAAACACCGCCACCACCGTGTTTTTGCCTATTGAAAGTGCCGATAAACGCTTGCGCGCGCTTTTTTCTCGTGAAGAAGGCGAACGGCTGTTGCAAGAAGCGCAAACACATTTGTTCGTTTGGGAAGCCAACGACCGCGTGCGGCAGGAACTGTTTCAGCAACAATTGCGCACGTGTGAAACGTCACAACTTCTCGATATGTTGTACCTGTTGCGTCAGCGGCGTAAAGAAGTGGCGCAGCAAGGCAAAAAACTGCGGTTTTTTGACGAACACACCTTGCAGGAATGTGAGCGCCTTTTATCCGAAGAATTCGCCCATGCGTGGGGCGTTGAGAAAAGCGAAGCCCTTTCGCGCTTATAAAACAACAGCCGTCACCGGTCGGTGACGGCTGTTTTCTTATTTCAGCTCATACAAAGCGGAATATTTTTTCTCCAAATAGGTGAGATAATAGTCTACGTTCAACCCTTCACCCGTGATGGTGCGGATCCACTCGTCGGGATCTTTCACCGAGGCGATGCTGAACACGTTTTCTTTCAACCACGCTAAAATGGGAGAAAGGTCGCCGTTGGCCATTGTACCATACACGTCAAGTTCCTTTTCCATACGCGCTAAAATCTGAGCGCCGTAAGCGTTGCCGAGGGCATAGGACGGGAAATAACCGAAATTGCCGTACGCCCAATGCACGTCTTGCAAGCAACCGCAGGCATCGTCGGGCACGTCAACGCCGAGATAATCGCGGTATTTTTGATTCCACAGTGCGGGAATCTCATCCACCGTGATATCGCCGTTGATAAACGCTTTTTCCAACTCGTAGCGTACGAGCACGTGCAAACTGTAGGTCAACTCGTCGGCCTCGGTGCGAATCAGCGACGGACGTGCCACGTTGACAGCTTCGTACAATTCGCGTTCGCTCACGTCGGCAAAGGTGCCGTGGCTGAGTTCCTGCAGTTTCGGATATACGAAGTGGATAAACGCTTCACTGCGGCCGACCAGGTTTTCATAAAACCGCGAAATGCACTCGTGCATCGCGTTGGACATCCCGTTGGCGGCGTGATTGTCGTACCATTCTTGCGGTTCGTTTTGCATAAAGAGGGCGTGACCGCCTTCGTGCAAGGTGGAGAAAATGTTCGAAACAAAATTTTCTTCGTAATAATGGGTGGTGACACGCACATCGGTCGGCCCGTAGTTGGTGGTAAAGGGGTGTTCGGTGGTCATCAACACCGTGGCGGTAGAACGCATCCCTTGAATATCCAAAAGCCACCGCGAAAAAGCTTCCTGCTCGGGAATGGGACAGGGGCGGGTAAGGAAATCTTCCCGAATGGGTTTGCCTTCGGCGACGATGCGTTTCATCAGCGGTACGATGCGTTCTTTTAAAGCACCGAAGAACGCATCCAATTGATCGGTGTTGCCGCCTTTTTCATAATCGTCCAAACACGCGTTGTAATAGGAGGAGTAAGTTTGCTCGCGCAGGTCGATGGCTTGGCGTTCAAAATCAATGAGGGACGCCAAACTGTCACGGAATTTGGAAAAATCGTTTTCTTTTTTGGCGGTGAGCCACGCCGCATAGGCAAGATTGCCCGCTTGATTGGCGGCAAACGAAAACTCCGCCGTTTGGTTTTTCACCTTGCGATAATTCTCGTACAAGCGTTCCACCAACGCTTTTTGGGGCACGGTCAACGTATCGCGATGGTCGTACAGATCGATAATTAACGCTTGATAGGTGTCGTTGTGGGTCAGTTCATACAACCGTTTGCCCACGATGGCCATATCGCGGCCGGCTTGCTCCATCCCCTCGGGAGGCGCGCAACACTGCATATCAAAACTGACCTTGCCGAGAACACGGCTGTAGGCTTCAATTTCTTCCAACGTGTCAAACAATTCTTGAATAGTGGCCATCTTTACAACTCCTTTATGATGCGATCGGCGATTTTAAGGCACAGGTCGGACGTGTGCAACAAACTGTTTGTAAATTCTTCCGCGCCGCCCGTCACACCGTCGGAAACGGTTTTGATCAGCAAGCACGGGATCCCGTTGCGATCACAGGTGAGCACCACCGCGGCGGCTTCCATTTCGCAAATGTCGGCGCCGAATTGCTTGTGCAGCGCCGTTTTGGCGGCTTCACCGTCCACAAATTTGTCACCCGATGCGCAGGTCACGGGGGTCAGTTCGGGACACAACTCCACTGCTTTTTGCACCAGCGCCGGGGTGGCAGGCAGATAAATATCGGGATACTCGAGGTGCCGTCCCACCTCACAGTGGTCAAGAGGGGAGGTGTCGAATTCATAGTGAACGACTCGCTCCACCACGCAGGAGCTGGTTTGGGACATAGCGGGCGTCAAACCGCCCACCACGCCGAAGTTAACGATCAGTTCCACCTTGAACTCGCTGATGAGGAACTGTACGCCCGCCGCGGCGGCAATCTGTCCCGCGCCGCTGTTCAAGACAAAAAGGGTATATCCGTCATTTTCATACGTCCAAACGGTAAAGCCGGGATATTGTTTGGTTTCGCCGGGAGTTCCGTAGCGGGAGAGTACCGAATCGATCTCCACCGCCACCAACATACCAATGCGTTTCATAATCAT
Source organism: Clostridia bacterium (assembly GCA_017434985.1). Classification (GTDB taxonomy): domain Bacteria; phylum Bacillota; class Clostridia; order Oscillospirales; family Acutalibacteraceae; genus RGIG3009. The sequence goes on along the minus strand of JAFSFY010000052.1, from coordinate 27,177 downwards.
CCTCACTTTCCGCTTTTTGCGCCTTTAGAACCGCCGAGAGACACGGCGGACAAAATGTTGCTTTCGTAACTAAAGGTCAATGCTTCGCGGTCGCGCTGACGTTTGAACGCCAATTTGATCATTTCGTCAAGCAATTCATCAAACGGCACGCCCGCTGCTTCCCACAGATAGAACGAAAGGGAACCGGGGATAGTGTTGATCTCGTTTACCCACAATTCGCCCGTTTCGGTGTCGTTGAGGAAATCAATGCGCGACACGCCCGAACAGCCGAGCGCCACAAAAGTCTTCACCGCCAACTGTTGCACTTTTTCGGTCAATTCTGCAGGAATATCGGCGGGGCAACGGCGTTTCAAACTCGACATACCGCTCGATTTGTTGCCGCCTTTGGCACTTTTACCGCCACTCAAATACTTATCCTTAAAACTCAAGATCTCGTCGCTGTTGACCGGTTCTTCGCAGACCGAAGCACGGGCGCCGTCCATATCGCCGAGCACTGAACAGTTGATCTCGCGCAGATGAGGAACGGCGCGTTCCACCAACACGCGGGAGGCAAAGTCAAACGCCGTGTCCAGCGCGGTGAGCAATTTCTCGCGCGAATCGGCAAGCGAAATGCCGACCGACGAGCCGAGGTTGATGGGTTTCACGATGACGGGATACCCGAATTCGTTTTCGATCTCATCCAATACCGCGTCGCTGTTCAAAGCATAGTGCTTGCCCGTAAACGCCAATGCGGGCAACACGGGAACGCCCGCATCTTTGAGAGCGGATTTCATCAAATATTTATCCATGCCGACCGCCGACGACGTCACGTCGCACGCGGCGTAGGGAACACCCAGCAATTCGAGATAGCCCATCAGCGTGCCGTCTTCCACGTTGGTGCCGTGCACGGCGGGAAGCACCACGTCAAACGAACCTACCACGTTGTTGCCGAAGCGTTTGGCGGGATGGCGCACCATGTCCACGCCGTGTGCGCCTTTAACAAGTAACACACGGGTCGCGTTGGCAAGACAGGTCTTCATATCGCGATAGGATTCGATCTTACCCATATGTTCGCCCGTATAAAAGACGTTATCTTTGGACAAATACAGCGGAATCACCTCGTATTTGTCGCGATTCAGCGCGCAAAACGCTTGAATACCGGTAATGATGGACACTTCGTGTTCCACACTGTTTCCGCCGAACAAAACGGCTACTCTTGTTTTCATTGTATAAGACCACCTTTAAAAGTTATCGGGTAAATCGTTTTCCAACAACACGATGCGGCCGTTTGGCGCCGCGATGGTGTTCAGAAGCGCCAATCCCTCTTTGAGGGTGGCAACGACGTATAGGTTGGTTTCATCAAAGCCGGCGGAGAGCAGACCTTTTTGCAAAGGCGGCGCTTGTTTCAGACCGACCAAAACGGCGATATCACATTTGTCGGCCGCATAGGCGCCGAGTTCTTCGTTGAGTGCGTCACCGCGCTCGCCGAGTTCCACCATACCGGGGGTGACCAACACACGTTGGGTATCAAAGTTGCTGAGCACGTCAAGCGCACTGCGGAATCCGGCGGGATTGGAGTTGTAGGCGTCGTCAATAAACCCGTTAGGGAGCAGTTGCAAGCGGTGCTCGATGGGTTTCAAGCGACGCACGGGATAGGTAAGTTCCGCCAGCGGAATGCCGAGCGATACCGCCACAGCAATGCACCCCGCCAGGTTTTGAATGGCGTGTGCACCCAGCAAGTGGGTGACAAAGGTTTGGGTTTCCTCTCCGGCAGCCACGGTAAAAGTGGTGCCGTTGTTGCTCACTTGCACATCGGTCACAGTCACGTCACCGACGGTCAACCCGTAAGTGGTGACGGGGCAAAGCGGCGCCGTTTCGGCCAAACGATCGCGAATCAACTCGTTGTCGCCGTTGACGAATAAGCGGCCATCGGCGGGGAGTGCATCGGCCAATTCAAATTTGGTGGCAACAATGGTTTCCACCGTCTTGAACGTTTCAAGATGTTGTTCACCGACGGAGGTAATCACACCGTAAGTGGGTTCCACCAACTCGCAAATTTCCTGAATGTCACCGCTGTTTTTGGCACCCATTTCGGCGATAAAAATTTCGTGCGACGGTTGCAACCGCTCGCGAATGGTGCGTACGACCCCCATCGTGGTATTGTAACTCTCAGGGGTCATCAGCACGTTATACCGTACCGACAACAACGCTTGTAAGCAGGTTTTGGTGCTGGTTTTGCCGTAACTGCCGGTCACACCGATCACCGTGAGGTCGGGCATCGCTTTCAAGCGGCGCTTCGCATCACGGACGTAGCGGTTGGCGATGGCTTTTTCGAGCGGTGTGTTGACGGTGTTGGCGATGAAGGTCCACGCCCATACCGCCAGCGACAAGGCCGCCACCAACCCGACGCAACGGGTCACGGACAAGAAATAGCACACAACCAACACGGCAATAAACAGCACGTATTGTGTGGTGAGTAAGCGTTTCACCCTCGCAGTAAAGACAAGCGGTTTTTTCGCTTTTTTCGGTATGTTCAACAAGGCGGTGACAAGCAATATCGCGGCGCTCGCCGCTACGCACCACGTTTCGGGTAGGTAGAGAGTAAGCAGGCACAGTGCCGGCAGTAACGTGCGCACCGAGACGAGGCGTTTGTCGTTTTCTTTGCACCATTTCCAAAAACGCTCGTTGCGATAAGAATTGAGTTGCAACATATGCGTGAATGACAATGATTGTAACAGGTGAGAAACCAAAGCGGCAAGTAAACATGCCAAGCGGATCCAATCGAATTGCATAACTTACTCCTTAATAAATACGTCGAGAATACGGCCGCATTGTTCGAACCGTTCGGCAAAGGCCCAATGTCCACCTTCCAAAACGGCCAAACCGGCGTCGGGGATGAGGCGTTCCATCGTTTGCCCGTCGGAAAGCGGGGTGGCGGTGTCGTCTTTTCCCCAGATCAGCAGCGTAGAGGCTTTGATGGAAGAAAGCAGAGGGGTAACGTCCTCGTGCAGGGCGATCACCATACTTTGCCGCATCACGGGGCTGGCCTGCTGATAGTCTGCAGAGCCGTGTTTGCTTCGCGCTTTGTCAACGGCGTTTGGGAAGAGTTGTTTCAGCGGGGGCAGCGAAAACAAAAATTTAATAAACTTAAAAGAATACACTTTCACGTAATAGGAAAAGGTGTGATGTGCCGGCAATCCCGCACTGTCGATCAACACCGCCTTGCGCACCGTAAGGGAGAGAGAGGGGCGCGAAAGCAATTTGATGAGCACGCGTCCGCCGTTGGAGTGACCGATGGTGACCGCCTCGGTGATGCCGAGCGCTTCGGCAAAAGCTAGGGCGAAATCGGCATAATCGTCGGGGGTAAAGGGGGACGACGGTTCGTCGGAACCGCCGAAACCGGGAAGGTCGGGCGCTACCACGCGACAATACGCGGCCAAATGGTCGATAAGCAAATGGTACAGCGAGGCGTCAACGCCCCAACCGTGTAATAACAACACAGTCGTATCGCCGACACCTTTGTCGATATAGTGAATGTTCAGTCCGTTCACCGTCACGTTCATCGGGCCATACCTCCTCCATTATATATACCTATATACCATATCATAAGTAAACAAAAAAATCAATGCCGTAATACACAGTATATGCGCAAAAAAACTTTTTTATAAAAAGGGGTTGACCATTTGAAAAAAATGTGTTATAGTGTCTTTACCTCGAATGGGGTTTATTTTTTTGCGCCGTTTTTTCGGTGTCAGTAATCCCTGAGGGAGGCTCAAATCACCCGAGACATCGGGAATCAATGGAGGTGCCGTTATGAGAGTCAAAGTGACCCTGGCTTGCACGGAATGTAAGCAACGCAACTACAACACGATGAAAAACAAGAAAAACGATCCGGACAGACTGGAAATGAACAAGTACTGCCGTTTCTGCCGTAAGCACACCGTGCACAGAGAAACGAAGTAAGTACGAGGAAAGGAGAAACGAGCAATGGTATTTTGGGGACTGATCCTTGTTGTGGCCGGCTTCCTTACGGTGCTCGTCACCTTTCTCGAAAGCCTGCACATTTTCTCGGAAATGAGTGCTTTGGGTTTCGGTGCTTGGTTGGCGCGTTTCCTGGATCCTGCAAACTTTACGGGCAAAAAAGCAGCGTTCTACATTGCCATCGTATTGTTGGTGGTCGGTGTCGTCATGTTCATCATTGGCAAGATCAAAGCTGCCAAAAAAGGTGAGCAGGATGCGCAGACACAAAAAGGTACGAAATTCTTCCGCGATCTTAAGGGCGAGTTCAGCAAAATCACGTGGCCGACGCTTTCCAACGTCACCCGTAACACCGGCGTCACGCTGGCGTTGTGCGTGCTGCTTGGCGCGTTTATCTGTGTGGTCGATCTGGGCTTGGGCGCACTGATTCAGTTGTTGCTCAACTTGGGTTGATGGGAGGTTCATTCATGGCAGAAGAAGCAAAATGGTATGTTGTCCATACCTATTCCGGCTATGAAAACAAGGTAGCGACGAATTTGGAAAAAATCGTCGAAAACCGCAAACTCCAAGACTGGATTCACGAGATCTCCATTCCGACCGAAACGGTCACGGAGATCAAAGATGGACAGAAAAAAGAAGTTGAACGCAAAATTTTCCCCGGTTATGTCCTCGTTAAGATGGTCATGACCGACGAATCTTGGTATATCGTTCGCAACACGCGCGGTTGCACCGGCTTTGTCGGCCCCAACGGCAAACCTACGCCTCTTACGGAGTCGGAGGTTGCGGCCTTGGGTGTGGAAAAACATGAAGTCGAGATCAACTATGCCGTGGGCGATATGGTCCGCATCATTGATGGTCCGCTCGAGAACTTCAGCGGCCGTGTGGACGAGATCGACCAAGACAAAAACAAAGTCCGCGTCACGGTGTCGATGTTCGGTCGGGAAACCCCCGTGGAGCTCGAACTCGATCAAGCGGAACTTATGGAATAAGGATACTTATTCCGCTGTACGAATGAGGTTTGAGGGCAACCGCCCTTTCCTGTGCGTCGGACACTTTTCCGACTGTGGGAGGTGCGACTCGCCGAACGGCGAAATACCGTGCCGCCTTTACCACAATTTTTGGAGGTGCAAGAAAAATGGCTCAAAAGATTACCGGGTACATTAAACTGCAAATTCCGGCTGGCAAAGCCACGCCGGCGCCCCCTGTTGGCCCTGCACTGGGTCAGCATGGTGTGAACATCATGGCGTTCACGAAGGAATTTAACGAACGCACGAAGAATGACGCTGGTCTCATCATTCCTGTCGTCATCACCGTGTATGCCGACCGTTCCTTCACGTTTATCACCAAAACCCCTCCGGCTGCCGTTCTGATCAAGAAGGCCTGCGGCATTGAAACCGCTTCCGGCGTTCCGAACAAGAATAAGGTTGCCAAGATTACCAAGGAGCAAGTGAAGAAGATCGCCGAAACCAAAATGCCCGACCTGAATGCGTCCTGCATCGAGACCGCCATGAGCATGGTGGCCGGTACTGCTCGCAGCATGGGCATCGAAGTTGTCGACTAATTTCATCGTTCCGGGTGGGAGGAACCAATTTCGCATTCCGATTTTACCACTCATACCTCCTGCGCTCGTATCGCAGGGATGGTAACTAACTAGGAGGAAAAAACCAATGAAACATGGTAAGAAATACGTCGACAGCGTCAAGTTGTTCGACCGCGGCGCACAATACGATGTCGCCGAAGCCTTGGATTTCGCCGTCAAAACCGGCAAAGCCAAGTTTGATGAAACTGTTGAAGTTCACGTAAAACTCGGTGTTGACAGCCGTCACGCCGACCAACAAGTTCGTGGCGCGGTTGTGTTGCCCCACGGTACCGGTAAAACCGTCCGTGTGCTCGTGTTCTGCAAAGAAGACAAACAACAAGCTGCCCTCGATGCCGGTGCCGATTTTGTCGGCGCGGACGATCTGGTTGCCAAAATCAACGGCGGCTGGATGGATTTCGACGTGGTCGTTGCCAGCCCTGACATGATGGGTCTGGTCGGCCGTTTGGGTAAAGTGCTCGGCCCCCGTGGCTTGATGCCCAACCCCAAAGCCGGTACGGTTACCCCCGATGTGGCGAAAGCCGTTACCGAAGCCAAAGCCGGTAAAATTGAATACCGCTTGGACAAAACCAACATCATTCACTGCCCCATCGGCAAAGTGTCTTTCGGTGTGGAAAAATTGCAAGAGAACTTTGATGCTCTTCTCGGCGCTATTGTTCGTGCGAAACCCGCCGCTGCCAAGGGTCAGTACATCCGCTCTTGCACCGTGGCCTCCACGATGGGTCCCGGTATCAAGATCAACCCTGCGAAAGTCGGCTAAAAAAATGCCGCAAACCACTTGCAATTTCTGTAAGTGTGTGTTATAATCTACAAGCTGTTCTTCCACAGACAGTGGGTGTGCCTGTCGGCACCTAACGGTTTTGCCGCCCACCGAGGTCGAAACGCTCTAATGTAAAGCTATGCTTTGTGTTATTGCCGCCCTTTCTGTGGAAACGGAAAGGGCGTTTCTTTTTTGGAATAACAGCTGAAATATTTCAGTTGTCGGAGGTGAAACAAAACATGCCGAGTGAGAAAGTATTGCTTCAAAAACAAGCGTTGGTCGCCGATCTTACCGAGAAATTGAACGGTGCTGCCGCCAGCGTGGTTGTTGACTATTCGGGTATCACCGTGGCTGACGATACGCAACTTCGTCGTAAATTGCGTGAAGCCGGTGTGGAATACGCGGTTGTCAAAAACACGTTGCTTGGCCGTGCTGCCGATAATGCCGGCTACGGTGACCTCAAAAACGTTTTGGAAGGTGCTACCGCTATCGCGATTTCCAATGACGATGCGTTGGCTCCCGCCAAAGTGTTGTGCGAGTATGCTGAAAAGCATGACAACTTCAAAATCAAGGCCGGTATCTTCGAGGGCAAAGTCGTCACCGATGCTACCGTGAAAGAACTTTCCAAAGTTCCGCCGAGAGAAGTGTTGTTGTCCATGTTCTTGGGCGGTCTTACTGCCACCATTGGCAATTTGGCCCGTGCCTTGAACGCTGTTGCTGAAAAACAAGGTGGGGAAGCTCCCGCCGCCGAGGCCTAAGCCTCAACCAAATTTAAATTTTAAAAATAATGGAGGTATTACCATGTCTGAGAAAATCACCAACATGATCGAAGAGATCAAAGCTCTCACCGTTCTCGAATTGAACGAACTCGTTAAAGCTATCGAAGAAGAATTCGGCGTTTCCGCCGCTGCTCCTGTGGCCGTGATGGCCGGTGGCGCTGCTCCTGCTGCTGCCGCTGAGGAGAAAACTGATTTTGATGTTGTTTTGGCTGAAGTTGGCCCCAACAAGATCAACGTCATCAAAGTGGTTCGCGAGATCACCGGTCTTGGCCTCAAAGAAGCCAAAGATTTGGTTGACGGCGCTCCCAAAACCCTCAAAGAAGGCGCTTCCAAAGACGAAGCCGATTCCATCAAAGCGAAGCTCGAAGAAGCCGGCGCGAAGATCGAACTCAAATAAGTTTTTATCGATCAAAAAAGCCACTGTCAATCGACAGTGGCTTTTTTCTTTACTATAGGATCACAGTTTCATTCGCTGTTTGCTCACGCGTGCTTTTTCGGCGGCAAACACGATTTTGTGTGCTTCAAACATCCATTTATCCACGGTGTTTTCGGCTGTTTCGTAGGTATCCACCGCACGGGCAAATTGTTCCATCAATCCGCCGTCACCGCCGCAGTGCTTGGTGCCGTCGTGCTCGATTTGGAATTTGGTTTCGGACATATCGCTGAACTTTTTCAGCAAGATTTCACCCGTTTCCATACAACCGCCCACTTCGCCTTTGGTGCCCATCAGTTTGAGCGTGCGGTTGTTTTCAAGCGAAAAAGCACTGACGGTGAACATCGCGGTCACGCCGTTTTCGAATTCCAAGCATACCACTTGGTGGTCACATACGTCGTTGTCACAACGGTACACACACCGTCCGTAGGGATTGGTTTTTAAGGCGTTGATGATATCCTCTTTTTCGGTGCCGCACTCGAATTTGTGGACAAAATATTGCGCTTTTCCGTTCGTGTACTGTTCCACCGCGTTGTAGATGCAGGTATCCGCAAACGGACACCCGTCGGTGCAACGATCCGGCACGTCGCCGGGCGCATTTTCGGGACGGAAATAGGTGTTGTCGCCATAGGAAGACAGATAGGTGCAGGACGATCCGACCAAATAGAGGAGCAGATCCATATCGTGGCTGGATTTGGCCACGATGAGGGGGGAAGAGGTTTTGCTTTGACTCCACGGTCCGCGCACGTAACTGTGTGCGTGATGCCAAAAGCCCTCGTTCTCGTTGAGTTGGAGATTGACGATCTCGCCAATTTCACCGTCGCGGATGATCTCTTTGATCTTTTCAATAAACGGCGTGTAGCGAAGAACGAACCCCGTCATAAACACTTTGTCGTATCCCTCAAAAGCTTTTTCCAACAACTTCACTTCGCGCAGGGTAGGGGCGATGGGCTTTTCGAGCAGAATATGGTACCCGCATTTTTTAGCCAACAAAGTAGGCTCAATGTGCATGCGGTCCTGCGTGCAAATCAGTACCGCATCTGCCAAACGTCCTTTTGAAAACATAACCTTGTAATCGGAAAAACACATATCGTCCGGGAGGTCATATCGTGCTTGGAACTGTTCGCGTTTTTGCTTGTCAGGTTCCACAACACCGACGATTTTGAAGAGTTTTTTCTCGTGAATATAGGGGGCGTAAGCGTCTTTTCCGCGGCCGCCGGCACCGATAATAATGCACGTTTTCATACGGGACATTCCTTCTTTGCTTTGAGGTTGCCTGCATTGTATCACACGCTCAACCCGTTTGCAAGGATTTATCTTCTTTTACGCAAAAAATGTCAACAAAACGCCGAAACAAGGTTAAAATCCTCGTTTCGGCGTTTACTTATTTGCGAATTTTGGAATAGTAGAGGTCGGCCGCGTTGTTATAAAACACGTCCTCCCATTGTTCGTTGGTCAACCCGTAAATGTCACCCGCGGCCAAAAATGCCAAATGACATTCGCAGGTGTTGGTGAGGGGTTGATAACGATAATCTTGAGGCAGGTTGTTGAGATTGGCGGCGGTGTGCAGTCCAAGGAAATTACCGCCGTAGGCTGCCACGCGCCCCAGTGCTTGGCCAAAACTCCAACCATCAGTGCCGTACATAATCTTTTTGAGATCGATGTGTTTCAGTGTGTAGTAGATGGAGAGCGCTTCGGATACGCCCGAGCAATCGATCCACACGTTGTCAAGACCTTCCAAGTATTTGAGACCGCTCAAATATTTGTCGGGATGATGTCCCATCGCGCAGTGTGCGAGTACCATCGTCGAGTTGGGATATTTTTTGCACAGATATCGAATCTGTTCACCATTGCGCGGGTCTTTGAGCATATCGCCGTAGTGAGAAAGGTGAATGATGACACACAAATTCCATTTTTCTGCCAATTCCCACATCCATTCGGGTGCGTAATCAAGAATATCGGCTTCAAAGGAGTCGACCACTTGTGACCAACAACGGTACGGTTTCAGTGCCACAATTTTGGGGTATTTTCTGAGCCAATCTTCGATCTCGTTCGGGTTATCCCACGGAACGACCAACAACCCTGTTACAAATCCGTCGCGTTCGGCGGCGACTTCGCAGGTGTAACGGCGTTCTTCGTCCAACGCTTCTTTGGTTTCAAACATTTGGGGGTTTCCCATCAACAAACCGCCCTTGATGCGGTTTTTACCGATGATGGCTTCGGTATCCTTGATGCAACGATCAAAGGTAAACGATTGCGGCAACGGAGCCATTTCGTTGGGGGAAAGATGAAAATGACAGTCGAATACACGGGCGGGTGTTCTGGATTCAAATCGCGCGTGTAGTTCGGCGGCATACGCGCGATCGTATGCCGCGTAATCCATCGTAGTAGCCATAACGAACTCCTTTCAATTTTACGGCAACAAGCGGCTGGCGGTCATACGGTATGCCTGCGTGCAGCGCTGGAACGCTTCGGCATATTGGCAACGGCAGGATTTGCCGTGCACACGGGCGCGGGCACGCACGTCATCCGTCAGCGAATTGGAACCGGTGTGCTCACCGAGCCAACGGAATTGACTTTCGTGACACTTAATAGCCTCGATTTTGAGTTCCAACGTGTCGGTGATATCCACGTAGTCGGTAATCATACGGAATTGACGCGACGTGGGCTCCAAATAATACAAAGGTGTGATGATGGGGTGCACGGGGCTCTTGGTTTCGTAATGCGGAATGGTGGCGTTAAAACTGGCGGTAAAGGTCATTTCGGCGGCGGCGTTGTGGTCGGCGTGATAATCCAGGTAACCGTCAATACCGTGGCAGATGATGTAATCGGGTTTGGCATAACGGATGGCCTCGGTCAAACGGCGGATCTGAGCGTCGTCGTGCGGATTGAGCGCCAAATCATCCACGTCGATACCGATGTATTCTTGTGCGCCAATCACCTTGGCGGCATTGGCGGCTTCGCGATAGCGAATTTGTGCCAATTCGCGGGGGGGAATGGTCATATCACCCATCGAACCGTTGGCAATGGTGCAAACGATCACATCATCACCGTTTTTCACGTGTTTGGCCAGCGTGCCGTAGCACTCAAACTCCAAATCATCGGGATGGCAACCAATGGCTAATACTCTCATTGTAAAATCCTCCTAAAAAATCGTTATTGGTTAAGGCAACAGCCGATTGGCTGTCATCCTGTAAGCCTGTGTACAACGTTGGAACGCCTCGGCATATTGGCAACGGCAAGATTTGCCGTGCACGCGCGCTTGGTCGCGCACGTCGTCCAACAAGGAACTGTCGCCAATGTGTTCGCCCAACCAACTAAATTGACTTTTGTGACACGCAAAGGCTTCCAATTTCAGTTCCAACGTATCGGTAATGTCCACGTAATCGGTAATGTAAAAATCGGGACGTGGGCCGGTGGGATGCATATAGTAGAGCGGTGCAATCACGGGATGCACGGGGCTTTTGGTTTCGTAGTGGGGAATGGTGGCGTTAAAACTGGCGGTAAAGGTCATCTCGGCCGCATAGTTGTGATCGCTGTGATAATCCAGATAGCCGTCCGCGCCGTGGCAAATGATAAAATCGGGACGTGCGTAACGAATCACCTCGGTTACACGGCGAATTTGTTCGTCGTCTTCGGGGTTGAGCGCCAAGTCGTCAATGCCCACGCCGATGTATTCTTGCGCACCAATCACCTTGGCGGCGGCGGTGGCTTCGCGATGACGAATTTTTGCCAACTCTTTCGGCGGAATCACCATATCACCCATCGAACCGTTGGCGATGGTTGAAATGATAACGTCGTCGCCACGCTTGGCCAGTTTGGCCAAGGTGCCGTAACACAAAATTTCCAAATCGTCGGGGTGGCAACCCATTGCCAATACACGCATAGCGGTACCTCCTAATATCTATATAATTACGGTAAACAAACTGTCGATATATGCCTTTGCCGCGCCGAGGCAATCGCCGTTTGGCGGCAAACAGGAAAAAGAAAGGGGTGAATGCGGCAATACTCGGTGGAAACCGAACTGTTGTATAGCGGTTTGAATAAGCTTTAAAAAAGCGGGCCCCAGTTCCGTTAAGCAACCACCAATGAAAACATCCATCGAGCCAAGCATACATAGGGTATTGTTGACAGCCGTGGCCACGGCGGCGGCCACTTCGCTTAAATAAGCGATAACCCGTGGTTCTTGCCGTTCCAATGCCATCGCGGCGGCATCAAAACTGTCTACGCCGCAACGGGTGTGCAATTCGCGTAACACCGTGGCAGACCCGACGATATTCTCCAAACGTTTTCCGTTAATGATCATATGTCCGATCTCGCCGCTGATGCCGCAATCTCCCGTAAACGGACGATTGTTTAGAATAATGCCGCTACCAACGCCGTGATCCAAGTGAAGATACAACAAATTTTCACGTTCCACAGCGGATGCGGTTTTTTCAGCATAGGCGGCAAGGGTGGCCACATTGCCGATGAAAACGGGAATGTTTGCAAATGAACGTCGAAGGGTGTCCAAAAACGAGGCGTTTAAATGCCATCCCAATATTGCCGAGGAGTACAGATTATTGTCGCGCAAAAATGCCCCGTAAAAGGAAATGGCGATCACGCGTAATTTGGTACTGTCAATCTTGGAGTCGTCGCCCAACACCGCGGTAAACAACGAGAGTACATCCGCTTCGGACGGCGTATAGATCTCGGTACGCGGTTGTAATTGCGGGGGATAGGGGATAAAGCGCTGTTCCATCACGTTTAATTGCAGATCGTATAATACGTACAACAGTCCGTTCGGTTGAAAGGCAAAACACGGAATTTGCAACCCTTCGGGATCAACTTTCAACAAAACGGGTTTTCGCCCCGTCGGCGCCGATTCGCCCGCACCGGCTTCGAGCAAAATGTGGCGACGAATCATTTCATCGGTCAATAACGACACGGTGGAAGGGCTAAGCCCGGATTCCTTGGCCAATTGTGCACGGGAGATTGTTCCTTGTTGCATCACGATGGAAAACAACAACTTGGCATTGTTTTCTTTGGTCATAAGTTGACTGCTTGTAGGCGAAGCCGTCGTATCCAATCCGTAATATCTCACAGTGCCCTCCATCATTCTCGAAATAGTTTGTTCGACCGTCGAACAAACTGTGTAGACAGTATACCACTGCGCGGTTATTTTTGTCAAGATAAATGGTGGGTGCGGGGGACAAAAAAGTGAAAAAACAAGCGCAAGACCATTGCAAGTTGGTAACAGCTGTGCTATAATAAGAAAAATTGTGTCTACCTACGAAAGGAGTTTTTGTATATGACTACCCCGCGCATTTTGGTTGTGGGCAGCTTTGTGATGGACCTTATCTGCTCCGCACCTCGTTTCCCGCAAAGCGGCGAAACCATCATCGGCACGGATTTTCGTACCGCTCCCGGCGGTAAAGGTGCCAACCAAGCGGTGCAAGCGGCGCGTCTCGGTGCCAAGGTGTCGATGGTCGGCAAGATTGGTAATGACGACTTTGGTACCCGCATCAAAGAAACGATGATCGAATCGGGTGTGGACGTTAGCCGCGTGCGCGTGTCCGAAACCCGTCCTACCGCTATCGGTAACATTCAATTGGAAGTGACCGAAAAAGGCACTGCCAACCGTATTTTGGTGATTCCCGGTGCCAATATGGATATTACGGAAGAAGATCTCGGTGATCTTGCTGCCACCATCGATCAATACGATATCGTGATTTTGCAGTTGGAGATCCCGATGGCCATCAACATTGCCGTAGCCAAAATGGCACATGCCAAAGGCGTGCCGGTCATGCTCAACTCCGCGCCGTCCGCGCCGTTGCCGGATGAACTGCTCGCATGCTTGACCTATCTGTCCCCCAACGAGCACGAGGCTGCCGACTTGACCGGCATCCCGGTAACAGATGAAGCGTCGGCCAAGAAAGCGATTGACTTTTTGCTGAATAAAGGCGTAGAAAACGTGCTTATCACGATGGGTAGCAAGGGTGCCGCGTTTGCCGATCGCACGCAATTTATTACCAGTCCCTGTGTGGACTATGGGCCTGTGGTGGATCCCACCGCGGCGGGCGATAGTTTTGTGGGTGCGTTCTGCACCGCTATTTGTTCGGGCGATACGCCGGAGCAAGCGATGCTCTTTGCCAACCACGTAGGCGGTATCACCGTGTCGCGTATGGGTGCCATGCCCAGTTTGCCCACGCGCAAAGAAGTGCTTGATTTTATGAAACAAAACGGCCACGATGTGAGCCGCTATGAATAAGGAGAATGTGAAATGAGCTGTATGAACACTTTTGCGGAAGCTGTCCGCGCCGAAATGGATGCCGCGCTCCCGCTTCTCAAAGAAGAAACCTTTTTGCCCGCTGCCCAAATCATTTGGGATGCGCAAGCAAACGGTAACCGTATTCACATCACGGGTATCGGCAAACCCGCCCACATCGCGGGCTATATGGCGTCGCTGATGTCCTCCACCGGCACCCCGACCTACTTCCTGCACGGCACCGAAGCGGTGCACGGCTCCTGCGGTCAGTTGGATGCGGGCGACGTGGTCATCTGCATTTCCAACAGCGGTGAAACGGCCGAGCTGAAAGCTACCGCCTTGGCGGTGCGCAACAACGGTTACAAAGTGATCGCCGTAACGGGCAATCCTGAATCCTGGATGGCAAAATTTGCCGATGCGCACATCTGCGCTCACATCGACAACGAAGGCGGCCCGCTCAACCGTGCGCCCCGCACCTCCATCTTGGTGGAAACCCTGATGTTGCAAGCGCTTTCGGTGGTGTTGCAAGAGCGCCGCGCCATCACGCCCCAAGAATACGTGATGCGTCATCCCGGCGGTTCGCTCGGTCAACTCCGCGACCACGAGAAATAAGCACATAACAAAAGGCCTCTTGCCAACGGCAAGAGGCCTTTTTTCGATGCCATTATAAGAGTACGATAAACAAGTAATACATCACGGGAATGGTGATCACCGAGAAGGTGGTGGAGATCATCGTCATGGATGCACCCGTTTTGGTTTCGCCGCCGTAAGCCGCGGGATAGACGATGGTGTTGAGCCCCAGCGGGCAGGCAAACGCGATCAGTGCCCATTGCATGATCTCTTTGTCAATGCCGAGCAGATGCATCGTCGTCAGGAACAAGGAGGGAAGTACGAGCAACCGCAAAGCCGATGCCGCGTACACTTTTTTGTTGAGCAACAGACCTTTGAATTCGTAACCGCCGATCACAAAACCGGCAAGCAACATGGCCACGGGTCCCATACAGTTAGAGGCATTTTCAAAGGCGTTGGTGAGGAAAGCGGGGAGATATTCCTTGGCGTTGAGCAAACCACCGATGCAACCGGCCACCAATGCAATGATGGGTGGCGACAGAAGGCTGTTGACCACGTTCTTGATAAAATGGCTGCCCTTTTCTTTGGGGATGAGAAGATATAAACCGTAACTCTGGCAGATCAGCGTGGCGATAAAATTAAACAAGGTGTATTTGAACAAACCGTCGGCGCCCCAAATCCCCAAAACAATGAAGTTTCCCATAAATCCGTAATTACCAAAGGTGAGCGCATAGCGGTAGATGCATTGCAGATAGGAACGATCGGGGTCGCCTTTGGTGCGGCGGACAAACAATTTGGACAGCGGAATGGCAAGAATGACCGCCGTGAGAATGACACCGCCGCCATACAGGATCAATCGGCTGTTTTGCGCCAAACTTTCAGTCGTACATTTGGTCAACTGTGTGATGAAGTTGAGCGCAGGTGTAAAGACATATAGCTCCAAACGGGAGAGGGTGAGGTCAGATGTTTCCGGCAACACCTTGGCTTTTCGCAAGGCAAATCCAATCACGATCAACGTGAACATCATCAGTAATTGTTGCAGAGTGAGGATGAAAATCTCCATACGATCGCCGCTTTCTGTATTTCTCTTTTCAAAGTATAGTGAAAAAATCGTCAAAAATCAAGACGAATATTCCACAGAAAACGGCGTTTACATACCGCGATTTTTGTGATATGATGATGAAAAAGAAAACCGTCGGAAACGGTTGTTTCCGACGGCAAGGTCATTACAGTTGTTCCACGGGGATCCATTGACCCGGGAGAGAGAGACCTTTGAGTGCAGCTTCGCGCACGGCCATGATGGGGAGGGTTTCTTCCGGGGTGACCGGAATTTCCTTGGTTTTGAAGAAGTGCGCCAGGTTGGCGATGAACACTTTGAAGAAGTCGCTTTGTGCATTGGCAACCACGGCGGCGCCGTTTTTGTAAGCGATGTTCAGCGAGAAGGGGATACCCTTTTCAAATTGGTTCACGGTGACCACGCGGCCGCTATTGAACTCAATGATGTAGGAATAGAACGAATCGGTCTTCAGCGTCATCACGCGTTTGGCTTGTTCTTTCATCAGCATCATCACGGGTTCCAATTGATGGATGATGTAGATTTCCGGTACACTGCCGCCGATGGACGTGATCGCGGTGATCTCCTCGGTGGGCACTTTGTATTCCTCGGCAAAACGAAGCGCCGAAGTGGAATAGCAAGGAGTGCCGTGCTTCGCGGCAATGTCAAAAATACGTTTGCCCATCGCCAGGTTGGGGGAGAACGTTTTGTCAATATACACGGGCTTGCCGGAGCGGAGCGGCACTTGGCAAAGCGCTTCATGCAGTTCGCAGTTATCGGGAGAGAGCACCACGATCGCGTCGCTCTTCTCCACGAGTTCTTCCATGGTCAAGCAACGGGTCACGCCGTTTTTCTCACACCACTCGTCGGTGGTCATACCGCCGTTCGGGTGATCGGTCACCGCGTACGCGTAGGCAACTTCACAATCCGGGTCAGCTTCTTTCAGCCACGCCGGGTAGTTGTTGGCGTGCCACTCGTCCAGGCAATAGTCAATAAAACCGATTAACATAAAAAGGCCTCCTTTTATATTAAGGGGAATTTCCCCTTGGGTACCGAAGAAAGGTGATACCAATGAAAAAAAGCGGTTCTAAATTTCACTTCGACAATTATTTTGAGGGGATGTTGCACCAATACGGTGCCGTGCGTCTCATCCAGATCGGCGATCTGTATTGTGAGGGTGGGCACGAGATCGGTGCGCACGAACAGCCTTGTCACGAGATCACCTACGTGACGGCGGGTTCGGGTGTGTGCACCTTTAACAATCGGCCGTTCCGCGTGGGGGAGGGCGCGATCTTTCTTTCGCCCGAGGGAAGTGAACATAGCATCAGCAGCAGCCGTTACAACCCGTTGCGCTATTTTTACTGTGCGTTCACCTTTGATAAGGACCATCCCGATTATCCGCAATTTGCCTCTCTTGATAAAAGGCTGACCAGAGCGGACTCGCTGCTCGCGATGGATCACTATTCGTTGGATACGGTGTTTACGCTGTTGTTCCGCGAACTGCACACCAAGCACGACAATCAAGACGTGCTGATTGAGGCGGGACTGAAACAGTTGCTCTTGCTGACACAACGTTCTTTTGATGAGCGCGGGAGCGAGCAACATAGTTCCTATTTGGCGGTTGCCGGCAACAAAAAGCAGCGGTTGGCACGGCAGGTGGTGCAGTACCTTGACAGCCACATTTTCCACATCAAAAACTTAAGTGAGATCAGCGACGAACTCGGGTACAGTTATTCGTATATCACGCAGGTGTTTTCCTCCACAATGGGCGTCAGCCTCAATGCCTACTACCGCGAAAAACGGATGAAAAAGGCCGAAGAACTGCTCCAACAAAACGTGCCGGTCACCCGTGTGGCGGAAGTGATGGGATTTGATACCGTGCAATCGTTCAGCCGTTCGTTTAAAAACTTTTTTGGGGTATCGCCATCACGTTATCGCGCTGATTTCATTGTAACACAAAAACAATCTTCGTCAACGAATTAACACAAATAGTGTAAAAAATGTTAAAGGTTTGTGGAACTACGGATATTGAAAATTGAAAAAAGTCAAGTATGATAAATGCAGAAGGGCAAGCTTGCCTTTCTGCATTTTTAATTCACATTCAAGGAGGATTTACCAATGAAAGTAGCCATTATTGGTTGCGGTGGTATTGCCAACGCCGCGCATATCCCCGCGTACATGAAGAACCCCGAGGCGGAAATCGTGTATTTCTGCGACATCATTCCCGAGCGTGCCGAAGAAGCCGTGGAGAAATACGGTTGCGGTAAAGCGGTTGTCGATTACAAAGAAGTGCTGGCCGACCCCGAAATCGAAGCGGTGTCCGTCTGTACCCCCAACAACGTTCACGCCTCTATTGCGATGGACGCGTTGCGCGCGGGAAAAAACGTATTGTGCGAAAAACCTGCTGCGCGCACCTATGCCGAAGCGCTCGAGATGCAAAAAGTGCAACACGAGACCGGTAAGATCCTCAATATCGGTGTGGTCAACCGCTTCAACAACGCGGTCAATCTCATCAAAGATTACATTGATTCCGGTAAACTCGGCGAAGTGTATCACGTGTATATCAGTTTCCGTGCCCATCGTTCCATCCCCGGCCTCGGCGGTGCGTTTACCACCAAAGCGATCGCGGGCGGCGGCGCGCTGATCGATTGGGGTGTGCACTTCCTTGACATTGCGATGTATTGCTGTGGCGACCCGAAACCTCTCACGGTGTCGGGTGAGCAGTTCTGCAAACTCGGTAAAAATATGGAGGATTATGCCTACATCAATATGTGGTCCGGCCCTCCGAAGTATGACGGCACCTACGACGTGGACGACTCGGTTACCGGCCTCATCCGTACCGATGGTCCCGTGTTTACCGTGCACGGTGCGTGGGCGCAAAACATCAACCAAAGCGAAATGTACATTGACTTTATGGGCGATAAAGCGGGTATCCGCCTCATCTACGGTGAGGACTTTACCGTTTACACCGCCGAACACGGTGCGTTGGTGGAATACAAACCCAAGTACAATTCCACCCCTCACTTTGAGAACGAGATCAACAAGTTCATCGAATGCATCAAGACCGGCGAAAAACTGCCCTCTCACATCGATTCGGTCATCATTACGGCGAAGATGATGCAAGCGTTCTACGACTCTGCCGAAGCGCATCGTGAGATCGTGCTCGACTAACGGAGGGATACGGATATGGCGAAATTCCCCATTGGCGTGATGTCGGATTGCCTGCGCCTGCCGTTTGCCGAAAGCATTGCCAAAAGCCATGAGATCGGGGCACAAGGTGTGCAGATCTTTGCGGTTTCGGGCGATATGGCACCCGAAAACCAAACCCCCGCAACCATTGCGGAAAAACGCCGTATTTTCAGTGAAAACGGCATTCAACTTTCTGCTTTGTGCGGTGATTTCGGCGGCCGCGGATTTGCCGTTGCCGAAGATAATCCGTTGCGTATCGAGCGTTCCAAACGCATTGTCGATCTGGCATTGGAACTCGGCGGCAACATCGTCACCACGCATATCGGCGTGATTCCCGAGGATACGACCTGCGATACTTACAAAGTAATGCAGGAAGCGTGCAACAAATTGGCGGAATACGCGCATCAAAACGGCGCGTGGTTTGCAGTCGAAACCGGCCCCGAAACCGCCGTGTGTTTGCGCACCTTCCTCGATAGCTTGGATTGCAAAGGCGTCGGCGTTAACCTGGATCCCGCCAACCTCGTGATGATCACGGGGGACGATCCGGTTGCGGCGGTGCACACCTTGGCACCGTATATCGTGCACACCCACGCAAAAGACGGTATCATGGTCAAAAAGGCCGACCCGCGTATTTTCTTTGGCTACTTGCCTCCCGAAATGGCGGAGGGGTTCCAATATGCAGACTACTTCCAAGAAAAACCTCTTGGTCAAGGCCACGTGGATTTCGACGCCTATTTGAAGGCATTGAACGAGATCGGCTACACCGGCTACCACACCATCGAACGTGAAGTGGGCGACGATCCGGCGGCCGACATTCAAATGGCGGTCCAATTCCTCAAATCGAAAATGTAATGCCAAAACAGTGCCTATCCTGCAGGGTGGGCACTGTTTATCATTTTTGGCACACGGATTGCCCATAGTGTCTGAATTAACATATATAATGTAAGAAATGTTAACTTTTTGTGCAACTGCGGATATTTGCATTTGTCACAAATTGCGGTATGATAGCATATGAAGAGTAGTATACTTTTCGGTAAAGCATATTAAGGAGGAATTACCATGAAAGTAGCCATTATTGGTTGCGGTACCATTGCAAACAGTGCGCACATTCCGGCGTATATGAAGAACCCTGAAGCGGAGATCGTGTATTTCTGCGACATCATTCTCGAACGTGCTGAAGCGGCCGTGGAGAAATACGGTTGCGGTAAAGCCATCGCGGATTACAAAGAAGTGTTGGCCGATCCCGAAATTGAAGCCGTTTCGGTGTGTACCCCCAACAACGTTCATGCGCCCATCGCGATGGATGCGTTGCGTGCCGGCAAAAACGTGTTGTGCGAAAAACCCGCTGCGCGCACCTATGCGGAAGCTCTCGAGATGCAAAAAGTGCAACACGAGACGGGCAAAGTGCTCAACATCGGCGTGGTTAACCGTTTCAACAACGCGGTAAACCTCATCAAAGATTATATTGATTCCGGCAAACTCGGCGAAGTGTATCACGTGTACATCAGCTTCCGTTGCCATCGTTCCATCCCCGGTCTCGGCGGTGCGTTTACCACCAAAGCGATCGCGGGCGGCGGCGTGCTGATCGACTGGGGCGTGCACCTGATGGATATCGCTATGTACTGCTGCGGCGATCCCAAACCCTTGACCGTGACCAGTGAAAACTTCTGCAAACTCGGCAAGAATATGCGCGAGTATGCATTCGAAGGCATGTGGGCCGGCCCTCCGAACTACGACGGCACCTACGATGTGGACGACTCGGTTACCGGTCTGATCCGTACCGCGGGTCCCGTGTTCACCGTGCACGGTGCGTGGGCGCAAAACATCAACCAATGTGAAATGTACATCGACTTTATGGGCGACAAAGCGGGTATCCGCCTCATCTACGGTCAAGACTTCACCGTCTACACCGCGGAACACGGCGCCCTTGTGGAATACAAACCCAAGTTCAACTCCGAGCCGCACTTCGAAACCGAAATCAACAAGTTCATCGAATGCATCAAGACCGGTGAAAAACTGCCGTCTCACATCGACTCGGTCATTATCACTGCCAAGATGATGCAAGCGATGTACGATTCTGCCGAAGCGCATCGCGAAATCGTGTTGGACTAACGGGGGGACAGGACTATGGCTAAATTTCCCATCGGAATTATGGCGGACTGGCTCCGTCTTCCGTTTGCCGAAAGCATCGCCAAAAGCCACGAACTCGGTGCACAAGGTGTGCAACTGTATGCGGTGGAGGGCGATATGGCGCCCGAAAACCAAACACCTGCTACCATTGCGGAAAAACGCCGCATTTTGAGTGATAACGGCATCGAGATCTCCGCCCTTTGCGGTGACCTCGGCGGTCACGGTTTTGCCATCGCGGCTGACAATCCGTTCAAAATTGAGCGCTCCAAGCGCATTGTCGATCTGGCGTTGGAACTCGGCGGAAACGTGGTTACCACCCATATCGGCGTGGTGCCGCACGATGCCGATTGCGATCGCTATAAGATCATGCAAGAAGCGTGCAACGAATTGGCGGAATATGCGCATCAAAACGGTGCGTGGTTTGCTATCGAAACCGGTCCCGAACCGGCCGATCGCTTGCGCACATTTTTGGATGGCCTCGGTTGCAAAGGCGTTGGTGTCAACCTTGACCCTGCCAACCTTGTGATGGTGACCGATGACGATCCGGTGGCCGCGGTGCATACCTTGGCGCCCTACATTGTGCACACCCACGCGAAAGACGGTGTGATGCTCAAAAAGACCGACCCGCAAGTCATCTACGACTTCTTTGCGGAGGGCGGTATCGGCGATCTGCGTTTGGAGGAATACTTCCTCGAAACGCCGCTCGGCCAAGGCAAAGTGGACTTTGATGCGTATTTGAAAGCGCTGAACGAGATCGGGTATACCGGCTACCTTACCATTGAACGTGAGGTCGGTGCTGATCCGACGGCTGACATCAAGTTGGCGGTTGAATTCCTCAAAGCCAGAATGTAAAACAAAACGGTGGATATCCAAGCGGATATCCACCGTTTTTCATTTGTAGGATACCAATTCATCCATGGTTTTGCGCTTTTTGACGCGGAGTGTATCGTCTGCCGCCGCATATCCCAACGTAACGATCAGGCGCACGGGGGAGGAAAGACCACAGATTTTACGAACGGCCATATCGTCAAACCACCCGAGAATGCAGGTGGAAAGTCCTTGCGCCGTGGCTTCGGCGGTGAGATAGGCGACCGCGATCCCGATGTCCATCGAGCGGTAATCGTTTCCCTTCACTTTGGCGCCGAATGCCGCCGTTTTGACGTAAGGTTCTTCAGAAAGCACAAGGAGCACAGGTGCTTCTTTGGCAAAGCCGTTCATACCCATCGCGGTGGTGGCTTTGGCTACCTGTTTGGCCGCCTCACCGCGGCAAACGGTGATGTGATACGGCTGTCCGTTACACGCGGAAGGCGCCAACCGTGCGGCTTCCAGAATGATTTGCAATGTTTCTTCTTCCACTGCGCGTGTAGCATCGTAGCGGCGGCAAGATTGGCGGTTCTTGGCAATTTCGGTAAAATTCATCGTATCACCTCATATTAAGTATACGGCATTTTCGGTAAAAAAACAAGCATCGGTTGAATCGCGCGCAAAATTGTGCTATACTGTGTGGGAAGATTAAGAAGGAGTGGCCGTTATGCCGTTTTTACCGCTCACAACCAAAGAGATGCAACAACGCGGATGGGACCGTCCCGATTTCGTAATCGTCACGGGCGATGCTTACGTGGATCATCCGTCGTTCGGTACCGCCATCATCTCGCGCGTGCTGGAACACGCGGGGTATCGTGTGTGCATTTTGTCGCAACCGAAAACCGATGCGGATTATACCCGTTTTGGGGCGCCGCGATTGGCCTTTTTGGTCAACGGCGGTAACATCGACTCGATGGTCGCGCACTATACCGCCGCCAAAAAACCGCGCAGTGACGATGCGTATACCCCCGGCGGTAAAGCCGGTCGCCGCCCCGATCGCGCGGTGATCGTGTATTGTCAGAGGCTGCGCCGCTTATTTGTCGACGTGCCGATCGCCATCGGCGGTCTGGAAGCGTCGCTTCGCCGCTTTGCTCACTACGACTATTGGGATGACCGTGTTCGCCCTTCCATCTTAGTGGATTCGGGTGCCGATCTGCTTATGTACGGAATGGGCGAAAAGCACGTTGTGGAAATTGCCGACCGCTTGCGCGACGGGGCCTCTGTGCGCGAATTAACCGATATTCGCGGCACTTGCTATGCCGTGCCGACGAACGAATATAAACCGCTCCCCGTGCGGGAATGCCCGTCGTTCGAAGCGGTGTCCGAGGTGAGCGAGCAAGGCAAACGCCGCTACGCCGAATCCTGCCGCATTCAACAAGAGGAGCACGACGCCGTGCGCGGTAAGACCGTCATTCAACGGCACGGCAAGGTCATCGTGGTGCAAAATCCGCCGATGCCGCCGCTGTCCACCGAAGAAATGGACGCCGTGTACGCGCTTCCCTTTATGCGTACCTACCACCCGTCTTACGAGTCGCTCGGCGGCGTCCCCGGTATTGAAGAAGTTAAGTTTTCCATCATTCATAACCGCGGTTGCTACGGCGCGTGTAACTTCTGTTCGCTCGCGTATCACCAAGGTCGCCAAATCTCTTGCCGCAGTCATGACTCGGTCATTGACGAAGCCAAAGCCATCACGGCAATGCCCGATTTTAAGGGGTATATTCACGACGTGGGCGGTCCCACCGCCAACTTCCGCGCTTCGGCGTGCGAGGCACAAGCCAAACGCGGTGTCTGTGCGGATAAAAAATGTTTGGCACCCACGCGGTGTCCCGCCGTGCGGGTGGACCATCGCGATTATTTGGCGTTGTTGCGCAAACTGCGCGCCTTGCCCAAGGTGAAAAAAGTGTTCGTTCGTTCGGGCATTCGGTTTGATTATTTGATTGCCGATGAGGACGAAACCTTCTTCAAAGAATTGGTGCAACACCACGTCAGCGGGCAGTTGAAAGTCGCGCCCGAACATTGTTCAAACAACGTCTTAAAGCGTATGGGCAAACCGAATATTGAGGTGTATAACCGCTTTAAAAAGCGGTTTTACGAGCTCACCAAAAGCGTGGGAAAAGAACAGTTTTTGGTGCCGTATTTGATGTCCTCTCACCCGGGCAGTACCATCAAAGATGCCATTGAACTGTCGCTGTTCCTCAAAAAAGAAGGGCTGCGACCCGAACAGGTGCAGGACTTTTATCCCACCCCCGGTACGGTGTCCACCTGTATGTTCTATACGGGATTGGACCCGTATACGATGGAAGAGGTGTACGTGCCGCGCACCCCGCGCGAAAAGGCCGAACAGCGTGCCCTGCTTCAATATTTCCGCCCCGAAAACCGCGCTATTGTGATGCAGGCGTTGAAAAAAGCAGGGCGCACCGATCTCATCGGTACCGCCCCGCATTGTCTCATCAAACCCGATCCGCAAACGGCCAAACCCGTGCCGAAAAAGCGATCACCACTGCGGCAGACCCACGCGAAAAAGAAACGCAACTAACCCGATCTGCAACGCGATGATGAGGGGAAGCCCCAGCATAAAGCGTTTGTGATTCGTTTTGTGGCGAATGAGCAACATCGTCACGTACATTGCCGCACTGCCGCCGAGCGCGGCGGTGATAAACAGCGTTTTTTCGCGTGTGCGCCGTCCTTTTGCTTTGGCGGCGACTTTGTCGTAACACGTGAGGATAACGGCGAGCAGTGACACGGCCGCCCAATAGAGATATAACGGTTTCATAACAACACCTCTTTGGGCATTGTACCCTTTTTTTCTCGAAATGGCAAGATGGAGATGACTCTATGATTATTCTGTGGATCGCCTTGGGGATTGCCGTGGCGATCGTATTGACAGCTTTTGTGTGCTACCGTATGGCATTTTACGCCAATCGAAAACGAAGAGTGCCCGAGGGGGAAGTGGACCTTCCGTTGGGGGCGACGTATGAACCGTTTCACCCGCAGTTTAAACAGTGGGCGAATGAAGTGCGCGCCATGCCGGTTGAGGAGTTTCAGATCACCTCGTTTGACGGATTGCCTCTTCACGCGAAATACTATGAGTTTTTACCCGATGCCCCCATTGAACTGATGTTTCACGGTTACCGCGGCAATGCCGAGCGCGATCTATCGGGCGGTGTCCAGCGTTGTTTTCGGTTGGGACACAGCGCGTTCATTGTGGACCAACGTTGTGCGGGAAAAAGCGGTGGTCATACCATTACCTTTGGCGTAAAGAACACCGCGATTGTCTGTCGTGGCTAGACTTTATGCAAACCCGATTCGGCGAGGATGCGCGCATCATTTTGTGCGGCATTTCGATGGGTGCTTCTACCGTGCTGATGGCGGCGGGAAAACCGTTGCCCTCAACAGTGGTCGGTGTACTGGCCGACTGTGGGTACCATTCGCAAAAAGAAATCATCAAAAAAGTGATTCGGCAACTGAAATTGCCAGCCGATTTGTTATATCCCTTTGTCAAACTCGGTGCGCGATTGTACGGCGGGTTTGATTTGGAAGAATTGACCCCCATGGAATCGCTGCAAAACTGTCGTGTCCCCGTTATCTTTTTCCACGGCGAAAAGGATGGCTTTGTCCCCTGTGAAATGAGCCGTATCAGTTACGATGCTTGCCCCACGAAAAAACGGCTTGTTATCGTTCCCGATGCCGACCACGGCCTCAGTTATCCCGTTGCTCCCGACGTGTATTTGAACGCACTGCGTGAGTTTTTTGGGGAGGAACTGTGCCTAAAAAAATGAACAAACAGGCACGGCAGAATATTTCTGCCGTGCCTGTTGCTTGTTTTAAGAACCGTATACGCGTGCGGCGGTGTCGTGCATAAGCGAGGCGAGTTCTTTCTCGCTGAAATACCCGCACTTACAGACCGAGCGGATAAGGTCAGCGTAATTCCACGTGCGGAACACGCCGGGGCAATCGGAACCCCACATCATATGGTCGGCACCCACAATGTCCATCACGGTACGCAGATACGCGAAATGCTCGCCGTTTTCGGTGGGGTGCAAACTGGCGGTATCGAAAAAGACGTTGTCGTGCGCCAAGCGTTTGATGGATTCAAGACGCTTGTTGTTGTGATCATCAACGTTGGAGGGGAAGAAGGTGTGCGCCACCACAAAGGTAAGACGGGGGTGACGTGCCAACATTTGTGCCATCTCGTCGGGTCGGTAACTTGAAGCACCCCACGTGCCCGTGTCCGTCGTCACGGTGATGCCGCGTTCTTCGCACAGGGAG
Source organism: Clostridia bacterium (assembly GCA_017434985.1). Lineage (GTDB taxonomy): Bacteria > Bacillota > Clostridia > Oscillospirales > Acutalibacteraceae > RGIG3009. The sequence goes on along the minus strand of JAFSFY010000052.1, from coordinate 1,328 downwards.
AAATATCGGTCAAACCGCGCGGAGTTGATGGAAAAATCGGGATGGTAGCCGGCGATGCCGAAATCTTGGCTGAGATCGAATTTCAAATGCGTAAACCCTAAGTTTTCGGTAAGGTTGGCAAAAATGGCATCCGCGTGAGCGCAGTAGGGGTCAAACGCGCCTGCACCGATCAAACGGTCGGGAAAACGTGTCACCGCTTCGGCAACAAAGCGGTTTTGCAAACCGTAGTTGTGGCTTTGCAAAAGAACGGCGCGTTCCACCTGCGCCTCATCCATCAACGCAATGAGTGTTTCGGGCAAAAACCCTTTGTCTCCATGTTCGGGGCGGAGCAGTTGTTCCCGCTCGCCGTTTGCCCACTCCACCATTCCGCCGCCGATGGCATATGCCTCGCCCCGCGGGCCAAACCCGCTGAGCTGTTCGTAAATGTGCGCGTGTGCATCAATGACGTTCATCCGACCTCCTCCTTATGAGGGAAGTATATCATAAAACAGCTTATTTTTCAATGATATATCGCTGATGCGATATGATATACTTGCTTCGCAAGCGCGAAATAATATCCGTTCCTACATACGCGAAGCGTATATCATCTGCGAAGCAGATATTATAGCGGCAGCTATATCACCCGTTCCGGCAGGAACGGATATCATTGTAAAAAACCTCTTTTGTCAGTAGAGAAAAGAGACTTTTTGTTGCCAAAGAGTAACCAAACGGTGCAAAACTGAGGTAAGGGTAAACAAAAGTACACCAAGTTAAAGTTGTTTATACAGCAAAGAGATTTTCGACTTAAAATATCGTTCTTGAAAATATGTTAATTCTGCAATCTCTTCCCGTGTGAAAGTTATACCCTCCGGTGCGACTACCCATTTATGCTCTATATCATTCTCACGATTGATAATCGCTATAATTCTTCCAGTAAATTCAGAAACAGGCTCATTCACGCCTAAAATATAAGCGTCCTCTTCTTCGCCATCTGCCGCCATTGTTCCTTTAATATAGCCATAGTTTATAGGATAGTGTATATCCGGATGCTCAGGATGAAAACTTCCAAGTGGTCTATCAACGGTTACCGTAACAATTGGGCCAATCATTTCCCATTCTCCTTTGCGGTGTTGATGGAGGAGATGAGTATTCTGCGAATCGATCCGCAATCGTGCAATACAGTTTTTGCGACATCATCAGAGATAATCCTCGCTTTTTGTGCGATTTCAATCCAGTATTCTGTTTCGTAGCATTCTTTCAAAGCAATCTGCAATTTAGCGATAAAATCGGGACGGCTGTGCGCATATTTCGCCTCGCGGATATTTGCTCCAATACTCGTTCCGCTTCGT
>JAFSFY010000051.1 GCA_017434985.1 Clostridia bacterium | reverse complement strand
TTCTCACCGCCGCACGGGTAGGCCATACCAATCACTTCGTACCCCATCAAGTCGGAGAGGTTCAGGCGGTCTTGTTCCACCTGGCGGATGATCTCCGCTTCATCCAGCTTTGTGAGCAACGGGTGGGTAAGCGTATGCGCCGCCACTTCGTGCCCCTCATAAACGGCGCGCACGTCGGACGGCGGGAGTTTATAGTGTGCCACCTTGCCCGTCGCCACCGGCATACACCCGCCTTTGCCGAGCAGTTCGGAATTCAAGTTGAAGGTGGCTTTCAGTCCGTATTTGTTCAGCAATTCGATGAGGTGCACGTCTTGAATAACGCCGTCGTCATAACTGAACGTGACGGCTTTTAACAAGTGTTGGTCTTTGAATTGCATACATTATTCCTCCCATTTATCAATCGCGTCAATCCGTCGCGTAATCCCTTGTCGCATTGTATCACACCGCGTGACAAAAGTAAATATTTTGACGAAAACAAAAGGGTATGGTATCCTACACTTGCGAAGGGATGATCCTGTTATGAAAACCATCGAATTCCCCTACGGAAAACAAAAACTGACCCATTCGTTTGACAACACCGAGTTGGCCGCGGTGGTCACCGCGTAACAAAAACGATCCTCCGCGGGAGGGCACAGAGGCCCTCCCCTACACTACCATCAACCCGGAAAAGGCCTCGACTTTCGTCGAGGCCTTTTATTTGCGTTATTTCACCAAAACGCCGCTTGCGTTAAAGGTGTATTTGATGCCGCCAATGGTTTTGGTGGTATCGGCCAACATATAGCCGTTGGCATCCAAATAGTACCACTTGCCGCCGTCTTCCACCCAATCGTTTTTGGTCGTACTGCCATTTTCGTCGAGGTAACACCAACCGACCGAATCTTTCTTCCAACACTCGGTCACGGCGTAACCGTCACCGCCCACGTAGCACCAGCCAACGCTGTCCTGTACCCAACTGTTTGTCAGCATACGGCCGTTATGGTCGAGGTACACCCAACCGACCGAGTCCTTTTTCCAGGTGTTGGTGACGCAGTAGCCGTCCGCACCCACGTAGCACCAACCGACGCTGTCTTTGATCCAACTGTTTGTTTTCATAGCACCGTCGGCGCCGAGATAGCACCAGCCTTGCGAATCGAGTTGCCAGGTACTCGACAGCATATAGCCGTTGGCATCGAGGTAGTACCACTTGCCGCCGTCTTTCACCCAATTGGATTTGATGATGTAGCCGTCGCCACCCACGTAGCACCAACCGACGCTATCCTTGACCCACGTGTTGACCATCATCGCCCCGTACTCGCCGAGGTAGCACCAGCCGTTGCGGTCTTGTCTCCACGCGTTTTTCACCATATACCCGTCGGCATCAAAATAGTACCACTCGCCGTAGTATTCCACCCATTGATCGGTGACCATATGGCCACTGTCATCCACGTAGCAGGTGCCCACGCTGTCGTCAATCATCCAATCGGTCTCCATCGCGCCGTTATAGCCGAGGTAGCACCAACCGTCACGGTCTTGTTTCCACTGATTTTTCAGCAACTTGCCGTTGTCGTAGTAATACCATTTGTCGCCTTCCAAGCGCCAACCATCATACCCAAACAGGTCATCCGAAACGTGATCAAGACAAAAACCGACCTCAAAGGGAAGCTCCTCTTTGTACCGATAACGAATATTGAGAGCATAGTCTTTGCCCGCTATTAACGCCCACGTTTCGGTCTCTTCATCAAAGGGGACCGGCCGATTTTTTTCATCAAAAAAAGTCACATAACAGGGGTCAAGCATATCGCTGAAGTCAATACGTTTATCATCAATATCAGTCGCATAGAAATCATACATGCCGGATTTACTGACACACACATGCCAACAATAGCCGGTTTCTTTTCCGTTGTCATAGGGGAGAAAGCATACATCTCCATCATCCGCCGACTGCAAATCGGAAACGTATTCGACAAGCGATTCCACATTTACATAAACGATCGTGGAAATGTCATTATAAGTCGATTGGATTGGTTGCTTCCCTGCGCCCGGTATGGTGCGGTAGGGAATTTCGATAGTTTCCCCAACGTAGGTCACTTCGGGGATGGTATACCCTCTTTTTTGCAAGTCACGATAAGAATCCACCACTTCCCACGTATCGTCGCTGTAAATGATGCGATAATCAAAACACGTGTAGTCGATCTTCTCCACATTGACGAACGATGTGAATGATTCGAGCGGATTGTTTACGATAATGTTGCTGACCGTTTTTTCGTTTCGGGTCATCGACAGCTTACACGCAACGCCTTCTTCATAACTACCAATGCAGAAATAGTATTGCGTATCGGCTTGAAGCGGAAAAGTGAGTTTGTCGTGAAACACCCACTCATCCGTGAGGTCATCGTATTCCTGTGTCATGGCGGTTGCCACTTCTTCGCCCGTTTCCGCGTTATACACTATCACCGCTAAATCGGTGTCTTGCGGCGCATAGTAAAGGTCATAGTCCCCCGCTTCGTCGGTTTTAAAAGAAAACCATTTGCCGTCAAGGTCAAACGTCGCCGTCAAATCACTTTCAGCAATGGGGCAATTCGGTAATTCGGATAACGATTGCTCACTTTTGTTCAAGACAATCGAGATGTCGCCCGCCAAATAGGTAGATTCTTCGTCCGTATAGGCGCATACCATCACATACGTATGTCCCTCGACCAGCATCGTCGAGGCGCTGACCCACGGATTGACGACTTGGATCTCCCCCGTTTCCTCGTCCACAGATGCACAGATCTCCAACAAGGTAAGGCTTTCGGTTTCGTAATCGGCAACGGTATACACCACGAAACCGCCTTGGTTGTGATCCGTGATCGTAAATTGATACAACCCGGTTTCCTCCACCGCCAATTCCAACATGGTCATCTCTTCATCGGCCGACCAACTTTCACGCAAGGGTTCTCCCACCGAAAGCATGGGAACTTCCCCCGCCACCTCTTCGGCGCTGACACCGAGCACGCCCAGCGACAACATCGTCAACAACGCCAGCAAAACCGATCCTATCTTTTTCATATCAAGCCCTCCTTGTTAGCATATCACTCCCGTCCGCAAATCTATCAGACTAGAGTTTTCTTTAGTTTAACACGTTAGACGATTGCTGTCAAGTGATTCGTCCTTTTTTGACAAAATAAAAACGTGGCGGAATGCTGTTCCGCCACGCTCGTGTATTTTATCCGACCAAAACGCCGCTTGCGTTAAAGGTGTATATTTTGCCACCGATGGTTTTGGTGGTACCGGCCAACATATAGCCGTTGGCATCCAGGTAGTACCATTTGCCACCGTCTTTGATCCAGTCATTTTTGGTCATACTGCCGTTTTCGTCGAGGTAACACCAACCGATCGAATCTTTCTTCCAACACTCGGTGACGGCGTAGCCGTCTGCGCCGACGTAGCACCAGCCGACCGAGTCTTGCACCCAACTGTTTGTGAGCATACGGCCGTTGGCATCGAGATACACCCAACCCACCGAGTCTTTCACCCAGTTGTTGGTGATGCAATAGCCGTCTGCACCAACGTAGCACCAGCCGACGCTGTCTTTCACCCACGCATTGGTCAGCATCGCGCCACTCGAACCGAGGTAGCACCAGCCTTGCGAATCGAGTTGCCACGTGTTCGACAACATATATCCCTCTTTGTTGAGGTAATACCACTTGCCGTCGTCTTTCACCCAATTAGACTTGACAATATAGCCGCTATCTCCTACGTAACACCAGCCGTGGCTGTCTTTCACCCACGCATTGGTCTTCATCGCGCCGTCAGAACCGAGATAACACCAACCAACGCTGTCCAGTTGCCATTGGTTTTTGAGCAGCGCGCCGTTTTTATAGTAGTACCACCGGCCATCGGCTTTCCACCATCCGGTAAAGGTGATCTCGCGGGTTGCTCCACATTCGTTGCAATCGACATCCAACCCATTGTCGTATTGGTGGTCTGCCACTTCACGCACGGCGGAACACTTGTTACAATCGGCGTCGCAATCGTTGTCATACGTGTGCTCGGTAGTGGTTTCGCGTACGTGGTCACAATCGTTACAGGTGACATCGCACGCGCCGTCGTAGGTGTGCCCCACTTCGTCAAAATAGCGTTGCGCTTCGGTGGTAGAGGCAAATGCGCCTGCCCACGCAATGTACCCGAGGTCTTCGGGAACGCCGTCCCACAAGGTCGGATTTTGGTCGACACCGTATTCGTTACTCCACGGTTCCACCATCGGCGAGATAAACAACGTCCATTTGGTGGGGTCGTCAATCTCCGATACGTCAAAGAGCAATAGCTGCCAATCGGTATTCGCCGCATCGTAGGCATACGGTGCCGTTTCACTAACAACTTTGGGGAATTTCCACGTTTTGAACGCTTCATCGCGGATGAGCATGCTCGACGCAACGGGCGTCACATCTGTTTTGAGGTTCTTGTATTTGATGGCAAAAATCGGGTAATCGGTGGTGGAGACATTCACGTCACCGGGCCAATATTGCACCTTGCCGATATTATAGGTCGCGTTTTCGTTCATCTGCGTTCCCGTTAACGTCGAAGTGCTCACCTTCAACGCGCCGACTTCTTTGTCGTGCGAAATGGCGGTATTCCCCTCGATCGCAATATAAGGGGTCGTACCCTTTTGGTTGTGCAATCCGTCGCTGAAGTCAAAGAAGAATTTTGACACGTCGGGCGGATCGACAATTCCTTCCAGCGATTCTTGGAAGGTGATATCCCACGCTTTGGCCTCCGCCAAACTGCCAAAGGTACCGACCCATTCCACCAAAACGGATTCGCCCGTCTGATAGGACACGCCTTGTCCCCAAACGGCAAGGCGACCCCACATGGCGCTGTCGCTCAGGTTGGCAATGGATTCTTTGGTGGTGAACGCGACGTACAACCAGCCGTCTTCCCCCTCGAGCACCCATTCGTTGCCCGCTTTGATGGGGTGGTTTCCGTTGCCGACCGCTGCGCCGGAACTGATCTTGGTATCGCCCGCCATCACGCTGTCGCCATACCCTAAGTAACCGCCGTCATATCCGGTGGTGTCCGCCTTCATTTTGACCACCACGATGTCCTCTTTGTCAATCTTCTTGGCGATCAACGGGTCGATATTCAGTTGCGTTTCGCCGCGACGGCCATCGTTGACGGGTCTTCCGTTCAAGTAGGTGATCTTTACCGCGCCGTCCTCGTAACTGATTCTGCCGTTGGCGGCGTTGCCCACGCCCACTTTGCCGCTGTCCGCCGCAAGGTTGTATTTCGTGCGCGTGGTAAAATCCGCGAGTAGCGGACCGTTTGCCACTTCGGGCGCCGTTTCGGCGATGATGCCTTTGGCCGTTTTGATGTCGGAAATCTTCACACGGGTGATTTCCATCACTTCTTTCATGCGCGAATAGAAGATGTACAAATACCCGTCCATTTCCATCATTTTCATATAGGCGTATTGTCCGCCTTTGGAATAGCCTTGTTGTTGCAGCGTATACCATTCGTCGCGCAGGGTATACACGGTGTCGAATTTATAACCATCTTCCGAGATGTACAAATTCAGTGGCCACATACCCCAAATATTACCGTCCTCGTTGGGGGTGCCGATGCCGAGCGCACGGCCGTCCGACAAGTTCCAAAAGTTAAACTGGGTGTTGTCGGAGGAGAAATTCGTGGGGTAAAACTCCGTCATCGTTTTACCGCCGTCATAACTGGCGGCGTGGAACAAATAGCCCGAGTCGGAACGGATCATACTGTGCAACACGCCGTCGGGGCCTTCGTACCACGAGCCCTCCGTCAACGCTTTACCGCCGTTGCGATTGTGGGAATTGGCAACTTGTTCCGCACTCATCACCGTCCAATTCCACGCGGTCAAACCGCTGGGGTTTGCGTCGTCGGTGTAATGCATCCATTTGCCGTTACACGAAAACCACCCCCCCGTAGAAATGGGGCGCGGATACGCGAGAGTGTGCACAGAGCTGATCCGTCGCGGACTGCTCCAATTCACACCGTCAGTGGTGTAAATTTGTTGAATGGTGGTGGTAACGGTGCCGCCACCCGTGGGGTTAAAACTGCCGTCTTCATTAAAGAATTTTTCACCGTAGTCGTGCACATACACATTGGCGATCAGGGTATCTTGGAACACGTAAAACCCAACCGGAATGACGCAGGTTTGTCCGTAAGTGCCTTGCGGCGCAGGGAAAATCACGGTGGGGTCACTCCAATGGTAAAAATCGTCGCTCACCGACATCGCCATTTGTTGGCCGGGGAAATCTTCGCCCCACTCACCACGCGAAAACGCGGTGTAATACTTATCTTTGAAATACACAATACCTGCCGGATGGTGCATAAAGGCCCATTCGGGGTCATATTTCGTCACACGTGCCACTTCCGACGGAATCTTGCCCATCGAATACGCATTGTTATGGATTCTCAGCGATTCCTCCTCGATGGACGTGGGGGATGCCATAGCAGCCATCGGCAAGACCGAAAAGAGCATCACGATCGCCAGTAACAGCGACAACATCCTCAACAACGCCAGCAAAACCGATCCTTTCTTTTTCATATCAAGCCCTCCTTGTTAGCATATCGCTCCCGTCCGCAAATCGATCAGACTAAAGTTTTCTTTAGTTTAACACGTTAGACAATTGCTGTCAAGTGGTTCGTCCTGTTTTGACAAAAAAACAGGACGGAGAAATTCTCCGTCCTGTTTGCGTGATTGGGATTACAGCAGGCCCCATTCTTTACGCACACGTTGCGTAAAGTTGAAGCGTTGCTCCATTTCGTACAATTCGTCTTCAATGGTAGTTTCGGTATCCTTGACACGCGTACGCACGCTCTTGTAGGGGATACCTTCGTGTTTTTGGTAGATCTTGATGTTGGTGGAATAGTTGCCGAAGCGGATGTTGGACATCGCGCCGATGATATCCATCATCTCTTGCGCTTTCTCCATATCGGTTTGAGCAAGCTCGAACATCTTGACGTAGAGATCGGGATGCAGGTTGCTCAAGATACCGCAGTGGCCGGCAGCGCCGTCTTTCATCGATTGCAACAACGTGGTGGTGTTGGCGTTGAAGATCTTGAGGCGCGTACCCTTGGTCGCTTCCACTTTCTCTTTGATCTTGATCGCGGAGCAGGAGGTGTCCTTCATAAAGGTGAAGCGGCCGGTTTTCGCCAATTTGCCCAAGGTTTCGGGCGGGACAAAGCGCATATAGGTAGAGGGGCATTCGTAGATACCGAGGTCGATATCCGGAATGGCTTCCATGATCTTGTCGGCATTGCGCAGGAACGCATCCTCGTCTTCGTCTTTTTCCGCAACGCGGTTGGCGATGAGCACCAACGCTTTCGCGCCGGTATCGGCCATCATTTTGAGTTCTTCAATGGCTTGATCGGAGAAACCGGTGGTATGACCGGACACCACGATGTCCATCGAATCGGGGGCGGCTTTCACCGTCTCCTTGGCGATCAATACGCGATCTTCGATCGGAAGAGCAAAGATCTCGCTGGAAAGGCAAGCGGCAAAGATACCGTGGCAGCCTTTTTCGGCATACCATTTGGTAAGATAACGCAAGCATTCCACGTCCACGCTGCCGTCTTTGTTATACGGCGTCAGCATTGCGGGATAGATACCACTGTTGAGCATTTTCATAGTTTTCAACCACCTTTATTATTCGCCGGTCAAACCGGAACGTTCAATACCTTGCACGAATTGCTTTTGCAGGAACGCGTATGCCACCAAGATGGGCAACACGACCATAAAGGTACCCGCCATCAACGTTGCGTCACTGATGGGGTTGTTGTCGTTGATGTTGTGCTCGGACTGCAACACGTCCGCAGGCAAGGTCAAAATATCGGAGATACCTTGCAAACGCATGGACACCAACTTGAGGTGACTCTTGTTGAGGTACATACTCGGCTCAAAGAAGTCGGCCCAGTGCCACACGAGTGCCAACACCAATACCACGATGTAGATGGATTTGGCAACCGGGAACACCACATGGGTGAAGGTGCGGATGAATCCGCAACCGTCCACGCGGGCGGCTTCTTCCAATTCACGGGGTTGACCCAGGAAGAATTGGCGGAAGATGTAGATGAACAAAGGACCGCGCAAACCGAAGCCGAGGAAGGCCGGGATCACGATGGGGTTGAAGGTGTTGAGCCATTCGAGGTCCGTGTAGATCACGTATTGCGGCACGATGATGGTCTGCGTGGGAACAAGCATCGCCAGGATGATGAAGAACATCGCGATCTTGCGACCGAAGAACTCAAAACGAGCCAACGCATAACCCGCCATCGAGCAGGAGATCAACTGACCAACCGTCGCGGCGACGGTGTAGAACACGGTGTTTTTGGTGGTCGCCCAGTAGTCCATCAAGCGAGCGGCCATCGAAAAGTTTTCGAAGTACAACTCACGCGGGAGCCAGCGAACCAACGAGTTGTTGAGGTCACTGTTGTTCATGAGCGAGGTGACGAGCATGAACAAGAAGGGATACAGGAAGATGAATGCCAAGCCGGTCATCACGGCGTACAAAAGAACCTGCGGAACCACTTTCGCGGTCTTTTTACCGGCCGTGCTGAGGGTACGACTGACAGAAGCAGTATTGATGTTCACTTATCGTTTCCCTCCGTATCCTTGATTTTTGCGGGCATAACTGCCGATGGTCAAAAACACCACGCCGATGATCAACAGGATGGCGATGAAGTAGATCCAACCCATTGCCGCCGCGTAACCGTGTTGCGCGTAGCGGATGGTGTTATCGGTGATGTAGGTGAGCACTTCGTTGTTGATGTCGGTGAACGAAGTGATGATGGTGTAGACCGTGTTGAGAAGCAGGATGGGCGACACCATCGGCAACGTGATCTTCCAGAACGTTTCGTACGCGTTCGCACCGTCGATCTTGGCGGATTCGTACAACGCCGGTGAGATACCCAGAATGGCGGAAAGGAACAAGATCAGCTGCACCGAACTCTGCCACAAAATACGGATGATCGACGAGAAGAACATATCGAGGATCTCCACGATGTCCGCACCCAGGTACAACAGCCATTGACGCGGGATGATGGAACTGTTGGAGATGGAGATGATCTGTGTGTCAACACCCTGTTTCAACAGCATCGTCATAACGGCGCCGGTGCCAAGCACGAAAGGCAACAGGAAGACGACGCGGTAGAAACCTTTGCCGTATTTGACCTTGCTGAGCATAATGGCCAAAATCAGCGAGAAGATAACCACCAACGGCGTGTTGATGATCACGCTCTTCAGGGAACGCCACAAACGCGGCAGGAAGTTGGTATCGGTGCGGAAGGCTTTCACAAAGTTGTCAAAGCCTTTCAGCACGATCGCAAAACCGATTTTTTCTTCGTCCAAGTCACCGAAACTCAGCAAAAGCGAGGAAACGATCGGATAGAGGAAAAATGCGCACAAGCCGATGATGAACGGCGTTAAGTAGAACAGACCGATGAGGCTGTCACGCGTGCGCATGGAAAGTCTCATTTTTTTCTTCATACTATCTCCTCCCTTTCTCTCAGTTTGCCGGTGCGAGCACCACGTAGTTTTCGGCTTCCACGGTGGCACCTTCGAATGCGAACGCTTCGTTCGCGTAGTTGAGAACAATACGATAACCGTTTTCGTAGGTCACACAAATCTGTTCGTCGCCGACCGATTCGTGTTTCACGATGGATTGACCTTTCACCTTGGACAGCGCCGTGTTGAACTCGTTGCTGATCTCAATGAGACGATCTTTCCATTGCGTGAATTCGCTGGAGAACAGATTGTTGTAGGTGGTACCGTACAGATCCAGCGAACGGTTGGCGGTCAACTCAAAGGTGGGCGTCGCGCCGTATTCGATCCATCTGAGTTTGAGCACCTGCAGGTCACCGGTACGGTTACCGGCCGTGATCGAATAGGTGAGGTTGCCGCTGACGATCATATAGTACCACGGAATGGTATCGTCGGTCATTTGTTGCAACGAACTGCCCGCGGGCATATCGTACAAGTGATTGGCCGTTGCCAAGACGTATTGGTTACCGCCTTGGATCGCCGCGAAGTCGTGGTTGTCCGCCACTTCTTTAAAGGTCTCAACGGTTTGGAAACGGTTGGACACCGTTTTCTTATCGTAGTCGGGATAGATGATGCGGCCAAGCGTGGAAGCGGCGGTGGACAGGTTGTCGAAGCGCGACACTTTTTTGCCCAATTTCTGCACGCGTTTTTCCAAGAAAGCGGGGGTCAACAAGAAGGTCTCGTTCATCAAGTCGGAGATCGGCACGTTGGTGCCTTTCACCGCGATGTCGTTGCCTTTGCCGGTGAACAGCAATTCGTTTTCGAGCGACACCGAGAGCCCCTCGTTTTCGCCCACGAATTTGTTGAGTGCTTTCATCGCTTTTTTGCCGCCCAACTGTTTTTCCAACTTGTTGGATTGCGGGTAGATGCCGTAGCCGCCTTTGGACCAGCCGCGGAGCATCACGTCGAGATCTTGGATACCGCCGTCAAGCAGGGTCTTGCAGATCTCTTGTGCTTGTTCATAGGTGGTCATCGGCACGTAGGCGTTCACCATCGCGTCCTCTTTTTCGGCGCCCATAAAGAGCGTGAGGAACAGATCGCTCGAAGCGGCGGAATCCTTGTTGAGAAGACCGTTTTCAAGCAGATAATCACGATAGGCATTGGCCATGCCGCTGTAGTTGGCATCGTCGTCGGTAAGCAGGAAGTAGGTGACCTCACGGTCTTCTGCTTGCAACTGAGGATCGTACTTCACACCGAAGTTTTCTTTTTTAACCACCGAGTTGCTGGCGGTACTCGCCGCCGACAGGTAGATACGATACTCACTGCGATACCACAGTTCAAAATTGGAATGGTGGATCGGCACGGCCGACGTTTCCAACGCCGTGGTAGCCACGATCTTGGCGTTTTCCTCACCGTCGGTGATGGCGGCCAAGACGGCGGTATCCGCGTTTTTGATACCGAAGATCGGCAACATCGCGGTGCCGGCACCGTCTTCCACGGTTTTTTCCAAGTTGCGCGTGCCGTAGATATCGAGCTCGATCGGCAACGCATAGGCACTCTTGTCATCCACGCGATCGAAGTAAGAGATCGCACCGCAACCGTCGGGATACACGAGGTAACCGTCGGTGGTGGTCTCTTTTGCTACCGCGCCGAAGAAAGGCAGGGGTTCCACCGTGAGCAGAACGTACTCGCCATCCTCACGGATGCTGTCGGCCGGGACACGGGCAACCAGGTTGCCGTCTTCCAACGTGATCTCGAGTGCAAGAGCGATGTTCACGTCGGGGAACTCCACGTCAAAACGCAGAGCGTTGTCACCCGATTTGACCACGATGGTCGCGTCATCCGAAGCCGAGTAGGCTTTGATGAAGTTGCCGCGCGCTTCGGTGCGGCCGGCGTAAGTGATCGCCAGCAGCGATTTCATATACGCCCTCCAAATACGCGAACTGTCTTCCAATTCGCTGTAGGTTTCGGGGGTCATTGCGGAATACCACACGCGACCGGCGGGCGTTTCACCCTCCGCCGCAGCTTCCACAACTTCTTCCACACGGAACAACATCTCGTCTTCACAGAACGAAAGCGTTTTTCCGCCGTTGGACGCGACCGGCACATACGTGGTGCTGTCACCCGTCCAATCGGTATAAACCGTTTCCGGTTTTTGATCCTCCGCCGGTGCTTGTTCTGCCAACAGAGGTTGCGATATCAGCAACATACAAAGGATTGCCACAATCGCAATGCGCCATATATAGGTACGTTTTTTCATACCGTTACTCCTCTCATTCGGATTTTTCGTCCGGTTTTTACATCATCAATTGTGCTTCCATAAGGATATCCTTCACAAACTGGACAAGACATACAACCAGCGAATAACCGAACAGGCATACAAACCAAATCAATACCATCGCGAAGATCGAGACCAAGCAGACGGCGATGGTGCGCTTGATGGAATAGTCGTTCAAACGCTGCACTGCACGGAAGAATAAATAGAAATACCAAATGGTAACGCCGTTGACAAACACGGCGAAGATGCCTTTTTCGCCCCAGCCCATAACGTGCGACAGAGCCAAAGCCGCCACGTTGGCAAGGATATACGGCATCATGGAATAGCCCACGCAGATGAAGTTTTCTTTCAGCGTGGATTCACCGTCCATTTGCGCCGAGAGCAGGTATACCGCCACGACCCAAGTGAGGACCGGCAAAATCAACTTGATAAACTCAAGCACCAAGTTCGCTTCGTCGGGGTTCACGTCTTGGAACGGATAGTGCACCGTGAAGATGAACACCAAACGCACGATGAACACGACCACCAACACGAGAAGCGGAGCGCCGATCTTGATACGGCCACGGCCGTACTTGATCGCTTCAAAGAAGCGCGCCGGACGGAACAAGACGTTGGTACCGAAGAGGATACCGTTCTTGAGGGTGATGGTTTCGACGTAGCCGAGCTCGAATTTTTCAAGCAAGGCTTTCGCCTTGGCCTGCAAGAAAATGAGACCGAGCAAGATGCCCATAAAGGCCACGATCGCGACCAACGCCACGACCCAGAAGTGACTCTTCATAAACTCGTAACGCAATTCGGCGTACGCGTTGGAATACTCGTCACGGTTGATGGAGTTTTTGAAATACTCCATCGCCAGGCGCCAATCTTTGTTCTTTATGGCCGTTTTACCGGCACCGATGTAGGCGGTGGGATAGGTTTCGTCAATGCTGAGCACTTCTTGCCACAATTTATCCGAACCTTCGTAGTCGCCCGCTTCGTACAACAAGGTGGCTTGTTGCACTTTCTCGATGAAAGCGGTGGGTTTCAGCACGGTGACGGTACCGTAGCTCTGGTCGAGCACGTACAAAGCACCTTCGTCGTCCACCACCAAGGAGGCGGGAATCTCAAACTCGCCTTGCGCGGTACCTTTGCCGCCGAATACGGCGAACAGGTTACCGGTACTGTCGTATTGATACAGGCGACCGCTGTTTTTCTCCACAACGGTGATGATGCCGTTCTTGTCCACGCAAATATCGGCAAACTCGGGTTGCTTGTTCAGGTACATTTCACCGAACATAAACTTTTTACTGATGATGTTACCGCTGAAGAAACCGTTGATGGCATCCGAAATGGCTTGCCAGCTGCTCGCGCGGCTACCGACTTTTTTGTAGATGTTGTTACCGACGGTGTTGAGAACCTTGATCTGACCTTCTTCGGTATCTTGGCTGACGGCGTAGATCATCCCACGGTCGTCCAAGCAGAAGTTGAGGTACGGGGAAGCGGTTTTCTTCTCAAACACTTTCTTTTGTTCTTCCGAAGCGAAAGCACGCAAGAACGCGTCGGTGAGGCTGAAACCAACGTCCGCCTGACCGATGTAACCGCGGAAGTTGTTGTTGCCGTCGATACGCATGATGTTTTCACCCATCAACACGTACAAGGCACCCGACTCGGTCATACCGATCTTGGTGGGGTTGTAGACCAGCACGTCGGAGAGCATCGGCGACTCGGGCAAACCGTAGCTCTTGATGAACTCGCCTTCGGGAGACATCAGCACGATACGGCTGTTACCGGTATCGGCGATGTACACTTCGCCGTTGGGTCTGACGTACACGCCTTGGGGGTTTAAGAAATCCATCCCGTCGGCGGTGGTATATTCTTGAAGCAAATGACCATCCGTGGTCATTTTGACAACGCGGCCGTTGCCGGTGTCGGCTATGTACAAGTTGCCGTCGTTGTCCATAAACATATCGGTCGGGCGGCTCAAGTGAGTGCGTTCCTCACCCGGCACGAACTCTTCCTCTTCGTCTTCGGAAGGTACCTTTTCACCCAACACGGTATTAATGGTATACGCATATTCGTATACTTCCGGAATGGCGATTTCCACACCATCGTTGATGGTGTAGTCTCCGGACGGTGCTGCGCCGGCTGTGAAGCCAACGGAAAGCACCAATAACAGAACCAGTAAGATCGCTACTGCTTTTTTCATTCTGTCCATCGTTCCTTTCTGTTAATTCTTCATTAGCCGGTCGTTAACCTTTAATACCGGAGTGAATCATGGTTTGCATAACGTTACGTTGCGAAATGGTAAACAAGATGATGGTAGGCATGGTCATCAACAAGGTGGCGGCGGACACAGCGCCCGCACGGCCGATACCGGTACCGATGGTCTGCAACGCGAGGGGCAAGGTCTTCATCGCTTGGTCGTTCAAATACACCAAGGGAGAGAAGTAGTCGTTCCACGTGCCCACGAAACAGAAGATGAGCATGGTGACCCAAGCGGGTTTCAGCATCGGCATGATGATGCGCCAGAAGATGTACATTTCGCCGCCGCCGTCGATACGGGCCGCTTCGATGAGTTCGTTCGGGAGTTGTTCCACGAACTGTTTCACCAGGAAGAAGTAGTAAGCGGAGGCAAGGGCGGGAATGATGATAGCCGCGTAGCTGTTGACCAATCCCAACTCGTTGATAACCAAGTATTTCGGGATCTGGGTAACTTGCGGCGACACCATCAGGGCCGCGACGATGATGTTAAACCACGTTTTGCTGCCGGGAGGGCTGTGTTTTACCAGACCGTAAGCAGCGAGGGAGGTGATGATAACCGTCAGCACAACCGTGATCACCGTGATAAGGATACTGTTGTACATATAACGGGTGTAGGGCACTGCCGAGCTGGACAACGCCAACATCAAATCCGAGAAGTTTTTCAATGTGGGGTTGCGCACAAAGAATTGAGGCGGGAACACGTACAATTCGCTGAGCGGTTTGAACGCCGTGCTGACCAAGTAGACCAGCGGCAATGCCGTGAAGCAAACGAGGGCGATCATAATGATGTATACCGCTGTCCAAGAACTATTCTTTTTTAAGCGTTCGGCCGTCATAGGACGATGCCGTCTTTTAAATTTATGCATACTCTCTGACCTTTCCTTTCCCTCGATCACTCACGCAAAGCGTGCATGACCACGCGGCCGACGATGAACGTAATCAAGAACAACACGACCGCCACGGCAGAAGCGTAACCCATTTGGAAACGAATAAAGCCGTAGTCATACAAGTGCGCCACAATGGTATGGCCCGCGTAGTTCGGGCTGGGCAAACCGGCGACCGAGATTGCAATATCGAACACGCCGAACGCACCGGTGATGGTGTTGACCGCGCCGAACAGCAATTGCGGTTTCATTTGCGGCAAAGTCAGGTATTTGAGTTCCTGGAAGCGGCTGCGAACACCGTCGATCGCGCCGGCTTCGTACAACGATTTGTCCACATTTTGCAAACCGGCGAGGAACACGAGGAAGCCGGTACCCATACTCATCCAGATAGCGATGATGATGATAACGGGCAAAATCGTTTTGGGGTCTTGCGTCCACAAGATGGGGTCGTTGATGATACCGATGTTCATCAACACGTTGTTGATAAGACCGTAACGGTCGGACGAGAAGAAGTACAGCCACACCGTACTCATCGCGATACCGCTCGTAATAGAGGGCGCATAGAACGCGAGTGCAAACGCGTTACGGAATTTTAATTGGTTCAGTACCCATGCAGCAAAGAAGCTGAGGAAGTAACCGACCGGGCCGACGATGACGGCGTACACGAGCGTGTTACCGACCGCCGTCCAGAAGATGGTGTCGTCCACCATCAACAATTCGTAGTTTTTGAAACCGACGAAGTTCGGGTCTTGGAACATATTGTAGTCGGTCAAGCTGATGATGAACGCGATCAACACGGGGGCCAACACAAAGATGATAAACAGGATCGTGTAGGGAGCTTGCATGGCATAGCCGATCCAGTTTTTACGGATGAAACTGCCAAACTTACTTCTTTTGGTTGCGGTTGCCATACGTTATTTCCCCTCCTTTTGTTCTACGAAGACACCGTATTCTTCTTGCTTGGTACGCAATTCGCGGTTGATCTCCACAACGGCTTTCTCCAACGCGTCACGCACCGACATACCGCCGGCCACCACGACGTTGGTAAACGCGTTGACGATGTGACGGCCGGTATACGCACTACCGAGCACGATCGGCGTTTCGCGTACCCATTTCCATTGTTCGTTGATCACTCGAATATCGTCCTTATCCCAATCCAGTTCCAAGAACGCTTCTTTGTTTGCCGTGGTCCAACGTGCTTCGATACCGACGCGCGCTTCAATGGCACGGGCGAAAGCCAGTTGCACGTCTTTGCTGGTCCACCATTTCAGGAATTCCCAGCAATATTCGTATTTGGCATCGGTCTCTTGCGTGATAAGCATATCCACTTCCGCAAGGTTACCGGCGGTGGTACGGTCGACTTCGCCGTTTTCGTTCAGCTTACCGGGCAAGGGAGCCATTTCCCATTTGCCGATCAACTCGGGTGCCGCGGTCGACAATTGGATATACAACGCCGAGGTGCCGATACCGATGGGCATCTCGCCCGTACGGAAACGGTTAAAGAAGTTGGCCGACACCGGCATACTGTAGTGGGTGAACATTTCGGTCAGTTCCACAAACGCGCGATACGCTTCATCGGAATCGAGTGCCGAGAAGTAGCCGTCTTCGGTGTAGTAGGAACCGCCGTTTTGGTACAGGAATTGTGCGTAGTCGTTGGTTTGATAATAGGTCAACGCATTTTCGAACAATTTCGGCAACGTGACGTTATACAGTTCTTCACGCGTGTCAGGCACTTGGATGTCGTACTTCGCCAAAATGTCGGTACGGTAGAAGAGTGCCGAGAAGCCCATCGTTTCGGGCAATGCATACACACCGTCTTTGTATGTAAGCGGCGTGAAGAGCGCCGGCAAGAAACGGTCGGCCACTTCCTCGTAGTCGCTGAAGTTTTTCAGGTTGACCGCCGAATCACGAATGGCGAATTCAACCGGCGAGTTAAAGGGCATACCGAGCACCACGTCGGGCGAGGTACCGGAGGTCACCGACAACATAAGCATATTGGCACTACCGGTGGCCAATTGGCCGGACGGAATGACGTTCATATTGATAGCCACACCGGTTTTGGCGGTGTATTGCTCGTCGGCCATTTCTTGGATGGCCTCGGCCCATTCGGTACCGCGGGAGATCCACACGGTGATGCTGTCTTTGATTTCCACGTCGCCTTCCAGCATACCGCCGACGCTGTTGTAGTCTTTCACGAAGGACACCAGGAAGTTTTTCCAGGTGCTGCGCATTTTTTGCCAGAAGTTGGATTTGCGCACCGGCACTTCGGCACCTTCCGCTGCCACGGTGAACTCGTCCACGAGGAGCGGCATCTTCTGCATGCTCATGTACCACGAACCAAAGTTGGTCTGCGCTTGTTCCAATTGGTTGTAGCGTTTCGCAATGGTGAACGGATCTTCCAGCATCGCTTCGAACTGACGGAGAATGGAGACGATACTGCTGCCCATACTGGTGGACTTGCCGGAGATCTCGTTGATCTTGTCGTACTGCATTTGCAGGTCGGCTACCACCGTGCGGAAGTCGCCTTCCAGCGTGGGGATATATTTAAAGAATTTATAATCGTAGTTCGGGTCGGGATCGTTGCCGGTCAATTTGCCGATCTCGAGCATCATGTTGGAAAGAAGGGTCATATCGTCGAACATCGTTTGTACGATCTCACGAACGGGGCCCATCGTGACCGCCATCGACAACGTGTGGGTTTCGCCGGCTTCGAGGTAGAAGTAGTAATCTTGCTTCTCTTCACCTTTTTTGCCGTTGCCAAGCACGATGGTTTGCCAGTTGGTGTCGTATGCGAACGGCACTTCCGCCAATTCAGCAAACGGGGTCTCGCCGTCGATCATAATGCGGCGATAGGCGGGCAAACCGTCGTTCCACGATTGCATCACGCGCAAGGCGATTTTATAGTAACCGGTCTTCGGCACTTCAAAGGAGAAATGGATGGTTTGGTTACCCTCGTCCCAAGCGCCGCCGCCCACCGTGTTGAACACACGATAGCCGTCACTGCTGGGAGGGAGCGCAGACGGGTCGCCGTTGCTCTCCAAGCGGATGGTAGAGTCGTTTTTAAGGGTAACGGCTTGTTCCGCTTGGAAGGTCAACACGCCTTCCGCTTTTTCGGACATATCGTATCCGGCCGAAACCTCGTCATAAGATTCCAGCGGGATGTAGGGCTCCACCGTCACGGCGGAAATCGCCATATCTTGCGAAATATGTTCGAGAGCCAGCGTGTGTTCGCCGGCATTCAAGGCAAAGATGAGGGGCGTCGCATAATACGCACTGCTATCAAAGAGCACCGCGCTTTGCCACGTCTTCACTTCCTTCACGGTAGGACGCACTTGGTCACCGACGTTGTTGGTTTTAATCTCGCCCTCGTCTTTGAACAAGCGCGTGAACGCCACGCTTTGCGTTTCAAAGTAGGGGGACGTACCGTCGATCAACAAACGGCGCACGGCGTCGCTGCCGGAATCGCCCAACACCGCGTAATCGAAACGCAGTTGGTACCAACCGTCCGTTGCAACCGTAAAGGTCCACGACACACTGCCGGCGTTTTCATCAAAGATCAGCGCATTGCGCTCATCCTCGTAAAGGCCGGTTTGGAACGTGGGTTCCCCCGCGGTGACCGCGGCTTCGGGCGCCAACACAATGACGTCGCTGCCTTCGGTATAGGTCAATTCGCCCAGCACTTCGGACATAAACGGGGCACGTTTTTCGACAGTGAAGCCGCCGTCGGTACCGCCTTCCGAGGGTTGGGTGGATTCGACGGTTTCGTCAGCCGGGACATCCTCAACCTCGTCTGCCGCACACACAAGCGGTGTGGTGCACAAGGCCAAAGCTGCCAGCAACGCAATCCATCGACTCGCGATCCTGTTCTTTCTCTTGTGTTTCATCGGTGTATCTCCTTTTCCTACCGAATGTTGTTCCGCGCAGATCTGCGTGAATCACAGGTGGTCCGTTTTGCCGATCACCCTCCGAAAAGGGCTTTTGTGAAAATGCACAATTCGGCCATACACGGACACTCTCCCATATGAGTTGTACAACTTTTTTGTAAAAAAATCAATAATTTTCCAAATAAATTTAATTTAGTGCAACTAATATGCAAAATAAGTCAAAAAAATCAGCCTTTTTTATGTGAATATCATACAATATGCACTCGTCAATCTAATCATTCCCATACCAGACCCTTTGTGCAAAATCACAAAGCAACGTTGACAATTCGTCGTTTTTGCTCGCGAGCATACTGAACGGTATACGCCGTGCCGCCTCTCGGGTGTTTGTAATAGCACACGCAAACGGCGGCGTTGTTCACCAAACGGCGATTACGCTCGTGCATACAGCCGTCGTAATACCGCTCGGACAACCACACCGCTTTATCCGCCTGCCGCAACACCTCTTGGTAGGCAGTCACGTCCGCCGTGCGCCACCCACGCGTTTGGTCTTTGCACGGCAACACCAAAATAAGTCGAATGTGCGGGTGGAGTTCTTTCAGTTCCAACACCGTTTGTGCTGCCAACGTATCAAATCCGCGGGCACCGCCCGCCGCAAAGTAGCAAACACCTTGCCCGATCAAGGTTTCCAGTGTTCCCCACAACCGTTTTTTCAGTGCCGCACGCTCCGCGGGCGGAATCTCCCGATGCCCTGTGAAGCAACAACACTGCGCGCGCGTTTCGTTGTCGTTCATAGCCTCTCCTTTAAAAAACGATACAATCGACCGGCGGGCAACCCCATCACGGTGTAGAAGTCACCGCGAATTCCGTCAATGTACCGCATCCCGCATCCCTGGATGCCGTATGCACCTGCTTTGTCCATCGGCTCGCCCGAATTCACGTACTCTTCAATTTCCGCTTCGGTCATTTCACCAAACACCACGTCGGCCACGTCGGCAAAGCCGTCGCCGCCGCCGTTTTTGCTCAGCCACACGCCCGTAACCACTTGATGGGTGCGCCCCGATAAGTGACGCAGCATCGCTTTGGCTTCTTTTGCGTCGTGCGGTTTGCCGAGCACCTCGCCGTCCACGATGACGGTGGTGTCCGCGCCGAGAACAAAGGTGTCGGGATGAATCGCCGCCACCTCCTCCGCTTTGCCGCGCGCCACCTGCACGATGGCTTGCTCGACAGGCAAAGTCGGGTCGACTTCCGTTTCGTTTTGTGCCGGTATCACCGTGAAGGTGAGACCGAGCAGCGTGCAGATCTCCTGCCGCCGCGGTGACGCGGAGGCCAATATAATCGGTTTCATCGCTGTTACTCCTTTTTTGCCCAGCCTTTATCATACAAGCCGCGGGTGAACGCTTGCGGCGGTTGACCGCCCTCACGGTACTCCCGCAACACCTGCGCGACCCTCTCGGGCGTTTCGTCGGTGAAATGCAGATACAAAAATGTCCAGCCGTCGGTCAGGTCGGGACGGTCGGCGGTGTACAACGGCACGCTGTTGAGCAGTTCACTGCATCCGCCGCCGCAGGTCACGGGGAATTTCACCCCTTTGCGGTCAACAAGATGCGAACGGCCGCCGCAATCCGCGCAGGAGCGTACCGCTTTTACGGGACAGTTGCGCATCAGCATCAACGGTTGCCGCCCGTAGGCGAACAGCCCCGTGCAGCCTTCTTGTTTGGCGAATTGCAGTTGATGGCGGGTCAGTTCAAACGACATCACCGCCGCTTGTACGCCGCTTTCGGCGGCGGCCGCCAATGCTTGGCGATTGGTGATGTGCAAACTCCATCCCGCCACGGGCGGCAGACCCGCTTCCAACGCAAGCGGGATCGCACCGACGTTGCCGCACAGCGCGAACTTGGCGCCCTGCGCTTTTGCTTCACGCAAACGGCGCAACGTTTCCTCTTCCCGACCGAACAATCCGCGCGGGATCTCCACGCCCCACCCCGACACCGACGGGGTAAAACCGAGCGGCACCACATACCAATCGGCACCGTCGGTGATCTGGTCTTCGTTTTCCACGCGCGCCACCAAGCCGCCGAGCAATCCGCGCGGCAACGGGACGGGCGAGGGGGCGTCCCCCTCGCTCACCGCACCGACAGATGCGCGGCGTTGTTCGAGTTGTTCCAGAGCGTTTCGCCGCAACGCGTTCAGTGCCGAAAGCGGCAGAGCCAGCCCCTCCCCGATCTCACAGGTTACGTTGTCAAACCGAAACGGCGTACCGCCCGTTTTTTGCAGTTGTTCGGCGGCGCGATCGGCGGTCAAGGGGCGCGTCAGCGCCGCTTGCGGCACTTCCCCCTGTGCCGTCACCGCCACCGTGCCGTCGCTGACGGTCAAGACAGCGGGGGCGTCGGCATTCACCGATAGGCACGCCGCCAACGGCACGCGCGGCGTTTCTTTTTCGTACAATCGCGCCAACCGCGTGAGCACGTCTTTGTCGGCGGCGGTCACGTCTTCGTAACGGCGTTTACCGAACATCGTTTCATCGCGTCGACCGGTGAAATAGCCGTCGGTGAACCCGCTGCGCGAGAACACCGATTCCAAATCTTGTTGCAGCTGCTCGTCGGGCGACCCACCGTCGAGCAAACGGCGAAACGCCGCGGTTGCCGCCGCCACGTATTCGGGGCGTTTCATCCGCCCCTCAATTTTGAGGGAGGCCACGCCGCTGTTATATAAGGTATGTAAATGATGACGCAGACAATTGTCTTTCAAGCTGAGCGCATAGTCGTCGTGCGGCGGGTGACCCACCGCAAACGGCAATCGGCACGGGCCCGCGCACATACCGCGGTTGCCGCTGCGACCGCCGAGCAGCGCCGACAGTTCACATTGCCCCGACACCGACATACACAGCGCCCCGTGTACGAACACTTCGAGTTCGGCGCCACGGTCAGCACACGCCGCTATTTCGGCGGCGGTCATTTCGCGCGCGAGCACCACCCGCGAAAATCCGTCCTCCCGCAGACGGTCCACCCCGCGCGGGGTGTGACAAGTCAGTTGTGTGGACGCGTGCAACGGCAACGCGGGATACACCGCGTGTATCGCCCGCGCCAATCCGCGGTCTTGCACGATGAGGGCGTCTGCCCCCGCTTCCACCGCCACGCGTGCCGCTTCCATCGCGTGTTCGAATTCCGCTTCACTGACCAGCACGTTGAGTGCCACGTGCACCTTGACACCGCGGATATGGCAATACCCCACCGCACTATACAACGAGTGCTCGTCGGTGGGGTTGGCAGAAAAGCCCGCCGCATAACGGCGAGCGTTGAAGCCCTCGGCTCCCATATATACCGCATCGGCGCCGGCGCGCACGGCGGCCACCATCGACTCCCACGAACCCGCGGGAGCCAACAATTCCATCGGATACGGTTTCATCAGAAACGCAGTTGGCCGGTGCTGATCTGCGAACGCAGAACGTCGTTTTCGCTGAGCGCTTTGGACAGTTGCACACGCAGATTGTCCGCGTCGGCAAGCGCCTTTTTCGCTTTGTCAGCGCGGTCAAGCGCGCACAATACCGCCGCCACGGCGGTGGACAGACGGGGATTGCCGTCGGTCAGATTGCGCATATCGCGGTCGAGTTCGCGCGCGAGTTCCACTACGTAGGACGCCGATTCGTCCGACGCAATTTTATACTCCACACCCGCAATGGTCACTTTGATATGATTCATTCGTCATCACTCCTATACGGGTATTGTATCATATTCTCCGCCGCTTGCAAAGGAAATTTAAAGAAAAACGGAGCGGATTTTCTCCGCTCCGTTTGTAGGGTGTTTATTCCATCAATTCGCCGGTAACAATGTCGAAATAGTAAGCTTTCCCGTCGACGTATTGTTTTCCCGTGACCATATAGCCATACAAGTCTACAAAATACCACTTGTCGTTCGTTTTCACCCACTCGCCTTTGGCCACGTTGCCGTTTTCGTTCAAGTAGCACCAGCCGACGCTGTCGCGCACCCACGTTTCGGTCACGCAGTAGCCGTCGCTGCCGACGTAGCACCAGCCGTTCGAGTCTTTCGCCCAACTGTCGGTCAGCATACGGCCGTCCGCGCCGAGATAGCACCAACCGTTCGAGTCTTTCGCCCAGTTGTTGGTGACACAATATCCGTCTGCACCGACGTAGCACCAACCGACACTATCCATAACCCAACGATTGGTCACCATACGGCCGTCAACACCGAGGTAACACCAACCCACCGAATCTTTTCGCCACTGATTGGTCACGCAGTAACCATCGGCACCAACGTAGCACCAGCCCACGCTGTCTTTTGCCCACGTATTGGTTGCCATACTGCCGTCCCTGCCGAGGTAGCACCAACCGACCGAGTCTTGCACCCACGTGTTTTTCAGCTTCACGCCGTTTTGGTAATAATACCACGTGCCGTTTTGGCTCAACCAGCCCGTGTAGGTCACCTCTCGGGTCTCGCCGCACACGTTGCAATCGGCATCCAGAACATCGTCATAGGTGTGTGGCAACGTGTCCTTCACAACCGTGCCGCACAGGTCACACACCACGCCTTTTGTGCAGGTAGGTTCTATGTTGTCGGTCGGCGTTGCTATCTTATCCGCACTGATGCGAAGTTTGAGAGTACCGCTTCCTTCGGCGTGGTCATTAAGTGCCACCGTCACGGTGTCCCCCGTTTTCACGGAAAGCGTAACCGACTTCCATTGCGTATTAACCTCCTGTGCAATCACTCTTCCGTTATGGGTAATCGTGGCGGTGCAGGTAAGCCCTCCTCCATGAGCGTAAAAATCGAGCCCCAGCGTACCGTCTTCAATCATACACAACGTAGCCGTGGCAGTAAAACCGTGCCCTACCGGTATCCCACATTGACAAGGGCCATCAACATAAACACCCTCTCTTTCAGAATACACCAAAGGATGTTTCTCGTCGTTTATGAAGGTGAAAATGTCTTTGTAAACTTTATGTTCACCGGGAGCGCACGGCGTTATTTGCGCCGCGGCATCCGCACCGACTGGCAACACTGCGCCAAGCAACAGCAGCAAACTCAACAACACAACCATCACTTTTTTCATAAACGGTTCTCCTTTCGCACGATTCACGAAGTATTTGCTCACACTTTTATCCTATCACAAATCTACGGATTGTGCAAGAAAAAACGGAGAGGATTTTCTCCGCTCCGTTTGTAGGATGGTTTATTCTATCAATTCGCCGGTAACAATGTCGAAATAGTAAGCTTTCCCGCCGACGTATTGTTTTCCCGTGACCATATAGCCGTACGAGTCTACAAAATACCACTTGTCGTTCGTTTTCACCCACGCGCCTTTGGCCACGTTGCCGTTTTTGTTCAGGTAGCGCCAACCCACGCTGTCTTTTACCCACGTTTCGGTCACGCAGTAGCCGTCGCTACCGACGTAGCACCAGCCGTTCGAGTCTTTCGCCCAACTGTCGGTCAGCATGCGACCGTCAGCGCCGAGATAGCACCAACCGTTCGAGTCTTTCGCCCAGTTGTTGGTGACACAATATCCGTCTGCACCGACGTAGCACCAACCGACACTATCCATAACCCAACGATTGGTCACCATACGGCCGTCAACGCCGAGGTAACACCAACCCACCGAATCTTTTCGCCACTGATTGGTCACGCAGTAACCATCGGCACCAACGTAGCACCAGCCTACGCTGTCTTTTGCCCACGTATTGGTTGCTATTGCGCCGTCCCTGCCGAGGTAGCACCAACCGACCGAGTCTTGCACCCACGTGTTTTTCAGCTTCACGCCGTTTTGGTAATAATACCACGTGCCGTTTTGGCTCAACCAACCCGTGTAGGTCACCGTGCGCGTCTCATCGCATACGTTACAATCGGCATCAACGATATCGTCGTAGGTGTGTGCCGCTTCTTTTACCACCGTACCGCACAAGTCACACACCACACCTTTTGTACAAGTGGGCTTGACTTCCTCCGCCGCTACCAAGACGGTACCGCTTGCGCGGAATATACACGTGCCTTTATCCGGCCCATAACAATAATACCTCAATATTACCTCGTCATTGGCTTTCACAGAGAGCGTGATCGATTTCCAATCGTGAGGATCTGACTGGGCAACAGTTCTGCTATTGTGCGTGATTGTGGCGTGGAAATCACGATCATCAAGAGGAGCATAAAAATCGATAGTAAGCGTACCATCCTCAATAATAGCCCACATAGCCGTAAGTTCCGAATAGTACTGGTAGGGCGCTGAGTGATAGGTGCCGTCTTCTTCGCGAAACGGATATTCCGGATCGTTTTTAAAAGTGAAAATGTCGCGGTAAACCTTATGTTCACCGGGAGCACACGGCGTTGTTTGCACCACGGCGTCCGCACCCACGGGCAGCGCCGCACTCAACGACAAAACAAAAACGCTACAAACGCTTAGCAAGGTGGCAATCAACTTTTTCATAAGGTTTCTCCTTTCGCACGATTCACGAAGTATTTGCTCACACTTTTATCCTATCACAAATCTACGAATTGTGCAAGAAAAAACGGAGCGGATTTTCTCCGCTCCGTTTCGCTGTCTTAGTCGCCCCATTCCGCTTTGATGCGTTCGTTTACTGCGGCATACATTATCGGCACCACTTCCATGTCGTTTTCGTGCACCGAAAGTGTTGCAATATCGGGATTTTCACCGCATTGCGGAATGTTGACAAGCCAATATCCGTTACTGCCATCATCCAAGCAGATCCAGCCATACATACCTTGGTGGACACCATCCTGTGCGTATTGTGGTTTTTCTACCGTAATACGCACACAATCCATTTCTTTCATCGTCATCTACCTCCATAAGGCGTTACCAGTTTGATTTGTCCGTTAGGATAAACCATCCATCCGGTTATAAAGGATACACTTCCCACCTTATCTCTACGTGGAATTTCTACTCGAATACCAATTCGTTGACCTTTTTCATCAAGTTTGCCAAGCATATAATCCCCGACTGTATATTTTTTCAAGCCCTGCTTCGTCACTTCTTCTTGAAGCCACTTAGCCTCGGTTACCGTATATCCCCATTGATTAAACAATATTTCCTTGTTATGAGAATATGTCTTTTTGGTGTTAAATAAATATGGGTCAAACTTGCTGTAAGCACACTCTGCCGAGCTTTTCGTGAGTACGCCGTTATACGAAATATCCTCCAACACACAATGGCAAAACGGATGATGCGGCCATTTCGGTGTTTTTTCTTTGGAAAACCAACATTTATCGAGTTTTAAGCACTCTTGGCAATGAGTTTCACTCAAATTTCTGTGTAACCACGTATTCCACTTTGGCACTTGGGGAGGCACTTCGCCCCAAACCGCCGCTTTCATTACGTCTGACAAATAATCCAATTTTTTCACTCCCATTATAACACGTATGTGGATAAATGTACAGTATGAAAGAGCGGTCGCCGAAACGACCGCCCGTCTCTTACAACTTATTCTTATCGGTCGGGTTGTTGACGATGCCGAATGCCACCAGCAGCGGCAACAGCACGTTAAGCAGCCCGTCCACCGTGGCGGTAATGTCGATGCCGCCGAACTCTTTGGCGCAGAACACCGCGAGCGCGCCGAACGACACCCACACCGCCCACGAGCGAAAACGGGATAACACCGTTTGGATGATGTTCATTTCTTCACCTCCTCGTTACAACAATGACCCGATCACCGCGCCGATCGCCGCGGTGATGAGCGCGGTGATTACCGTTTCCCACCGCGTTTTCGGCACCGCCGACAACTGCTTGACGTCGGCGTGCAGTTCTTCCACGCGGTCTTTCAGGTGATTCACGCTTTCGTTGGTGACCGCCACCGCGTTGGTGAGATCGCGCAGATCGCGCAGGTCGTTTTCCAAATCGCGGATGCGGTGTTCCGACGTGCGTTGGCGGGCGTCCAATTCCGCCACTTTTGCTTCCGTATCCACGTCACCGCCTCCTCACGATCTTGATTTGAATGCGGTCGATCGGTTTGCCGAATACCCCCGCATAGCCGTCACCCGTCTTGTCGGTCAGGCCGGTGCACCAGCCGTACCAACGGCTTACGTTCACCGCCGCCACGCGGTACTGCACTTCGTACCCCTCGTCACCCGTGAGGTGCATCTGCACCGCGTCGATCGCCTGACCGTAGTTGCCCGCGTAATCGACGTTGTCGATCACCCACGGCAACCACCGCTTTTCTTTCAGCAAATGCACGCGATACCGCAACACGCCGTGCGTGGGTTTCGCCATCAACGCACTCATCCGTTGACCGCGAATACCGGCATAGCCGTCGGTATCCGCGTCTTGGCAATCGGTCACCTCGGGCAACCAACGGTTGGTGTACGCTTTGTAGGTCACGTGCCGCTTATTAAGCGGCAGATCCGCTTCCAAATACGGCGTGGGGTCAATTCGTTGCTCCATTTTTCGCACCTCAAAATGCAGGTGCATTCCGAAACTGCGCCCCGTGTTGCCCATTGTGCCGATCACTTGTCCTTGCTTCACCTTGTCGCCGTTTTTCACATTGACTTTCGCAAGGTGAGCATACAACGTCGCATACCCGTCGCCGTGGTCAAGTTTGACACAGTTGCCGTAACTCGCGTTGCCCGTGGCGTTTTGGTTGTTCTTCTGCCCCGTTTGGCAAAAAACGACCGTGCCGCCACTGTGAGCCACGACCGGCTCGCCCGTCAAGTGGGAACGTCCCAAATCAACGGCTTTGTGCTTGTTGGAATATGCTTGCGTAATTCTCGTTACGCCCTTTTGCAACACTCTGCAAGCCATTGGTTATCCCCCTTTCTTATGCCTCAAACTGCGGGTTATCCACGTCGCATTGGTCAACGAGTTCCGGAACATCATCCACCAACTTGTAGATCGCCACACGAACACGCGCACTATT
>JAFSFY010000050.1 GCA_017434985.1 Clostridia bacterium | reverse complement strand
TCTTCACGAACAACACCGACAACGCCTCTCTCGAATACAACGAGAACGTTGGCGCTGCCATGTTCACCTACCTGAATGGTAGACCCATCAGCGACGCCCGTCGCGGTGAGGCCGGCTTCTGCTTCCGTGCAGGTAAAGACCTCAAAGTGGCCGACGGCAAAGTCATCGTGGTGAAACTTCGCTACTCCAGCGCGAACTATCTTACCTATTCGCACAAAGCGATGATCAAAGGCGGTGCCACCATCCAATACACCAACGGCACCAACGGTAACTTCGAATACGCGGCAAGCAACCCCTCCATGCTGAAAGGCGACGGTGAATGGGTGTACTGCGCGTACACCGATCCCGATATGGTTGACACCGCTTCTCCCAAACCCGGTGCAAACTCGGTGTGGCAAGGTTTGGACATCACCGCTCACGGCTCCTTCTACCAAGAGGGCGACACCGTTACGGTGGCGTGGGTCGGCGCGTTCGAGAGCATCGAAGCGGCGAAAGAGTACGACCTCGGTTCTACCGGCGGTACGACCAAGCCCTCCACCGGTCCTACCCAACCCCCCGCAGGCAGCGAGGATCCGGTGGATCGTCCCTTCTTCGTGGACCTCTCCACCCAAAACAAATACAACAAAGCCAACGGTTCCACCTTCAAAGCCAACGGCGACGGCAACGTCAAACTCGAATACGACGCGACGGTCGGCGGCGTGAAAGTGATGACCGCTACCGACAACCCGTCCAACATCGGTTCGGTGCTGTTTATGAACCGCGAGACGGGCACCACGTATGAGGATTATCCGTACTTCGTGATGAAAGTGAAACTCGCGGAAGGCAAAGGTAAATTGATGGCTCCGTCCAGCGGTCTGTTTGCGACCATGCGTTACGGCGGATTCCGCAGCGGCCTGAAATCGATGGTCAGCTATCAAGATACGGACGATTGGCAACTCCTCATCTATCAAGCGAAAGAATCCTATCACCCCGAAATGAAACCCGAGAACGATTGGAACGCGGTTATCTCCGCTATGTTCAATGACGGTGAAGCGATCACCGCCGGCGAGACCCTCGGTTGGATCCAATGGGGCGGCATCTTCGCTTCGATGGAAGAAGCCTACACCTTTGCGGGCATTGATCCCGAAAAGGCTCCCACCGACCTGTTCTGGCGTTTTGACAGCGAAGACGCGGTGAACAAACCCGTCCGTAACGCGGGCGACACCGAAATCGCCTATGACGAAGAGTTTGACGCGATGAAGATCACGGCGACCGATAAAGACGGCGACAAATTCGTTGCCTTCACTCCCGGCCGCATCGTGCTCGGCGCGAAACAACAAATCAAGGGCGACTACGACGTGAACGAATATCCCTACGTGGCTGTTCGTGTGCGCGTGGCCAACAAACTCCAAGATGGCGGCGGTCTCTACGTCCGCTCCACCGGTTCTCTCGAAAGCGCCCGTCAAGGTCTTATTGACACGGCGGATATGTTGGCCGGCACGGTGAACTACGAGAACATTTCCAACTGGCAAACCGTCATTATGCGCTGGGACGAAGATCCGATGGTGAAATTCTTCTTCAGCGGTAACTGGAAACAGATCCAATTCAACGCGTTCTCCGAAGCCATTGGTGCTGCGGCGGAAGGCGACACCGCTTGGGTGCGTTGGATCGGTGCGTTTAAGTCTCTCGAAGACATCGAAGCGTACGTAAACAGCACGATGGCTTACGAGATCGGTGATACCTCCGACGGTGCGATCCCCGAACCCGATCCGACGCAGGCTACCACCACGACCACCACGAC
>JAFSFY010000004.1 GCA_017434985.1 Clostridia bacterium | reverse complement strand
TATACAGCGCGTGGTGTTTGGCATCCGCCGCCATCGCACACGACACCACCGAGGCGGTACACTCTTGCAACGCGGCGGTAAGCGTTGCCGCCATTTTCGGCGTGACCCCCTCCCCTCTTGCCGCGGCGACCAGCGTGTCGTATGACACGTTCAGCGCGGCGGCAAGCGCATCCGCGTGGAACGGCACTCCCTGCGCCGCGAAACGGTTTTTGGCTTCTTCAATGGTATCGCGCACCTGTGCGACACCTGCAAAACGCTTCACGGTCGTTTCACCACCTGCTCCAACGCGCGGTTATGTTCCCGCAGCACGTATTGCTTCGATTTCCCGAGTGTCTGCACAATATCTGCCCACGAACGCCCCTGAACGTATCGCATATACAGCAGTTGCCGACGCCGTTCGTTTAATCCGCTGCGTTGCAGTCGCGCCATATTGCGCAAACCCGCCTTCGCCAATTCTCGTTGTAAGGCACGCTTTTCAAGCAGCAACTGCCAAATGAATTCTTCTCCCCAACACTCCTCACTGCGCGCCATCTGCCGCCATTCTTCCCGCATCGCTTCCCATTCGCGGCGCAAGGTCACCACACCGCTCATTTGTTTCTTCATCACTTGCGCCCGTTCGCTCAAACTCATCGTCTTCCCTCCAATACTCCTCGTCGTCCCACTGCCTCTCGTCATACTCCGGGCATTCGGGACAACACCATATTCGTCCGCAAACCACACACATTCGCCACACCTCACTATGTAATTCTACTTTTGGTAGAGTTATAAAGTCTAAAAATAGCGCTCGGCAAAAAGCAGAGCGTTTTGTGGGAGGCGAAGCAGCGGTTTACCTGTATTATACTCTACTTTTGGTAGAAAGTCAAGATAAAAGTGGAATTTTTCGGAAAAAGCCTTGCCAAAACTCTACTTTCGGTGTATACTCTCCTTATAAGGAGGTGCTGTTATGTCCATTGGAGCGAACATTCGCCGTTTGCGCGAAAGCCATCGTCTGACCCAAAAGGAACTCGGCGAGATTGCCGGTGTTTCGGACAAAGCGGTATCCACGTGGGAAAAAGGAATCAAGTTACCGCGGATGGGGGCGGTGGAACGGTTGGCCGCCTATTTCGGTGTACCCAAAAGCGCCATTTTGGACGATGCGGTGCCCGAAGGCAATCCGTTCGCCAAACAGCTCGACCGTTTGTGCGCCGCGTGGGATCGTTCTCCCCAAACCATCGAGCGGGAACTCGATATGCCGCAAGGTCGCTTGGCGATGTTGCGGGACGGGTCGGCGCTTCCGTTTGAAGGAGAACTGCACCGTTTACAGCAATACTTTGAGATGAATGCTCCCACCGTATCCGAACGCCCCAACGTCATTCCGTTGGTGCGCCCCGGCACAACGCGGCGCATCCCCGTTCTCGGGCGCGTTCCCGCCGGCATCCCAGTGGAAGCCATCACCGACGTGGTGGATGAGATCGAGCTCGACGGGCGTATGGCGGGTGACGGGTACGATTATTTCGCCCTACTGGTCACGGGGGACAGCATGTATCCCGAATACCGTGACGGGGACGTGGTCATCGTGCGAATGCAACCCACCGCCGAGACAGGGGACGACGTGGTTGCCTACGTGGGCGGCGGTGACGCCACCCTCAAGCGCCTCACCCTCACAACGGTCGGCTTGCAACTGCGCCCGCTCAACCCCGCCTATCCCGTGCGCGCTTTCACCCACGACCAAGTGGCGGCAGGGCAGGTCACCATCGCGGGCGTGGTGGTGGAACAGCGGAGGGTGCGTCACCGATGAACAGTGTGGTTTGTTATATCGAACGGGACGGGCAGTATTTGATGCTCAACCGCAACAAAAAGAAAAACGACCTGAACGGCGGCAAATGGATCGGCGTGGGCGGTAAGTTGGAGGCGGGCGAAGCACCCGAAGAGGCTCTGCTTCGTGAAGTAAAAGAGGAAACCGGCCTCACCCTCACCCGCTACACCCGTCGCGGGCTTGTCACCTTTTGTTCGGGCGATTTCACCGAGTATATGTTCGTCTACACCGCCGACGCGTTCGACGGTACCCTCACCGTATGCGACGAGGGAGACCTACATTGGATAAACAAAACCGACGTACTCTCGCTTCCGCTGTGGGAGGGCGACAAACGCTTTCTTACGTTGCTCGCCGAGGACGCGCCCTATTTTTCGTTAAAACTCGTATACGACGGCGACGACTTGGTCGCGTGTACGGAATATTAAGGTGATACTTATGAAACTGTGGAACAACGACATTGAAACCGAAATCGAATACGTGGCACCCAACACCATTGCCGGGCGCACCGCTGCGCAGGACAAAGCGATCATCGTGTTTCCCGGCGGCGCGTATTTTTGCCACGCCGACCACGAAGGTATCGGCTACGCACAGTTTTTGGCGGCACACGGCTACCACACCTTTGTGGTAAAATACCGTGTCAACCCGCACGTCTTCCCCGCCCCGTTGCTCGACGCGCGCCGCGCGGTGCGGTTTGCCCGTGCACACGCCGCCGAGTATGGGTTTGACCCGCAAAAGATTGCGGTGATGGGGTCGTCGGCGGGTGGTCACCTGGCGGCACTCGTCTCCACCTACACCGCCCCGCTGGACGGCGAAAACACCGACGAGATCGACACGCTCGACTGTCGCCCCAACGCACAAATTTTGTGCTACCCCGTTATTTGTTCGCCGAAAAGCGGCGTGGCCCACGTCGGCAGTTATGAAAACCTGCTCGGTTTCACCGATGCCGAAAGGGAAGCGGAGGTGGACCCCTCGTTGCTTGCCGACGAACACACCCCTCCCGCATTTGTTTATCACACCCATACCGACCAGGCGGTGGAAGTGTGCAACACCTACCGCTACGGCGAAGCGTTGCGTCACGCGGGCGTGCTCGCGGAAGTGCACGTGTTCCCCGAAGGGCCGCACGGCATGGGGCTTTCGTTTCACGAACCTCATGTGGGACAATGGCGTGCGTTACTGCTCAATTGGCTGGAACGGTATTTATAAGGAGGTGTATATATGGAACTCAACGGTAAAAAACTCGTCTTTTTAGGCGACAGCATCACCGAGGGGTATAGCCCCTCCCGACCCGAAGAGGTATATTGGAACGTGCTTGCCGAGCGCACAGGTGCCATCTGCCGAAACTTTGGCATCAGCACCACCCGCATTGCTCGACAACAACATCCGAGCGCTGACCCTGCCGCCACGTGGGATCATCAACACTTCTCCACCCGTATTGAACAGATGGACCCCGACGCCGACGCGGTCATCGTGTTCGGTGGCACCAACGATTTCGGTCACGGCGATGCGCCGTTCGGCAGTTTTGACGACCGTACCGAGGATACGTTTTACGGCGCGCTCCATTCGTTGTGTCTCAAGCTGTTCGAACGCTATCCCGGCAAGGAGATCGTGTTTCTCACCCCGCTTCACCGCACCACCGAGGACATCCCCTGCGATGCACAAAAGGACGGGCGCGTACCCCGCCGCTTGGTGGATTACCGCAACGCGATCATCGAGGTGGCGGAATACTACGGCTTGCCGGTGCTCGACTTATATGCCGTCAGCGGCATTCAACCGCGTGTGCCGATTATCAGAGAAACCCTGATGCCCGACGGGCTGCATCCCAACACAGCCGGACACGCGCGTATTGCCGACCGCCTGGAAGGCTTTCTGAGGGCGTTGTAAATATGGAACTCAACGGTAAAAAACTCGCCTTTTTGGGCGACAGCATCACCGCGGGCGTCGGCACGCCGCCCCCGTACGAGCGGGTGTTTTGGCGCGTGCTCGCCGAACGCACCGGTGCCGTTTGCCAAGGCGACGGTCAGGGCGGCACCCGCATTGCCGCCACACCCGTGCCAAATCCCAACCAAATCACCGATACTTGGTATTTTCTCACCCGTGTCGATAATTTGGATGCCGACGCCGATGCCGTGGTGGTATTCGGCGGCACCAACGATTTCGGAATGGCAGAAGTGCCGCTAGGCTCGTTTGACGACCGCACGCTGTACACCTTCTACGGTGCGTTGCACTTGTTGTGTCTCAAACTGCTTGAACGCTTTCCCACCAAAACGGTGGTGTTTATCTCGCCGCTTCACCGCGTGGACGAGGACAATTGCGAAGCACAACACCGTCCTACCGATCGTGTGCCGCACCGTTTGGCGGATTACCGCCGCGCGATTTTTGAAGTGATGGAATATTACGCCATTCCCGTGCTCGACCTGTACGCGGTCAGCGGCATTCAACCGCGTGTGAGTGTGATTCGCGAGCGCTTGATGCCCGACGGGGTGCATCCCAACGAAGCGGGCTACGCCCGTTTGGCAGACCGTGTGGAAGGGTTTCTTCGTTCACTGTAAGTGCAAGAAAACCACCCGATATGGCAAAGAATTTTGTCGATTACCCGCGTATACTTATACTGAAAAGAGGCGTTACATATGAAAATTATTGAAACCAATTCGTACGAAGAACTCAGCCGCATCGCGGCGGACCTCGTGGGCGCGCAAGTGATTTTGAAACCCGACTGCGTGCTCGGTCTTGCCACCGGCTCCACCCCCATCGGTCTGTACGACAACCTGATCGCCCGTTGCAAGGACGGTACGCTCGATTTTTCGGCGGTCCGCTCGGTCAACCTGGACGAATATTGCGGTCTTGACGGCTCGAACGACCAAAGTTACCGCTATTTTATGGACACCCATCTGTTCAACCACGTCAACATCGACAAAGAGAACACCCACGTGCCCAGCGGTTTGGCGGCAGACCTTGCCGCCGAAGGCGAGCAGTACGATGCGATGATCCGCGAACTCGGCGGCATCGACATTCAAGTGCTCGGCATCGGTCTCGACGGTCACATCGGCTTTAACGAGCCGGACGACCATTTCACCGGCCCCACCCACGAAGTGGAACTCGACCCCTCCACCATCGAAGCCAACGCGCGTTTCTTCGCCTCCATTGACGACGTGCCGCGCAGTGCCATCACGATGGGTATGGCCTCCATTATGCAAGCGCGCAAAATTTTGTTGCTCGCTTCGGGTGCCAACAAAAAAGAGATCATGGACAAAGCGCTGTTCGGTCCCATCACCCCGCAGGTACCGGCTTCGCTGCTCCAAATTCATCCCGACGTCACCGTCATTTGTTGCTACAAATAAGCCATCAAAAAACCGACCGTTCACAAAACGGTCGGTTTTCGTTTATCCAAGCGCCACGTCCAGCAGCATCATGGTAGCAAATCCCAACACGATGCCCGCGGTAGCCCCGTACGCACCTGTGCGCGCCTCACGTTGACATTCGGGGATGAGTTCGTGCACCGCCACTAAGATCATCGCCCCCGCCGCGAAAGATAGCACAAACGGCAACAAGCGTTCCATATACACCGACAGCCACGCACCGAGAACCCCTGCGATCGGTTCCACCATCCCCGAGGCTTGCCCCCAAAAGAGGCTTCGACGGCGTGAGTGCCCTTCGCGTCGGAGCGGCAAGGCTACCGCCGCCCCCTCGGGAAAATTCTGCAGTCCGATGCCGATGGCGACCGTCGCCGCGCCAAGCAACGATTCGGGCGACAAGTCGGCAAGTGCACCGAACGCCACCCCCACTGCCAATCCTTCGGGGATATTGTGCAACGTCACCGCAGTAACCAACATCGCCATACGGTTGGGTGTGCCGCCGCGCGCGTAGGAGACCACCTTGTCCGACCCCCACATAAACAACGCACCCGTCAAAAAACCCGCCGTCGTGACCATCCAGGGCACCATTCCGAGCACCGCCGCACGGTCGATGGCGG
Organism: Clostridia bacterium; assembly: GCA_017434985.1. Classification (GTDB taxonomy): domain Bacteria; phylum Bacillota; class Clostridia; order Oscillospirales; family Acutalibacteraceae; genus RGIG3009. Next base: position 9,705 of record JAFSFY010000004.1, on the reverse strand, counting down.
GTTGCAACAACGACCAAAAGGACGCCGCAATCATTACCCCTGCGGCAAATCCCAACAAACCATTCAACACGCCGGGTTTCGGCGAACGAAAAAAGAGCACCGTTGCCGCACCGAGCGCGGTTACCGCCCACGTGCCGAGGGTGGCAAGCAGTGCCCATAACACCCGTTCGTTCATATTTCACCTCCCGTTACTATCGTATGACAAAACGGGCGATACGTTACGAAACGAAAACGCTTGGCAACCTGGGGTTGCCAAGCGTTTGTTGCATCAAGATTCCTCCGTCCACGTCTCGACGGGGGCGTGTTGATACCGTTTTTTAAAGATTCTGCGACGGAACAGGTAAAGGGTATACACGCTCCACAGCACGAAGAAGGTCACGCACGCGATGATGGCATTCTTCGGCGATTGCCCCGCAAAACCGAGCAGGAACAAGAGCGGCGCGATCATCACCATCGCGGGAAAATTCGACAAAATATACAAGCTGGAGGTCGGCGTTTTTAAGCCGGGGTCGATCTCTTTCATCAAGATCATCCCGTTGGAAGCCGTACCCGTCATTGTGCCGAAGCTCATCAAGAAAAACTCGTGTTCAAAGCCTTTGAAACATTCTTTGGCCACCAAGCGGATGTACACGTAGGTCACCACCGTGCCCACCAAGCTGAGAATGACGATCGGCCAAATGTAATTTTTAATGTCGTTGATCTCGATCGCCGCCACACCGGCCACGATCATCAGGTCAAACGAGAAACCCGAAATACGGTCCATCTGATAGTTGTTGATGTAACCGCGATGCATAATGTCGTGTTTGCGCAAGCGTTTCACCACCGCTTTGATCAGCATCGCCGCCAATGACGCCCACAAAAAGTTGAACCCCCACGCAATGCTGTTGGTAAAGTCGGAAATCACGCCCAACAACGCCATAAACCCGAACGACAAGGCATACGCGATCGCCACAAAACCCACTTGCAACGTAAACTTATCCACCGATTCGTTGTCGGGGATCTCGTGAGCGGCATCGTCGTTTTGGCTGCCGTCCTCCCCGACAGCACTACCTTTACGCACGTGCAACGTGCCACGCTTTTTGTGGATGTTGATATATAACACGCCGAACACCGAGGCCACCACGAACCCGATGGAGGCCAGCGACAAGCCGAAACTGCCGTTGCCGGCAAACATCGCCGCAGGCGTGTTCGTGAAGTTGATATCCCAACTGAGCGCGTTACCGGGGCCCTGCCCGTAAGCGAGCGGCAGGATCAACCCGCATATGTACGACACGATCTTTTCCCCGTTTTTCGTCAACCAAAACATAAGCAGGGTGATTCCCAAACCGACAAATGCTTGCAGCATATAGGAGCCACCCTGCAATGCGCCGAATTCCATCACCTGTGCTTTGTTCGTCCTGTGGGTGCTTTTTTCCGTTTTCAGCGTCATCGCGGCAAAACCGATCGCCAAGCAGTGATAGGTGATGACCTGCATCAGCCGATTGTCCACCAACGTAAAATCAAACGCGTGTTTGCCGATCACGTTCACGATCAACAATAAGGCGCCGCCGAGCAGCGCAGACGGAATCAAGCATTTGCGAAACAGCGGCACCACGCGGCGCAAAATGTTGCCCAACATCAAGAACATCAAGAGCAACCCAAGTTGAACGAGAAACCCCCAAACCGCGTCGTAGTTAGCCAACGAAAAGTTCCAACCGGACACGTAATCCTCCATCTCATCCTCTCCTCTTTTTCGTTTTCTCTCCGAAAAAATCATACCACGAAACCACCGGTTTGTCAATTTTCAAAGGAGAAGGCGATGCCGCCCGAAGCATGGTCCGGCACACGAAAAAACGACCTCGTCGAAAAGACGAGGTCGTTTTGCAAACACAGAAATAAATCAGCGTTTGGAGAACTGGGGAGCGCGACGGGCACCTTTGAGGCCGTACTTTTTGCGTTCCTTCATTCTGGGGTCACGCGTGAGGAAACCGGCCTTTTTGAGGGCAGGACGGAGTTCTTCACCGTTGTATTGGAGAAGCGCGCGGGCGATACCGTGACGGATGGCGCCGGCTTGGCCGGTCACACCGCCGCCGGCAACGCGGCATTCGATGTCAAACTTTTCGGTCAGGTTGGTGAGAGCCAGAGGCTGACGCACAATAACCTTCAAGGTTTCAAGGCCGAAATAGTCGTTGATGTCGCGACCGTTGATGGTCACGGAGCCGGTACCATTGTACAGGCGAACGCGGGCCACCGATTTTTTACGACGGCCGGTACCGTAGAAATACGGTCTTTTGTTGTAATCCATTCGTTTCAGCCTCCTTCCTTAAAATTCGTAAACTTCGGGTTTTTGAGCGGCATGCTCATGCGTAGCGCCGGCATACACGCGCAGACGGGTGCAAGCCGCACGGCCGATCGCGTTTTTCGGGATCATGCCGGTGACAGCGAGTTCCATCGCTTTTTCAGGGCGTTGGGCCATCAAGGTGCTGTACTTGGTCTCTTTCATATGACCGATCCAGCCCGTGTGACGGTACCATTTCTTTTGTTCCAACTTTTTGCCGGTGAGAACAGCCTCGCCGCAGTTGATGATGATGACGTGATCGCCGCAATCCACGTGGGGAGTGAAGTCGGGCTTGTGCTTACCGCGAAGGAGCACCGCAGCTTCGACCGCCACACGACCCAGGGGTTTGCCGGCAGCGTCAATGACATACCATTTGCGGTCAACTTGACCGGCTTTTGCCATATACGTAGACATTGCCAAATCCTCCTGTTAATTTCAAAAATATACGGGGTCGCGAAAAACGACCCGTTTTTTCACAGCTTGCCTATCATAACACACCCAAATCCCGCTGTCAAGACCTAAATTCCCGATTTTTTAATTTATATCCCTCTCGCTCTCGTTTTCTCTCGTTTTCTCTCCGTTTTGCTCTCGTTCTCGTTTTTCATTTCATTTTTTACTAAAAAAACGCCCTCCTTAACGGAAAGCGTTTATCTTCCAAACAATTCGTCCAACGAAACGTCCAACACCCTGGAAATGGCATCAATCTCAATATCGGTAACGGCGCGTTTCCCGTTTTCAATACGTGAAATGGAACCGCGACATGTATAGACCGCCAGCAACTCCATTTTATCCGACAATTGTTGCTGACTATACCCTTTCTTCTCGCGCAGTTCTTTTATTCGTTCACCGATGATATTCACTTGTCCTTCTTCTAAAATGCGTTTCATAACTTCACTCTTTTGTCTTGATTTAGGACAAATTTAGTTTATACTATAATCAAAACAATTATGTCCCACTCGTGGGACAAGAAAGAGGAAATTATGAAGCACGTTGTGTTTATTGGTCACCGCGACTGTTACGGCCTTTCCGCTTCGCAAATCGAAACCGCCATTCGCGCTTGCATTTGCCAGGGTTCAACCGAGTTCTACAGTGGTGGGCAAGGAGCGTTTGACCGCCTATGTGCACGTTGTGTGTTTGAACTAAAAAAAGAGTTTCCGCAAATCCGTAATATTCTTGTTATTCCGTATTTATCTTTCTCCGTTTTCAACCCCGCATTATTTGATGACATTCTCTTTCCCGAAGAATTGGAACAATTGCCCTTCAAAGCGGCCATCCCTCGACGGAATCAGTACATGGTAAAACAAGCAAGCGTTGCCGTTTGTTATATCACTCACACCTGGGGAAATGCTTTCAAGACATACACTCTTGCTCAAAAAAAGGGGATGAAAATCATAAACTTGACCCGGTTATCATAACTATATCCGCCCCCTTTTCGAGGAGCGGATATGGTTATCCTCTCTCATACCCCACCAACAAACCGCCGTGTTCGGCGTAGAAACTGCACAAACCGCGACAGGCGGCAATCATCACCCGGGCTTGTGTAAACGCGGCGGTCACGCGCGCACGCAGTTCCTCTGCGGCGGCTTCGTTTTGGCAATGGTGAATATACAGTTTACCACCCGCGTAGCCAAACTCTTTCAGATGCGCCACGATAGCATCCAGCGCGCGGCTCTGGCCGCGGCACTTGTCCAGCGGTTCGAGATCGCCTTTGTCGCCGGCTCTGCCGACCACGCGGATACCGAGCAATCCCACCGCTTTGGCAAGCAACGGGCTCACGCGGCCGTTGTTGGCAAAATTTTTGAGCGACTCCAGCGAAAACAATAGTCCCGTTTGTTCGCGATAGTCGTCAAGCTGTGCGCAAACTTCCTCAAACGGCAGACCGTGGGCGAGAAATTCTTGCAATTTTTCGACAAGCAACTGCAATTCCGGCCCCGCCGACAAGGAATTGAGCACGTACACGTGACGGTCGGGGAATTGTTCTTCGTACAGTTGTTTCGCCATACACGCGGCGTTATAACTGCCCGACAAGGTGGCGGTGATGGCCACGCAATACACCTCGTCCGCATCACCAAACGCCGCGAGCCATTCCCCCACACTCGGGCACGCGCTGGACGAGCGTCCTTTGTAGTGTTGCAGATCCTCCACCATGGACGGGATGTCCAGATGTTCATCGTCCACGTATTCGTGTTCGGCGGTGATCACTTTTAACGGCACCGATTGGAACGGCACCGTGTTCAGGGTCAGCAGATCGGCGGACGAGTCCGCCACGATTTTTACATTACGCATGGTGTTGTTCTCCTTTGGAATGGTATTGTTCCCATCGTAAGGCATACACCGCCAAAACGCAATCTACTCTCCGTTTTCCTTCTCTCCTGTTCCATTTCGCCTTCTCTACTCAGGCGAGAATAGCAAAAACCCCGCCGAACGTTCCGTTCGGCGGGGTTTTGTGACTGATGATTAGTCGTTGTAGAGCGCTTGGAGTTTGAGCAGGTGCTCGTAACGGGCAACCGCCGTCTCTTCGGCTTTGCTGAACAACGCCTCGGCACGATCCGGGAAGGAACGGGTCAAGGAGGAATAACGAGCCTCGTTCATGATGAAGTCGCGATAGCTCGTGGTGGGCGCTTTGCTGTCCACCGTGAAGACCGGTTTGCCGGCTTCTTTCGCAGCGGGATTGAAGCGGAACATATGCCAATAACCGCAATCCACAGCCTTCTTCATTTCGGCTTGGCAGTTCACCATACCGCCCTTGATGGAGTGCATCTCGCAAGGAGCGTAGCCGATGATGAGGGACGGACCCGGATAGGCCTCGGCCTCGGCGATGGCTTTGATGGTTTGGTTCATATCCGCACCCATCGCGATCTGCGCCACGTAGACGTAGCCATAGGACATCGCGATCTCGGCAAGGCTCTTCTTGGCGATCGCTTTACCGGCCGCGGCGAATTGCGCCACTTGACCGATCTGCGAAGCTTTGGAAGCCTGACCGCCGGTGTTGGAGTACACTTCGGTATCGAAGACCATGATATTCACGTCTTCACCGGAAGCGAGCACGTGGTCCACGCCACCGAAACCGATGTCGTAAGCCCAGCCGTCACCACCGAAGATCCACACGGATTTCTTGGAGAGGTATTCTTTGCTGTCGAGGATCTGCGGAGCGATCGGGCAACCGTCGGCCGCGGCTTTTTCAAGCTCGACAACCAAAGCGGCGGTCGCTTTCGCGTTCTCGGCGCCGTTTTCGAGGGTGGCAAGGTAAGCATCCGCCGCCGCCTTGAACTCGGCAGAGGCTTTGTCGGAAGCCGCCATCTCTTTGACTTGGTCGATCAAACGGTTGCGCACCGCTTTTTGACCGAGGTACATACCAAAGCCGTTTTCCGCGTTGTCTTCGAACAAGGAGTTCGCCCACGCAGGACCGTGACCGTCTTTGTCCACGGTGTAGGGCGAGGTCGCGGCAGGGCCGCCCCAGATGGAGGAGCAACCGGTGGCGTTGGAAATATACATTCTGTCGCCGAACAATTGGGTGATGAGGCGCGCATACGCGGTCTCGGCACAGCCGGCGCAGGAGCCCGAGAACTCGAGCAACGGTTTCTTGTACTGGCTGGAAATGACGGTGTTGCCTTCCACTTCGGGTTTGCGGGACACCTTATCCACACAGTAATCGAACACGGCTTGTTGATCTTCTTGCGACTCGCGGGCCACCATGGTCAGCGAGTTGGTCGGGCAAACGCCCACGCAAACGCCGCAACCCATACAGTCGAGCGGAGACACCGCCAAGGTGTAGGTGTACTCGGTCTTGACGATCGGTTTCGGAGCTTTCTTGAGGTTGGCAGGAGCAGCCGCCACTTCTTCCGCATTCAAAGCGAAAGGACGAATGGTGGCGTGCGGGCAGACGAAGGAGCACTTGTTACATTTGGCACAAGTGGTCTCGTTCCACGAGGGAACCATCACAGCCACGCCGCGTTTCTCGTAAGCGGAAGCGCCTTGCTCGAAGGTACCGTCAGCGTGATCCATAAACGCGGAAACAGGCAGGCTGTCACCGTTCATCTTGCCGACAGGTTCCATGATGTTGTCCACCATCTTGACGAGCTTCGCGGGGCCTTCGGAAGCCACGGCAGCGGCATCGTCGGTCGCGTCAGCCCACGCGGCGGGAACGTCGATCTTCACGAACGCGGTCGCACCGGCATCGATGGCTTTGTGGTTCATTTCCACGATGTCCATACCCTTCTTGGAGTAGGACTTGGTGGCGGCATCCTTCATGTATTGGATGGCCTCTTCTTGCGGCATCACCTTCGCCAAGGTGAAGAACGCGGATTGCAGGATGGTGTTGGTGCGTTTGCCCATACCGATCTGCATCGCGAGGTCGATGGCGTTGATGGTGTACAGTTGAATGTTGTTTTTGGCGATGTAACGTTTCGCTTCGGCGTTGAGGTGTTTCTCAAGCTCTTCCGCGGACCATTGGCAGTTGATCATAAACACGCCGCCGGGTTTCACGTCGTTGACCATCTTGTAGCCCTTGATCACATAGGACGGGTTGTGGCAAGCCACAAAGTCGGCCTTGTTGATGTAGTAGGGGCTCTTGATGGGTTGATCACCGAAACGCAGGTGCGAAATGGTGATACCGCCGGTCTTTTTGGAGTCGTATTGGAAATACGCTTGCACGTATTTGTCGGTGTGGTCACCGATGATCTTGATAGAGTTCTTGTTCGCGCCGACCGTACCGTCACCGCCGAGACCCCAGAATTTGCACTCGATGGTGCCGGCAGCCGCCGTGTTGGGGGCCACTTCTTCGGGGAGGGAGAGGTTGGTCACGTCGTCGGTGATGCCGATGGTGAATTGAGCCTTCGGCGCATCCTTCGCGAGTTCTTTGTATACCGCAAAGATGCTGGAGGGAGGCGTGTCTTTGGAACCGAGACCGTAACGGCCGCCGATCACTTTCACGCCGGTGCGGCCTTGGGTCGCAAGAGCGGTCACCACGTCGAGGTACAACGGCTCGCCGAGGGCGCCGGGTTCCTTGGTACGGTCGAGAACCGCCACACTCTTCACGGTCTCGGGCAGAGCGGCCAAGAGCTTGTCCGCACGGAACGGACGATACAAGCGGACTTTGATAAGACCCACTTTTTCGCCGGCGGCGTTCAGGTAGTCGATGACTTCTTCCGCCACGTCGCAGATGGAGCCCATCGCGATGATGACGCGGTCGGCGTCGGGCGCGCCGTAGTAGTTGAAGAGTTGATAGTTGGTACCGAGCTTCGCATTCACTTTGCCCATGTACTCTTCCACGATTTCGGGAAGCGCATCGTAGTATTGGTTGCAAGCTTCACGGTGTTGGAAGAAGATGTCGCCGTTCTCGTGCGAACCGCGCATCACGGGATGTTCGGGGTTGAGGGCACGTTTGCGGAAAGCCGCCACGGCGTCCATATCGCACATCTCTTTCAGATCGTCATAGTCCCAAATTTGGATCTTTTGGATCTCGTGAGAGGTACGGAAACCGTCAAAGAAGTTGATGAAGGGCACGCGACCTTTGATGGCGGCCAAGTGAGCCACGGCACCGAGGTCTTCCACTTCCTGCGGGTTGGTTTCGGCGAGCATCGCGAAACCGGTTTGACGGCAAGCATACACGTCAGAGTGGTCGCCGAAGATGTTCAGCGCGTGAGAGGCCACGCAACGGGCCGACACGTGGAACACGCTGGGGAGCAACTCACCCGCGATTTTGTACATGTTGGGGATCATCAGGAGCAGACCTTGCGACGCGGTATAGGTGGTGGTAAGAGCACCCGCGTTGAGCGAGCCGTGCACCGTACCGGCGGCACCGGCCTCGGATTGCATCTCGGACACCTTAACGGTGGTGCCGAAAATGTTTTTCACGCCTTGTGCTGCCCATTGGTCAACGTAGTCTGCCATCGGGCTGGACGGAGTGATCGGGTAGATACCCGCAACCTCGGTAAACGCATAGGATACGTGAGCCGCGGCGTTGTTACCGTCCATGGTTTTGAACTTTCTTGCCATGAAATATGTCCTCCTTTTAGGATAAATAATAACAATAGCCATTACGCCAACTCACATCATAACACTTTTTTTAAAATCTGTAAAGAGCAAACCCCTGATTTTCCAACAATTTTTATACGATTTGACATTTGTGACAGAATCGTGTATAATGATCGAAATATTATTATGAAAGGGGAACATTTCCCATGCCGGACCCTGCGCCTGACGGTAATTTACAGCCCAACATTTTCAAGAAACTCGCACGTCGCCTTTCGCGTGACAAAAACGCGGTCACCGAAGAGGATATCCTGCAACTCGTGGACGAAGGTGAAGAAACCGGTGTCCTCGAAGAAGCGCAAAAGGATATGATCAACAACATCTTCGAATTCGGTGACAACACCGCGGAGGATATCATGACCCCCCGTACCGACGTGGAAGCGCTGGACGTCGAAGATTCGGTGTTCGAAGCGATCGCCATCGGTGTCGATCACGGGTTTTCCCGTATTCCCGTGTACGAAGAGGACATCGATCACGTGGTCGGCGTGCTGTATATCAAAGACTTGTTGCCGTACGTCGGCAAACCGTTGCCCGACGGGCTCACCCTGCGCGATATGATGCGCCAACCCTACTTTGTGCCCGACAGCAAAAACTGCCAGGACTTGTTTGAGGAAATGACCGAAAAACGCATCCAGCTCGCGATGGTGCTGGACGAATACGGCGGCCTTGCCGGTATCGTGTCGATGGAAGACTTGCTCGAATCCATCGTCTGCAATATTCGTGACGAGTACGACCACGAGGAAGAAGAAATCAAGCAGACGGGCGAAAACACCTTCGAGGTGGACGGCTCGCTGCCCATTGACGAGGTGAGTGAGCTCACCGGCGTGGAACTTCCGGAAGGAGATTATGAAACGCTTGCCGGCTTCCTCATTTATCAGCTCGGCCGCATCCCCGAGCCTGACGAAAACGCCGCTCTCACCTATGAAGATTTGGAATTCGTCATTCTGAGTATGGACGAGCGCCGCATCGAAACGGTACATATCCAAAAATTCCCCAAGGAAGAAACGGAAGAGTAACATCAAAACCCGCCTTGCATCAACCGATGCAAGGCGGGTTTTTTACAAAAAGGACCGCAGCATTTTTGTGCCGCGGTCCTTTTCAAAATGTTTGCACCGTTGTCGCGCGCGTTATGCATTAGTTGACATACGCGTAGGTCGAATCGCCGTACTTCATCATCGCCACAACCAAGTCACCCAGGTTTTTGGCAGTAACATCAGCGTTCTTGCCGGCATAGGTCTGCACCGAGTATTTCAGTTCTTTACTCACTGCAACACCATCTTTGTACGCCGTGAAGTACACCGGCTCACGCATTTGATATACGTTGAGTTCTTCGAAGAACAAATCGTAACGGTTGG
>JAFSFY010000049.1 GCA_017434985.1 Clostridia bacterium | reverse complement strand
TTCGAACCTTCCGCTTCGGTGGTGGGTTCGGTATCCACGACCCAGTCACCGTAGGTGTGGTCGCCCACTTCGCGAGTCGCGCCGCATTCGTTACAGTCAGCGTCGCAAGCGTTGTCGTAAGTATGTTGATGATTCGCATCGGTCAATGCATAGTAAGCTTTTGCGTCTTCCACCGTGGCAAACGCGCCGGCCCATGCCACGTAACCGTAGGTTTCGCCTTCGGCGAAATCGGTCGCGTTTTTACCGAGGATGGCGTTGATACCTTTCCAGGAATCGTCGCCCTCAATCTTGGATTGGCTGGTGGCATTGAGAAGGATCAATTGCCAGTTGCCGGTGTAGGAAGGAATGGTGTTGCTAGCACCCAAGCCAACCCACATCGGGGAACTACCGCTGTTTTGGAGCACACCGTTGGGAATGGCTTTCGGAGACATCTTCACTTTCAGCGCGAGGACCGGATAATCGGCCACGTTGTCGCCGCCGGCCACTTGAGCCGCGTTGCGTTTGCCGAAGGTGAAGCCGAAGTTGTTAGCGGTGTAACCGGTCGCTTTCACGAGTTCCAAAGCGCCTACTTCGAGGTTATACTTCGGAACGGTGGTGTTACCGTTCGTCACATTGAAGGTGTTTTCAAAGACAACGCCTTCGCCGCCAACACGGTAGTCAGCCCATTGACCTTTGGTCAAGAAGTCGCGGGTGTTGGTGAAGTCGATAAAGAAGGTGCCGGCTTTGCCGGTCGCGGGAGCGACATAGTCGGGATCCCATTCTTTAGCAGCTTCGAGGCTATCGAACGCGCCAACCCAAGCCACTTGAATGGACTCATTTTGTTGATAGGACACGCCTTGGCCTTGGATGAAGAAACGTTCCCAAGCAGAGCCGGCAGCCACGTCAGCCACCGAAGCTTCGGTGTTGTACGCCACATAGGTCCAGCCGTTGCCGGCATCCATCGCCCAATCGAACTTAGTCGCATAGGGGTGGTTGCCGTTGCCGACAACCGCACCGGAACCAATTTGGGTAGAACCGGCCCACACTTTATCGCCATATCCGAGGAAACCGTCGGCATGGCCGTAGGTGTTGGCTTTCACTTTCGCCACCACGATCTTGCCGGCCGAAACCAATACTTGATTGTTGGCGTAAATGTTGATGCCGGTCTCACCGCGGCGGGAACCGGCAGTAACCGGTTTGCCGTTCAAGTAGGTCACTTTCAAGGCACCGTCGCCGTAAGAGAGCGTGCCGTTGGCCGGGTCACCGGTAAGGGCAAGTTTGCCGGTTTCGACAGCGGTATCGTATTGCTCTTCGGTACGGAAGTCCGCAATCAACGGATTGGTGACTTCGGTGTTGGAGAGGTAGTACGCTTCGGCATCGGCCGCCGTTTTGAAGGCGCCGGCCCAAGCGACGTAACCGTAGGTTTCACCCTCTTCAAAGGCGGTTGCGTTGGTACCGATAATCGCGTTGATACCTTTCCAACCATTGACGGTCGGGTTATTGGTCGCATAGTCCACCGCGTTGATGAGGATCAATTGCCATTCACCCGTGTAAGCGGCAGGGGTACCGGTGTTCTTACCGTAAGCCCATGCACCGTCTTCTTTTCTGTACACAATTTGTCCGGGTTTTGCTTTGGAGGACATCTTGACCTTCAACGCAAGAATCGGATAATCGTCATAGTTGTCACCGGCAATGCCGGCGACACGTCCGGCGAAGGAGAAACCAAAGTTACTGCCGGTATAACCCGCTTTTTTCACCAGTTTGAGTGCACCGATTTCGGTGTCATACATCAAACCGTGTTCACGCGGGGTGGCAGCCGCAGAGGTGTTTTCGTACGCGGTGCCTTCACCGCTCAAACGCCAATCGCCCCACCCGGTGTAAAGATTATAGTCGTCCACCGTCGTAAAATCGAGGAAGAAAGTTCCCGCTCTGCCAAACGGATCGGCAGGAACAGTCGGTTGCGTGGTGGACGTCGTAGTCGTGGTCGTGGTAGACGTCGTGGTCGTAGTCGCTTTAGTCGTGGTAGTCGTCTTCTTGGTCGTCGTGGTAGTCGGAGCGGTAGAGGTCGCCGCACCGGTCGCATCCCACGCTTTGGCTGCCGCCAAGCTGGTAAACGCACCTACCCAAGCGATAGAAATCGTATCGTTGACATTGAAGTAGCTACCATGGGCTTGGAACGAGAAATTGCCCCAAGTAGAACCCGTGGGCACACCAAGTGCTTCAACTTGAGCCGCGTCGGTATACGCGACGTATACCCAACCGTTACCGGCATCCAAAATGCCGCTATCACCAATTTTGTAGGTCACATTACCGTTACCGGGAGAAGTAACGCGCACGCCGCCGGCTTGCACGTGGTTGCCGTAGGTGAGGAATCCGGTATCGTTGGTTATGGTGGTAACCACCTTGACCTTGGCAACAACCACTTCGTTGCCGGCAACCGGAATATTGATCGAGGGTGCAATGATAACAGCCGATTCACCCAAACGACCCGTATTACCGGAACCGTTGGTATAGGTCACCTTCGCAGCACCCGCTTCGTCATAGGTGAGTGTGGCGTTCACACTGTTGCCAAGGGTAATTCTGCTTTCCGAAATCGCAAGATTATACCGCGCTTCGGAAGTGAAGTTGGCAAACAGCGGACCCTCTTCAGGGTCGGTCGGTGCCGGCGCCGTCGGCGTTGTGCCGGCCGGGAACAGCGTCGTGGTCGATCCGCGCGTAGGGACCGTACCGTCTGTCCAATTACCGTCATCCGCATTTGTTTCTTCGTCCATCACATTGGACGCGAACGCAGGCAGATAAAACACGTTTGCGGGCATGGCCATAAACAACAAGGCCACTACCAGCAGGATCGAAAGGAATTTTTTCATATGATCCTCTCCTTTAATAAATTGGCAACCGAAAGCAACGGTTTCAGTTGCAGGACACTTTTTATACGCAAAGAGGAGCAGCCGAAACCGCTTAAAAGCGAAAAAAAACACCTGCTCGCCATATAGAAGTATATAAATTGTGCCACAATAGCATTTTAACATAGAACTTGCACAAAAGTCAAGCAAGCAAACGCACTTCTTTTAGCGTATTTTCCTTTTTTTCATACCTAACAGCAGCATGGCGCCCAACAAGGGGAAAATTGTCGTAACGAGCGCCGCTACTTTCATCCCAATCTGTTCGGGAGAGACAAAGGCAGAGGCCCAGTTGCTTGCCGCCACCGTATCCACAAGCACCCCCATCAACTGCGGTGCCAACGAGGCACCCAGATCACCGCAAGCGGCCATCAACGCATACGCCGTCACACCGGCGTGAGGAATACGCTCCTCCATCAAAATCAGCGTACCCGGCCACAGCATCGACGTGAACCAACCGGTGAGAATACACGCCAAAGAAGCAATGATCGCATTCGAAACCGTGCCGGCAATTACGTAACATACCGTAGCACCGATCATACCGACAAGCAACGTATTCAAAATGTTCTTGCCGCGCCTTGCGTACCACGTGCGCGCCAAGCCGAGCAAGATGGCGAACCCGGCCATGCCGAGAAGATCGCCCCACACTTTTGAAAAGCCGAGTGCCTTTTCCATATAACTCGACACCCAGTTGGTCATGGTGTTTTCAGCGGCACTGCCAAGAAAAATGCAAAGCGCACATAAGGCAAGCAACCGTCCTTGTTTGCCGAGACGCGCGGAATTATCCGCACGCGAGACCGTCATATCGGGAAGCGGCACCGTTGCGAACAAAATCGCCACGACCACGGGGACAGCCGAAAAAAGCAATACCAGCCACAACCAATTTTTCGCCCCAAAGAGTTGTAAAAACACCGTGCTGAAAATGATCACAAAGAGCAAGCCATACGCATACAGCGAATGCAGTTTGCTCATTTCACGGTCGGGATTATCCGAGGGCAATGCCGCGACCAATGGGCTGAGCAACACTTCGCACAGACCTGCTGCCGCCGAAAACAGCACGGTGCCGATGCAAAGACCCAAATAGGCGTTGGCAGGAAAAAGCGTCGGAATCAAGCCGTATACCACAAAACCGAGTGCCAATAGCATCGGCATCACGCGAATCGCTTTATGGATATTCAAACGGTGAGCAAAAAATGTAAAAGACAGATCTACCGCCAGTTGTGTAAAAAAGTTGATCAACACCAAGGTGCCGAGCAGCGTATACGAAATACCGAACATTTCGCGGAACGGCAAAAACAAAAGGGGCGGTAATCCGGCCACCGCCGCCATAGACAAATACGAAAGATAGCAGGTAAATTTGGTTGGTTTGTAATTGACAGACATTACGAAATTCCCCTTTCACGCAGTTGCTCACGCCACTTGATCGGCGAAAGCCCCGTTTCGCGCAAAAACAAGCGATAAAAATGCGAATAGTCGCCAAACCCGCACATTTCCGCGATGGTCGCTGCAGAGTCGGACGTAACTTCCAACAAGTGTTTGGCTTTTTGTAATTTAAGGCGATTCCAATATTGGGTCGGCGTAACGCCGAAGGCCCGCTTAAACAGATTGATGAGATGATTTTTGCTGAAGTGGAACTCAGCGCCCAAGCGTTCAAGCGATAACGGCTCTTGCAGATGTGTTTCCATAAACGCCGCCACCTCATCCGCCGTACTGCGCGGTTTTTCGCTGCCAAAAAGTTGGGATAGCAAGGCAGTGAAAACTGCATTTCGCTCGGTATACGTATAATCACCGTGCGCCAAACGGTCCATTTTCTTCATCATCGGTTCCAACTGTGCCACGTCAAACGTGCCGCAAAAGGGAAGAATGCCCTCCCCCTCGCCCCACTCGGCGTGAAAGTGAACGTACAAATAGCGTGGCGTATCGCTTTCCCTTTCACCTTTTTGCAAACCGCCGCGACGTTGAATATAGTACTCTCCCGCACCAAGTTCGCGCATCACACCATCCTCGGAAAAACGAAGTACGCCGTCAAACACGAGAAGCAATACGTCGTCTTCACACAAACGATCAATATGCCACTCATGCTCGGCAAAAAAGCGCAAGGACGAATGCTTGTATAAAATTGGTTTGTTCAAATCAATACCGTGCATATCATCACCGCGTAACAGTATACACCAAATTGTGATATTGTCAATATTCAGAATGAAATTCGCAATAGAAATCGACTTTTCTATGTGATATACTCAATTTACGAGGTGAGAATGATGAGAAAATGGAACTTTTACACAAGCAACGAGATCAAGCCGCAAGGATGGCTGAAACGCCAGTTGGAAATTCAGCTTGCCGGCTTGAGCGGTAATTTGGACAAAATTTGGCCCGATGTGCGTGACAGTATGTGGATCGGCGGCAATCGTGAAGGATGGGAACGCGTTCCGTATTGGCTGGACGGCTTTATTCCGCTTGCCTACTTGTTGGAAGACGCCGATGCGATCGCACGGGCGAAAAAGTATATCGACGCCATCGTAGAACGCCAAGCGGAGGACGGATGGATCTGCCCGTGCGCTCCCGAAGAACGCGCCAAGTACGACACGTGGGCGGTACAACTGATCGCCAAGGTATTGACCGTGTATTACGATTGTTCGCGCGACGAGCGTATCCCGACCGTGGTGTATCGCATTTTGAGAAACTATTACGAGCTGCTTCAAAATAAGACGATCGAGTTGTTCGGTTGGGCGAAATTCCGTTGGTTTGAATGCTGCATCGCCATTGACTTTGCCTATCGCCATTTCCCCGAAGAATGGTTGCGCAAGTTAGCCGGCATTTTGAAAGCGCAAGGTGCCGATTATCGCGAATTCACCGATACGTGGAAACGCCCGCTCAACAAATGGACTTTTCACACCCACATCGTCAACCTGGGTATGATGCTCAAAAGCGAGGCGGTCAGTGCCGACCTGCTCGGTGACGAGTACCGCGACGATGCCGAAGCACTTTACCGTGTACTGAAAGATCACAATGGCACCCCCGTGGAAACTTTTACGGGTGACGAATGCCTGTCGGGTCTCTCCCCCATTCAGGGCACCGAACTCTGCTCGGTAGTAGAACTGATGTATTCGTACGAGCACCTCTTTGCCAAAACGGGTGACGACAAATGGGCCGAGCGCTTGGAAGTGGCCGCCTTTAACGCGTTGCCCGCTACCATCAGCGAAGATATGTGGACTCACCAATACGTGCAAATGAGCAACCAGATCGCGTGCCAAAAATTCCCCGGCCGCTCGCTCTTCCGTACCAACACCGAAGAAGCGCACCTGTTCGGCCTGGAACCGCATTTCGGTTGCTGCACTTCCAACTTCAACCAAGGCTGGCCGAAGTTGACCTTGGCTTCCTTTATGCATAACAACGATACGGTCATTTCCGCCGTGCCGGTGCCGAGCACCCTCACAACCGACGGCTACACCGTTTCGTTGGAAACCAACTATCCGTTCGAGAACCGCTTGACCTATCACATAGAGGCCGCACGCGATATGACCTTGCGGGTGCGTATTCCTTCCTTTGCCAAAAACGTGGCGGTTGACGGCGTAGCCGCCGAAGCCGTTGCCATTTCGGTAAAAGGCGGCGAAATCCACACAGTAACGGTCACTTTTGATACCGAAGCGCACTTTGAAGCACGTCCTCACGGCTTACACGTCGTAAAATGCGGCAGTTTGCTGTTCTCCCTACCGATTGCTTACGAGAAAGAAATGTTCGAATACGAGCGCAACGGTACCCCCCGCAAATTCCCTTACTGCGACTACGAATTGACCCCGAAATCTCCGTGGGCGTTTGGCTTTGCTGACAATGCCCTTACCGTGGAACGTCACCCCGTGGCAGCAACCCCGTTCTCCGAAAGCGAACCGCCCGTAACCGTAACAGCAAACCTGCAACCCATTGATTGGGGGTTGGAAGACGGTTTTGAAACGGTATGTGCCAAAATTCCCGAATCGCGCATCGCCACCGCCGAAAAAGAAGCGATGGTCCTTATCCCCTACGGTTGCGCCAAACTGCGTATGACCGAGCTACCCTTTGTCGAATAATCGTAAAAAATCCCCGACCATCGGTCGGGGATTTTTTTATCGGTTATCCGCAAGGAGACGCATCCACAGGCCACCCAGTACCGTGCGGTGACAGAAGATGCTATGATGAGCAGTGAGCGTGCAATACCAGTCGGTCATTGGCACACGGTCGGGCGTCAGATGATATGACAACCACAACGGATGAATAAATTCTTCGAATTCTTCTTTGGTATCGGCCAACGACGCTACCCACAAATACCAGTCGGATTTGGTATAGTCCGCTCGATTATCCAGCGGCAAACCATAGGGATTGAGATGTTGTTTGTAACTTTCAAATTCCGAACGAAGCACTTCATCGGGGAACAAACCGCTGTTCCACACCTTATCCCAAATGACGTTGTATTTCATACTGTACGTGCCGGGGCGGTCAAAAGCCAACCGATAACTGCCGTCGCCGTTGGCGGCTCTCTCCACCCAACCGTTCGCCATCTCGCGCGCCGCCGTCAAGGTGCTTTCCGCCAAGGCTTTTTCGCCCCACATATTACACAGTTTGGCATAGCCGACAAGGCCCATAATCGCCTTAATAGACAGGTTACAGTTGTGTGCCATATTGCCTGCAAAGTCGTCGGTACAACGTTGATATTCCGGATCGGCACCATATTTGTGCAGATAGTTGACCCATGTATCAAGAACCTCACGATATTGCGCGGCAAAATCGGCATTGCCTTCCACATCGGCAATCGCGGCCAACGTGATGAGCATATTGCCGCATTCTTCCACCGGCATTTGGTATTCGAGAAGGATACCCTCGCCGTAAGCTTGACCGTTCAAAATGGGATAGCGTCCCGCATCGTGCGGAGCAAAATCGAACTGCCAATCATCGGTGGCGGCATAATCAAAGATCGGGCGCACCATCCCTTTGACCAATTCCACGTTGTACAACAAATAAAGCGGTATGGAGGGATAGGTCACGTCCAATGTGGCGGCACAACCATTGGAAGAACATTCTTTGGAAACATACAAGAGATTGCCATTGGGATCAATCGTCAGTTTATGTGCCGCCATCACCTGCCGCGTCGCCAACTGCAACATTTCGGCATATTCGCGGCCGCCAACCGCTTCGGCACGCGCCACCATATCACGGTCAAAAGCGCAGCACTTCTCCGCAACTTCCGTATATTCGCGATAGGCCGCCGCTATCGCCTCTTCGATGGTTTGGCCATCTTTTTTCCAATACGCGTCAATCGGTTGACGGAAATAGATCAACGAATGAACATCGTCGTATGCAAATAAGAACAATGCGTCGGGTGCCGTTTCGGTATGTAGTGCAGTTTGGGCATAGATGGACGGATAGGTGTCGATACGGCAAGGTCCAACTTCGGCATCGCCGTCAACCGACAGGTAAAACCAACCCCAATCGATACCGTTATTGTCGCCGCTTTTGCCGAGGATCGCTTGTTCCAAGGTGCCAAGGCGCATCGTTTTGAGAGCATCATCCGTCTTTTCTTCGTACCAACGGCAAGGCCATAACCAATCACGCGTCTGCTCACTGCAAACGGGATCCGCCACCTTCACCGTCACACGCACCGCGTGCGCTTTACAATCCAAGGAACTCACCGTCACTTTCATATACGTAACGGGACGAGAAGCCAACATCAAATCGCTGGGGATCAGCGGCGACAAAAAGCACGCCGTCAATTCCACGCCGTTCATTGTAAACGTATAGGTCGTAGAAAAGGTGTCAAAGGAAACCGACGTTTGTTCCATCGTCGGAATATCTTCCCCGCCGTCTTTCCCCATAAACCGATATGTTTGGCCATCAATTTCCGCCAATCCCAACATCAGCGTGGCTTTCCCAGGCCACAAGCGCGGGGTATCGTCGTATAAGTTGTCGGCAAAACTCCAAATGCTGGTATACGGATCTATATTGATCAAGGGATACGCCGGGGCGCGTAAGGCTTGTTGTTTCACGGCATTGACACCTCATATTCTTTCTTTTCTCATTGTTATCTTAATACAAACAATCGGCAAAATCTTGCCGTAAATTGCGTGGCAATGGCTATTTTTTGTTGTTTTTCGGCTTGGATTGCCGATAGGCGATCGGGGTCAGACCCGTTCGCTCTTTAAAGACCTGATTAAAGGTTCGCACGCTTTGGAAACCACTGTCAAAGGCAATGTGCACGATGGTATCATCGCTGCTTTCCAGCAAGCCGCAAGCGTGTTCCACTCGATAAGTGTTGACAAGATCGGCAAAGGACATATGAAAATGGCGCTTAAAACTGCGGGAAATGTAGTGATAATCGTACCCAAGTGTTTCCGCCACCTCCGATACGGTGATATTGCGACAATAATTTTCCGCAATATAATCCAAAACCGCGATAAACAAAGCACCGTGCCGATCATCTTGTTCAATGATTTTCACGTCACGCCGCCATTCACTGCACAAAGCATACAAGCATGCTTTCAATAAAAACGGATCGTCTGTAGCTGTTTCAATCAAATTTTGGTGGACAAACGTCTCCACTGACGGTTGACAGTGAAAGCGAAAATGATCACCGTGTTTGCCTTTCATTTCTTTGTCAAAAGAACGCACGTGATCGCCCGAAAAAACCCACACGAGCATTTTGGAGTGGCTTTCGGTACGATAAGAGTGCAATTCGTTCGGCAAACAAAGCCCCCACTCCCCCGCCGACAACACGTCGGTGACGCCGTTGACGGTGCACAAAACTTCACCGCTGATGACGTACATCAATTCATAACTTTTATGAAAATGGGTGGCAAAAACGATGTTGTCATACAAAACGACGTTAAAGTTGTCATTATTGACAGAGTTTTCCCACTGATGAAAATACATTGATTTCCTCCGAAAGCAATATTTCGCTATTATCATACAATATACGGCTAGAAACTGTCAAGAGTTTGCCATATAATTATCATGGTGACGGTTATGAAAACAGCACTTGTGTTCGCAATTGAAGAATTTTCGGTGTATGACGGTCCCGGCATCCGTTCTACGGTATTTTTAAAAGGCTGCCCTCTCCTCTGCTCGTGGTGTCACAATCCCGAGGGGCAGGCTTTTCACAACGAAATTTGCAAAAATACCAACGGATGCCGTGGTTGCGGCGCGTGTGTACGCGCAGGCGAAAACGGGGCCTTAACCGAAAACAGTGTGGCGGCTTGTCCCGCACATGCATTGCGATGGGCGGCATCCTCCTTTACACCTGAAGAATTGGTCTCACAGCTCCTCAAAAATCGCGACCTTCTTACGGGTGGTGTCACCTTCTCGGGCGGAGAACCGCTTTCCCATCCCGAGTTTCTGCAAGATTGTTTGCAACGATTGTGCGGACACCTGCACCGCGCGATACAAACCTGCGGCTATGCCGATTCAGACGTGTTTCGCGCCGTGTTGTCCCATACTGATTACGTGCTGTACGACCTAAAATTGCTAGAGGATGCCGCCCATCGTCACTTCACCGGCGTTAGCAACGCGGTTATTTTGGAAAACTTCCGTATCCTATGTCAAAGCGGTGTTCCGTTTGTGGTACGCACACCGCTCATCCCCGGCGTGACCGATACCGAACAAAACCTTGCCGCTATCGCGGCATTGTTAAAAGAAAACGGTGTTGACCGCATTGAATTGTTGCCGTATCACACGGCGGCGGGTGGTAAATACGCGTCACTTGGGCGCGTGTTTCAACCTGCATTTGACGAAAGCGTTGCCCCCAACCCACGCCTTGAACTGTTCAAAAAGAACGGCATTGCCGCCGTCGTCTTATAAAAGGAGTTTTGTTGATGACCGAGCTCATACAACACCGTCTTGCGCTGGTGGAACAAGGCGCATATAAACATCAACGCCGCGAACGCGTGGATGCTACGGCCTTGGTATGGGATAAATCTCCTCTTCTGCGTGACGCGTTGTTATTGAAAGCTTCACTGGAAGCGGAAACACCTTTTTTATTCCCGAACGATCGCATCGGGTTTACACAATCACGCGAACGGTTTGCGATCTGTCGTGACCGTGACGGCAACGAAATATGGACCGATTGGAGTTGCGGCAACAACACACCCGACTATGCTTACGCTCTCAACAACGGATTGGATCATATTCAACAAGCTGTGGCGCAAAAACGGGCTCATTGTCTGCCGCAACAAAAGGAATATTACGATGCCGTGTTGATTGCATTGGACGCGGTGCTCGCCTTTGCCGATCGTTGCCGCGATGACGCTCGAAAAGCGGGCGCGGATGATCTTTATCGCGCCTTGTGCCGTGTACCGCATCAAAAACCGCAAACCTTTCACGAAGCGTTAGTAATGATGAAACTGCTCATCTTCACGTTGCGTGCCAATCGCAATATCCACCTGACCATCGGGCGATTTGATCAATATATGTATCCGTTTTATCGTCACGACGTAAAGGCGGGCATTCCTCGGGAAACATTGCTTGAATTGTTGGAAGAATTTTTCCTCTCGCTCAACGTGGATACCGACACGTATATGGGCGCTCAACAAGGTGACAATGGACAAAGTTTGGTGCTTGGCGGTTGCGACAAGGATGGAAACGACGCCTTTAACGATCTGTCGAGACTGTGTATGGAAGCTTCGATGGAATTGTGCCTGATTGACCCCAAAATCAATCTGCGCGTAAACAAGAACACTCCCGACGAGTTGTACGAACTCGGCACGCAAATGACTAAGTTAGGGCTTGGTTTTCCTCAATATTCCAACGACGACGTGGTGATCCCCGGTTTGATTGCGCTCGGGTATGCTCCACAGGATGCCGCCGATTATGCCGTGGCGGCGTGTTGGGAATTTACCATTCCGGGAAAAGGGATGGAGATTCCCAACCTGCGCGTGATGAACTTCCCGCTTGCCGTGCTCGAAGCCGTTACGGAATCTCTGCTCGCGTGCGACACGTTTGACGAATTGTTGGCCGCAGTCAAAGAAAAGATTTGTGTACAAAGCGATCGGTTGATGGCGCAAGCCGTGTTCCCTTACATCCCCCCCTCTCCCTATCTGTCCGTGTTTGTGGAAGGATGTTTGGAGAAAGGGTTGGACGTATCACAGGGCGGCGCTGTTTATAAAAATTACGGGTTGCTCTCGGCAGGCATTTCCACCGCTGCCGATTCACTTGCCGCCATAAACAACGTGATCTATCAGGTGGGCGATTACGACAAACAAACGCTGCTTGATGCTTTGGCGGCCAATTTTGAAGGATATGCCCCACTTCGCAATCGGTTGCTCGATTGCCCGAAAATGGGCAACAACGACGATGCGGTAGATACCATTGCGGGTGAATTGATGGAAACATTCGCCTCCCACGTGAACGGAAAACCGCACCCATTTGGCGGTGTGTTCCGTGCGGGAACAGGCAGTGCACAAGGCTATTACACCACCTCCGTAGATTTGGGAGCCACCCCCGACGGACGAAAAGCGGGAGAAATGTTCGGATGCGGTTTTTCACCGTCGCTCGTCGCCCGCGTAAACGGCCCCCTCTCGTGCATTCAATCCTTCACCAAATTTGATCTCTCCAAAATCATCAACGGCGGCCCGCTCACGCTCGAAATTCACGACACCGTGTTTCGTAACGGCGAGGGCATTGCCAAGATGGCACAATTGGTGAAGTTTTTCATTTTACGCGGCGGTCATCAGTTGCAACTGAACACCATCAACCGCGACGTGTTGTTGGATGCGCTGGCGCATCCTGAAAACCACCGCAACCTCATCGTGCGCGTGTGGGGTTGGAGCGGCTATTTCAATGAATTGGACGCACCGTTTCAACAACATATCATCAAGCGAACGGAATTTACTATATAAAAATCGGTCCCCACGGTATTGCTTGACACGAAGCAATACCGTGGGGACCTTTTAGTTGCATAGAGGATTGAACCCTCTTTTTGCGCAAGCAAGGCGGTAGTCTGCCATCTGCGTTCAGCAAGATTTCTCCATACACGAACAAAAGGATGGATCTTACGATCCATCCTTTTGCCGCTTAGGAAGGCTTATTCGAAGCCTTCTTCATCGGGCGGAAGCACCACGCCGCCGCCGCCGTTGGAAGTGGTCAACACGTCTTGAGCGAGGAATTTGATCACTTCGAGTTCAGGTTTTTTGAACATTTTCTATTTCCTCCTTTCACCGGATTTACATACAAAATGGTTTATGCCATTTCTATGTACATTACGTCATTAGTTGACATACGCGTAGGTCGAATCGCCGTACTTCATCATCGCCACAACCAAGTCACCCAGGTTTTTGGCAGTAACAGCAGCGTTCTTGCCGGCATAGGTCTGCACCGAGTATTTCAGTTCTTTACTCACTGCAACACCATCTTTGTACGCCGTGAAGTACACCGGCTCACGCATTTGATATACGTTGAGTTCTTCGAAGAACAAATCGTAACGGTTGG